>CAMCHP010000084.1 GCA_945874695.1 Chryseobacterium gleum
AATAACGTATGCCGACTTCAAAAAACCGATGCACGAAAAGTACACGGTATCACCTACAAATGCTGGAATGCTGAAAAATCCTAAATTATCGGTGATGGTACCTCGCTTATCGCGTTGGCGGTATACCGTCGTGTAGGCAACCGGACTCAAGGAATCGCCTGCGACAACCAGTCCACTGAATTGAATAACCTGACGGGTGCTATCTGTTTGGGCAGATAACCAGGTCGGCAAAGCGATGAGTACAACGAGTAAGATTCTGTGCATCACGACAAAAATAGGAAAAGAGCCCCTACATCCTGCCGTTAGGCAGATGAAAAGAAACGCAATAACTGTTAACGCACGATCGAATTAGCGGTTAAACGAATCGGTGGCCAACACACCAATCACGCGATAAAAACCTTGCGGTTGATAGTGGTAAGCGAAAATCGTGTAATCGTTCTCGGCCACTTGATGGTTGCCTTCAATGGCTGTGATGTCACCCTTTAGGCGATCGGTAGTAACGACCGTGAACATATAATTGTAATAGCCCTGCTTCAGCAATAACGTGGTTTCGTACCATTTGCGCTTGGGATTCCACTTCAATCGGGTATCGGGCGTGAGTCGGTAGTCGGTAAAATCGCCGATAACGTGCAGTGCTGCGCCAGGCAATTCCGTTGTGATCGGGACGTAAAAATGTACGTGCACGTATTCCGCTTCAGTATGGCTTTCAAATTCGTCGTTGCGAATAATAAAACGGCCATTGATGTCTTCATCGGTGCGATAGGCTTCATAGGTGCGCCTCCGCGCCGGAGTGAGGTAATAGTGCCAACCGTCGCGCTTATCGCGAATGCTATCGGTACCCATAGCAGCAAATCGCACACTTTTCAAATCGACCCACCGGTACTCATTTAAGCCATCAAAATTGTTTTCAGCGTTGAAATCGTAAATGAGCTCTTGACCGCGCATAAATACTGGCTTGAGGTCAGTGATCGCGTTATCCCATCGATCGTTTTGCAGAATGGCCACTTCCAATTCGCGCTTCGGATCAAAGACGGTATACGCGCCCGTCACAATCGTAAAATCAACCTCTTGCTTAAAGCGTCGCTCAGCAACAATACTCGATGCTTTCACATCGGGCTGAAAACGAATCAATTGCTCAAAAACAACTAAACGCCGTTGAATCAAAATGCGCTCAGGGTCATCTTCGTCGTATACACTCAGCAAAAAATTACCCGATATAATTGGCGCTGAAAAGTTATTGGGCCAATACGCAAGGTAGTGCGTGTAAGGCTGCATGCTGTTGAAACTCTGCTCAACTTCGGTGATCGAAATCTCGTGAAACCCTTGAATATACTCTGAGGGCAAAAGCTCGGAGGGCTCCCACCACGGATCGCAATGGGTTAGCCGAAACGCATAATTCTGGTAGCCGCCTTCCAAATCGTCGAACCGCAACTCCAGTGAACCCTCACTGCCTAAAGAAATGTAAGGGGGGGAAAGTGGAGCCTCAGCAGGGTAGAGGGTGACAGTTTTAATGTGGTGCGCAAAAATGGCGTTCTGACCATTGTTCGCAGGTTTTAGGTTTTCGCCCTGTCGGGCGGATGGCGGAGTTGCTGCCGCGCGCGGCGTGTCGTTTGCCGCTGTGCCCAAGGCATAAGTGCATGAAATCAGGGTAAGTAGTATACCCAATCCCAACACGATAGATTGCAACAACTTTAATTTCATTCTTACAAAGATACAGATCCTTATTTGGAATTAATCTAAATTATATTTTTTTGGAAAATCATCTCTGTAACCACAGTCACAATATCCTAATTTTGCGGCTGAAAATCAAGGAAACCTCCTCAAATGGCGAACGCGATTAAGATTCGGAAGGGCAACGACATTCGGCTCAAAGGTGCAGCTGAAAAGGCTCTCGAAGTTCCTTCAAAAGGACAATTGTTTGCGATCAAGCCCACTGATTTCTACCATCTTACCCCAAAAGTAATCGTCAGAGAAGGCGATACTGTTCAAGCGGGTGATTTGCTATTCCACGACAAATACAACGAGGCTATTCGCTTCAATGCGCCGGTAAGCGGAACAGTTAAAGCTGTTGTGCGCGGCGAAAAACGTCGGGTGTTAGCCGTAGAAATTGCTGCTGACGTGCAAACTTCTTACAAAGATTTTGGGTCGTACAATCCGACCTCAGGATCGCGCACTGATCTCATGAAACGGTTGTTCGAAGGCGGCATGTGGCCGTTCATCGTGCAGCGTCCGTTCAATGTTATCGCTCGTCCTGATCAAAAACCCAAGGCCATCTTCATCTCCGGGTTCGACAGTTCGCCTTTGGCGCCTGACGCCGATTTCGTGATGGAAGGCCTAGCCGAGGATTTCAAAGCAGGCATCGCGGCAATGAAGGTGCTCGCAGATGGAAAGCCGGTGCATTTGGGCCACCGCAAAGAAAGCACGGCATTCAAGGCTATCGATGGATTATCGCTCCATGAAGTAAGCGGACCGCACCCTGCAGGAAACGTAGGTGTACAAATTCACCATGTTTCTCCGCTCAATAAAGGAGAGGTGGTTTGGACGATCAATCCGCAAGACGTGGCGAACATCGGTCGCTTTTTACGTACAGGCAAGTTCGATATTCAGCGAGTCGTGGCCCTCACCGGGTCAGAAGTGAACCGTCCACGCTATTTCCGCGTTACCATCGGAGCGCAGATGAAAACCATCGTTGACGGAAATATCAATTCAGGCGACGTTCGCATAATCAGCGGAAACGTGCTCACAGGCGATTCTTCTTCACCGGAGAATTACTTGGGTTATTACCACCACCAAGTGACGGTAATTCCTGAAGGGCATGCGCCGAAGTTTTTGCTAACGGATGGCTGGTTGAGCCCCGGTTTGAGTAAACTCTCGTTCTCGCAAGCCTACCCAGGTTGGCTCATGCCAAAGTCAAAGACCTACGAAGTAGATACCAACAACAACGGTGAAGACCGCGCGTTTGTGGTAACTGGCCAATATGAGCAAGTTTTTCCATTTGACATCTACCCAGTGCAATTGGTTAAGGCGATCATGGTCAACGACATCGACCTCATGGAGAAACTCGGTATTTACGAGGTAGCACCTGAAGATTTTGCTTTGTGTGAATTTGCATGTACATCAAAGATCAACGTACAGCATATCGTACGTCAGGGCATTGATGTCATCATGGAAGAATTTAGTTAATCACTTTAATCGATACGACCTTGAAAGCGTTGCACGATTTTTTAGAGAATAAGGTAAAGCCGAATTTCACCGAAGGTGGCAAGTTAAGCCGCTTCTTCGTAGTGTATGACGCGCTCGAAACCTTTGCGTTTACTCCTGGCCATGTGACCAAAAAAGGCGCGCACATCCGCGATGGCATCGACCTCAAGCGAACCATGTTCATGGTTATCGTGGCGATGATACCGGCTTTGCTCTTCGGCATGTGGAATGTGGGACATCAGTACTACTTGTCGTTGGGTGAGATCACCACGGCAGATCCCTTCAGCGCCATGCTTTGGGAGAAGTTGCAAGTTGGCTTGATCAAAACCTTGCCGTTGATCGTGGTATCGTACGGTGTAGGTTTGGGTATTGAGTTCATCTTCGCAGGTATCCGTAAGCACGCGATCAACGAGGGCTTCCTTGTGTCGGGGATGTTGATTCCGCTCATTATGCCAGTTGACGTACCTTTGTGGATGGTCGGTGTAGCAACCGCCTTTGCCGTGATCATCGGTAAAGAAGTGTTTGGTGGAACTGGGATGAACATCATCAACATCGCTTTGACGGCACGTGCCTTTTTGTTCTTCGCTTATCCGAAGCAAATGTCGGGCGAGATCTGGATTCACGAAGTGGCGCAAAGCAAATCGGCCGGCATACTTGCCGACGGGTACACCGGCGCAACTGCACTGGGTAACCTTGCAAACACTGTAGGGAAGCCCTTACAAGATGCTGAAGTTACGGGCATCATGGCGCAGTTTGCAGGCGATGGCATGTACAGCATTCAAAACGCTTTCCTCGGATTGGTTCCGGGGTCAATTGGTGAAACCAGCGCGCTGGCAATCCTCTTAGGAGCAGTGCTTTTGATTTGGACGGGCATTGGCAGCTGGAGAATCATGTCGAGCTTCCTTGTAGGTGGTTTGGTCATGGGGTGGATCTTCAACCTCGCGGGCGCTAATGCTTTTATGGGTGTGAATCCGCTGCACCAAGTGTTCCTCGGTGGTTTCATGTTCGGTATGGTGTTCATGGCAACCGATCCAGTGACCGCAGCACAAACGAACATGGGTAAATGGATCTATGGATTCTTCGGAGGGTTCTTCTCAATCATGATTCGCGTATTCAACCCGGCTTATCCAGAAGGGGTGATGATGGCGATTTTATTCATGAACATTATGGCCCCAATGATCGACCACTACGTGATTCAGTCAAACATCAAACGTCGTATGAAGCGTGTTACGCTTGCTACGGCTAATGCCTAAATCGAGCAACCATGGCAATCAACAAAAATAGCAACGGGTATACTTTCTTCTTCGCCATTACCATGGTTGTTCTTGTAGGAACAGCTTTGGCGGTGACCTCACTCGCACTAAAACCAGCGCAACAAGAGAATTTAGCTACCAAAAAGATGATGGACATTCTAGGGGCCATCAAGGTAGACGCAACCCGGGACAATGCGCCGCAATTGTTCAAAGAGTACGTTACGCGCCGCGTTGCGGTTAACTTCTCGGGTTCTGAAGTGACTTCTCTCAATGGTGAAATTGACCCGCTTGACAAAACAGACCCTTTCAACATTGACGTTCAAAAGGATTACCGAACCTATGTGAAGGGCATTGTCAAAGAGTTCGGTAAGAATCCAGAGGCTTTGACCAAGGCACTCAACGATGCCCCTGTAAACTACCCCGTTTTCGAATGTGTAAAAGACGGCAAGAAACTCTTCGTATGCCCAATGGTAGGCACAGGTCTATGGGGACCTATTTGGGGCTATGTTGCCTTGGAAGAAGACTTTGTGACCATTTTCGGTGCGAAATTCGACCACAAATCTGAAACACCAGGTCTTGGAGCTGAAATCAACACGTCTTTTTTCCAAGACAAGTTTAAAGGTCAGAAGCTGAACATTGACGGTCAAAAGGTTTTCGACGTACTGAAAGGAGGAGCGCCAACCGATGAATATAGTGTTGACGGAATCACAGGCGGTACAATTACTTCAAAAGGTGTAGGAGAAATGATCAATCGAACTATGCCTGTATATGTGAAATATTTGCAATCAAGCAATCAACAAAGCGCTGCACGATGAGTACTGAAACGAAAGATATGGTGATCGAGAAAAAGTCAGAGCCACTTTTCTCGAAAAAGAACCGCAAGTTAATTTATGATCCGCTCAACGATTCGAATCCCATCACCGTGCAGGTTTTGGGTATTTGCTCAGCACTTGCGATCACCGTTCAGGTGCAGCAGGCAGTGATTATGTCGCTTTCTGTACTTTTCGTAGTCGTAGGAGGAAATGTCATCATTTCGATGATGCGAAATGCGATTCCTGATCGAATTCGAATCATCGTTCAGCTCGTGATTGTTGCCGCATTGGTGATCCTCGTCAATGAGGTATTGAAAGCTTTTTTACCAGATATTTCTGAAAAGCTATCGGTCTTCGTGGGTTTGATTATTACAAACTGTATCATCATGGGGCGTCTAGAGGCTTTCGCGCTTGGTAACAAGGTGGGGCCTTCTTTTCTCGATGGTATCGGCAATGGCCTAGGATATGCCTGGATTCTTCTTGTAGTTTCTATTGTGCGCGAAATTTTTGGTTCAGGTGCAATCAGCTTCCCAGGTATGGGGCAAGTGAAATTTCTTCCTGAGTCTTGGTTCATCGCTGAAGGTGGATTCTACGAAAACAATAACTTTATGATTTTGCCTCCTATGGCTTTGGTTATTGTTGGCGTAATTATTTGGATTCAGCGTTCACGCAACGCCAAACTCATTGAAGAGAACTAATATTTAAACAAAGAGCACCATGGAATACTTTAGCATATTCGTTAAAGGGGTCTTCGTTGAGAACATGATCTTCGCGTACTTCCTCGGTATGTGTTCATACCTCGCAGTATCAAAAACCGTTAAGACAGCCGTAGGCCTAGGCCTCGCGGTCATCTTCGTACTCGGAATCACAGTTCCGCTCAATTATTTGCTCGAGAACTACGTGTTAGCCGAAGGCGCACTCGCTTGGCTCGATCCATCGTATGCGACCATTGACTTGAGCTTCTTGAGTTTCATCATGTTCATTGCTGTGATTGCATCGATCGTTCAACTCGTTGAGATGATCGTTGAGAAGTTCGCTCCGGCGTTGTATGGGGCGCTTGGAATCTTCCTGCCTCTGATTGCAGTGAACTGCTCTATTCTTGGAGGGGCGCTCTTTATGCAAGAACGCCAGTACCCTTCAATCGGAGAGGCCACAGTATTCGGATTAGGTTCGGGTGTAGGTTGGTGGTTGGCCATTGTGGCCATCGCTGCCATCCGCGAGAAGATTCGCTATTCGCATGTCCCAGCGCCACTCCGCGGATTGGGCATCACCTTCATCATCACAGGTTTGATGGGAATCGCGTTTATGAGCTTCATGGGAATTGAAATTTAACCGACAGAAAAGCAAGCTATGACCAGTACTGTCATTTTAACGATCGTTTTTTTCCTCGCTGTGATGCTTTTGCTCGTGGCGCTGTTGCTCTTTGCTAAGGCGAAGTTGTCTCCAAGTGGAAAAATCAAAATCGAAATTAACGGTGAAAAAACCATCGAAGTCGATGGAGGAAGTTCACTCTTGTCAACCCTTGGTAATGCAGGCATCTTCTTGCCTTCAGCATGTGGTGGTGGTGGAACCTGTGTGCAATGCACATGCCAGGTTATGGAAGGTGGTGGTGCCATCCTCCCCACTGAAGAACCACACTTCTCACGCAAGCAAATTGCTGCAAACTGGCGCTTAGGTTGTCAGGTGAAGGTTAAAGAAGACATGAAAATCCAAATTCCTGAAGAGGTGTTTGGAATCAAGAAGTGGGAATGCGAAGTGGTTTCAAACTACAACGTGGCATCATTCATCAAAGAATTCGTAGTGCGTTTGCCTGAAGGTGAGCACCTCGAATTTGAAGCCGGTGGATACATCCAGATCGATGTGCCTTCAATTACCGTGAACTACAAAGACATCGACATTACGGCGCACCCTGAACAGCATGGTCGTCCAGATGAGTTCAAAGCGGAGTGGGACAAATTCGGTTTGTGGGATCTACAAATGGTGAACAACGAAGAGGTGGTGCGCGCGTATTCCATGGCCAATCACCCGGCTGAAGGAAACATCGTGATGCTCAACATTCGTATCGCCACCCCACCATGGGATCGCGCGCGCAACAGCTGGATGCAAGTAAACCCAGGCGTATGTTCTTCGTACGTGTTTGGTTGCAAGCCAGGCGATAAAGTGATGATCTCTGGTCCGTATGGCGAGTTCTTCATCAAAGAAACCGAAGCCGAAATGGTTTATATCGGTGGTGGAGCAGGGATGGCACCGATGCGTTCGCATTTGTTCCACCTCTTCCACACCTTGAAGACCGGTCGAAAAGTGACTTTCTTCTATGGCGGTCGCTCAAAACGCGAGCTGTTTTATGTAGAAGACTTCCGCAGAATTGAACGTGAATTTCCAAACTTCAAATTCCATGTTGCACTCAGCGAACCGCTTCCTGAAGACAACTGGAAAGCGAAGACCAGTGTGAACGACGACGGAGATGGCTTTACAGGCTTTGTGCACAACGTGGTTATTGAACACCACTTGAAGAGCCATGACTCGCCAGAGGATATCGAATTCTACTTCTGTGGTCCACCTTTGATGAACCAAGCGGTCATCAAAATGTGTGACGATTGGGGGATCCCACCAGAAAATGTCGCATTCGACGACTTTGGAGGATAACATTCAAGAAGCGACCCCAAATGGGTCGCTTTTCATATCA
Organism: Chryseobacterium gleum; assembly: GCA_945874695.1. Classification (GTDB taxonomy): domain Bacteria; phylum Bacteroidota; class Bacteroidia; order Flavobacteriales_D; family Sanyastnellaceae; genus CAMCHP01. The sequence continues at coordinate 7,953 of CAMCHP010000084.1, forward strand.
GCTCTTTTTTCATGGGAACACAAGAAATAAAAAGTGCACTCTCGCAAGAGCGGGAGCGTTTATTGGCAAGTTTGAGCATCACGCCCGAGTGGGGCGTTGAAGGTCTTCGCACCTTCATGGAAAGCCACGTGTGGGCAGTGTGGGATTTTATGTCGTTGGTAAAATCACTCCAACGCGATTTGACCGTGGTTGATGTTCCCTGGGTACCCAAAGGTGATCCTAAAGTGCGCCGGTTCATCAACGAGATCGTTTGGGGAGAAGAAAGCGATGTAGATCGCCATGGACAGCCCAACAGTCACTTCGAAATGTACTTGAGCGCCATGAAAGGCATTGGTGCTGATACACAGCCCATCGAACGTTTTATTGCTGCAATTACTGTAGGCGAGTCCTTGTACGAAGCGTTGCGCGCCTACGCACCCTCTGAAGCTGTCTTTAAGTTCGTTGCGTTTACCTTCGACATCATCAACCAACGCAAAACGCATCTTGTAGCTTCGGTGTTTACTTTCGGACGGGAAGACCTTATTCCCGACATGTTTTTGCAAATGATTGACGATTTAGTATTCGACGGGCAAGCAAGTACCGAAGATTTGCGTTACTACCTGGAGCGGCACATTGAAGTAGATGGTGGCGAACACGGTCCGATTGCCTTGCAACTGGTTGCAGAAACCATCGGAGATTCACAGGAACGCTGGGAAGAAGCCCAGCGCGCGGCCCTCGAAGCATTGCGTCTCCGTCGCGAGCTTTGGGAAGACATCCAAAACCGCATCGCACATACTGAACACATCGCATGAAAAAGTCGCTTCATTTCGGATTGTACATCGGCCTCAGTTTATTAGCAGCGGCCTGCACTTCGTCTGATCAGTCTCAAGTTGACAGCAGTTCGCGCTTTACAGAGAAAGTATTACAGGGTGAGGCCCAGGGCACCACATGGACAGTGCGCTATTTGAACGACACTACCGATTATTCCGCTGAGTTTACCGCCCTGTTGAAGGCCATCGATCGCGATCTATCGACCTATTTACCAGGTTCATTGATTAACCAAGTCAATGCGCACAACCGCACCGATACCGTTTTTGCATTCCATGACTCGACCCAGTACTTTTCAGTGATGTTTGAACATTCACGTTTGATTTGGGAAACTACCGAGCACGCGTTTGATCCAACCGTTTATCCGCTCGTTGAATTGTGGGGCTTCGGATTAACGAATCGCGCTGCTGTTGACTCAGCCGAAGTTGAGCGACGTCTCGCCTGGGTTGGCATGCAACCTGCGAACATCGACCTCATTGAGGTTATGCGTGACAGCTACATTTATGAACAAACGCAAATCCGAAAAGGCAACGCCAATGTGAAGCTCGATTTCAATGCCATTGCGCAAGGTTTCACCGTTGATTTGATGGCTGATCTCCTCAAATCTAAAAACATCGACAACTTCATGGTCGAGCTCGGAGGCGAGGTGTACTGCCACGGCGTTAATAGCAAAGGAGAACCGTGGCGCATCGCCATTGACCAACCGATAAGCGAAGGTGAGCGCCAGTTTCAGGCCGTTGCATCGGTTACCAACCGCGCCATTTGCACCAGTGGCAATTACCGTAAGTTTTACGAGGAGAACGGTCAGCGTTACGCCCATTTTATTGATCCCCGAACGGGCTATCCGGTGAGCCACACTTTGCTTTCCGCCACTGTGATGGCTACTTCGGCTGCGGCTGCTGACGCTTATGCTACGGCGTGCATGGTCATGGGTTTGGAGGCCACGATTGAATTTTTGCGCACCCATCCCGAGCTTAACTTGGAAGTGTATCTCATTTACGACGAGGCAGGCACTTTCAAAACGTGGATGACGGAAGGCATGAAGGGCCTAATTGAAGAAGTCGCGCAATCGTGATGCAACATCGTTTCACATCGTTTACCTTTGCAGTATGAAATTGATCTTATTAGCCATTGGTATGTTGGCCCTTGCATTTGCGGGCATCGCGATCAAGATTCTCGTGAAAAAAGACGGTAAATTCTCGGGCACTTGTGCCAGCAACAACCCCATGTTGCAAGAAGAAGGAGGCAGCTGCGGCGTTTGTGGAGCACGTCCCCAAGAGCAGTGTCAACGCGATACCGTAGTCGGTTAATTTGTTTTCGCCCTAACGGGCGGATGGGCGCTACTTCACGCCAGCCATCGAATGCGGGACACCGCATCTTATTCATTTAGGTCGATCGAAAAGAAACATTCCGCGCGGCGTTGCGGACTCTTGATCAAGTGGTAAACATTTAATTTTATTTTTTACAATGTTTACCACCGTTTTTTAATCAGCTGCAGAGAACAAATAAATCCACAACGCCCACTTTTTTAACTTCCCGGAGTAACTATTCGAAATAATTCTCGTTATTTCGCTACTGTGTAGTACGAGAGCTCTTGCTACATCGACCTTGAACCGTGAATTATTCAATAAATTATCTTTGTTATGAAAGGCAAAATCCTCTTTTCTGCTGCAGTGGTTTTCTTCAGCATGCTCCTCTCTTCTGCACACGCTCAAATTGGTGAACCAGAATCAGATAGCCGAGTTAGAAATCAACTTGAATCACTCGGGCTCAAATACTCCATGACCGATAACGGAAACTACAAGGTGGTTTTCGATATGGGTGAAGGACGTACCCAGTTGGTCGTTATTTACTCAGAGACGTACAACTACAACGGGATGGAAGTGCGCGAAATCACTTCAACAGCGATGAGCACCGACGACAAAAGAGGTTTTACCCAACCGACCTTGTTCGATCTGCTTGAGCGCAACCAAACGTACAAGATTGGAGCGTGGCAAATCAATGGAGGCACCGCACCGTTTATCCTCGAATTCGGAATCCGAATGAGCGCTAACTCGTCACAATCGGTATTTGACGAATTGATTCGCCTCGCAGCGCGCATGGCTGATGAATTGGAGCAAGAACTCACTTCGGGCGACGATCACTGATCAAGCTAAACATTACCACCGGTACATGACGCCTACCTCGGGGTAGTCGGCCTTGGCCCAGTGGGTTTTAAGTCCTAAACTTACTGATATGCCCTGCGTCACCTGATAGCGCAGGGCAAATCTGTTATAAAAGGTGCCATCTCCGGCATTGCGATTGCGGTAGTAAGCGCCCATGCTCGCTTCAAAAGATGCCCGACCGAAGTGGCGTACAATTCCAAAAGCAAAACCGCCTTGAAGCCGATCGGTCGATTGTACTTCGGTAGTTCCATTGCGCCGTAACAAGGGATCAAGCGATAAGTTATAGCTCGCATCGTGGCGAACTACGAGCGCGGTTTTGAAACGCCAACGGTATTCTGCGCCCAAAACAAGGTTGTGCACGAAATGAGAAGGACCACCCGGCGGTAAATTCTCGCGCAATCCGCTTGAAAACGCAGTGAAAAAAGTCCATTTCGTAAATGAGTGCAAGGTTGAATCAACGTGCGTATCTGGAT
>CAMCHP010000085.1 GCA_945874695.1 Chryseobacterium gleum
GAAAAATGGCTCTTTCGGGTCAAATTCCGGGAGTTAAGAAAGCAAGCTGGTAAGTAATAAAGGGAACTATGTATACCGATCCAATAGCCGATTACCTGACGCGCATCCGAAATGCGCAAATGGCACAACATAAAGTAGTAGAGATTCCTGCTTCGAATTTGAAGAAGGAAATCACGAAGATACTTTTTGAGAAGGGATATATCTTGAACTATAAGTTCGTAGATGACGAGGTACAAGGAAGCATCAAAGTTGCTTTGAAGTATCATCCTAAAACAAAGCGTCCAGCAATCACCGAGATTCAGCGGGTTAGTACTCCTGGTTTGCGTAAATACGCAGGCTCTGAAGATCTTCCACGTGTGATGAACGGACTGGGGATCTCGATCGTTTCCACTTCGCGTGGTTTGATGACCGATAAAGAGGCCCGTAAGCTTAATGTAGGTGGAGAGATTCTCTGCTACGTTTATTAATCTGACAATACTCAATCGAAATGTCACGCATAGGTAAATCACCAGTGTCGCTCAAGAGCGGTGTCGAGGTAAGCATCGACGCAGAGAACGTAGTTACAGTTAAAGGTCCGAAAGGAACTTTGAAACAAACTGTAGATCCTGCATTAAAAGTTTCCGTAGAAGACGGAGAAATCGTAATTTCGCGCTCCTCAGAGGAAAAAGATGTGCGAGCGAAGCATGGCTTGTACCGTTCGTTGATCAACAACATGGTACATGGCGTCGTTGAAGGCTACACTTTGCAACTCGAATTGATCGGTGTAGGTTACCGTGCTACTACAGCTGGCCAGCGTTTAACGCTGGCGCTGGGCTATAGCCATCCGATTGTTATCGAGCTGCCTGAAGAGATTAAAATAAACGCTGAAACAAAGAAAGGTGAAGCGCCGCTAATTACCCTCGAGAGCTATGACAAGCAACTCATCGGGCACGTAGCTGCTAAAATCCGTTCAATGCGGAAGCCTGAGCCATATAAAGGTAAAGGTGTGCGTTTCAAAGGAGAAGTTATTCGTCGTAAGGCTGGTAAGTCGTCGGCTAAAAAGTAAAAGGTTATGGCATTCACTAAAGTTGAAAAACGCGTTCGAATTAAGCGACGCGTGCGCGGTAAAGTGGCTGGAACGACAGAACGTCCACGCCTTTCGGTTTACCGAAGCAATAAGCAAATTTATGCCCAAGTTATTGACGACACCACAGGCCGCACATTGGCTTCCGCGTCTTCAGTTAAGTTGGCTGGAGCCGATAGCGTTGCTAAAGTAGAACAAGCGGCGCTTGTTGGAAAGGCGATCGCAGAAAGCGCGAAAGCAGCCGGTATCGAATCAGTGGTGTTCGATCGGAATGGTTACATCTACCACGGAAGAATTAAGCAATTGGCAGAAGCAGCTCGCGAGGGCGGTCTGAAATTCTAAAGATATGGCAACACAACTCCGTTCTGTACGATCTACAGACATTGAACTTAAAGATCGCCTTGTGGCGGTGAACCGGGTTACGAAAGTAACAAAAGGTGGACGTACATTCAGCTTCAGTGCCATCGTAGTGGTGGGTGATGAAAAAGGTGTAGTTGGACACGGCCTCGGTAAAGCGAAGGAAGTTACAACGGCAATTCAAAAAGCCATTGACGACGCCAAGAAGAATTTGATCCGTGTGCCGGTGTTGAATGGAACCATTCCGCATCCTCAATTGGCTCGCTTTGGTGGCGCGAAAGTGCTCATTAAGCCAGCTGCTTCAGGTACCGGTGTTATCGCGGGTGGCGCAATGCGCGCTGTTTTGGAAAGCGTTGGTATCACTGACGTACTCGCAAAGTCACTCGGGTCTTCAAACCCACACAACGTGGTAAAGGCGACTTTCACTGCTTTGAGCATGTTGCGTGATGCACGTGAAATCGCTGAAGCTCGCGGTATTTCTGTAAACCAAGTATTCAAAGGTTAATCATTGCGTCATGGCAAAAGTTATTATTACCCAAGTGCGTAGCGCAATCAACCGCCCGAAACGTCAGAAAGAGACGATCAAGGCATTGGGCATCAAGAAATTGAATGTGCCAGTTGAGCAAGAAGCTACTCCACAAATTTTAGGAATGATCAACAAGGTGAATCACCTTGTGAAAGTTGAAACAAAGTAATTCATACATCATGAATCTAAGCAGCCTTAAGCCAGCGGAAGGATCCGTTAAGCAGCGAAAGCGAGTTGGTCGAGGCGAAGGCTCCGGTCACGGAGGTACTTCTACCCGCGGTCACAAAGGAGCGAAATCGCGCTCTGGTTACAAATCAAAAATCGGTTTCGAAGGTGGTCAAATGCCTTTGCAGCGCCGTGTGCCTAAATTCGGTTTCAAAAACCGAAACCGGGTAGAATACAAAGGAATCAACATCGACACGATTCAAGAACTTGTTGAGCGCAAGTCGTTGACGGTAATAACTCCGCAATTACTTGTCGAAAATGGTCTTGCTTCAAAGCGCGATTTGATTAAAATCTTAGGCCGTGGCGAAATTTCGAGCAAAATCGAAATTACCGCACACAAGTTCTCTTCGACTGCGCGTGAAGCCATCGAAGCGAAAGGCGGAACTGCTACAACCCTATAAGCTGTAAGCGATGAAGAACTTTTTCAAGAAGCTTAAAGATATTTACCAGCACGAAGAACTCCGCAAGAAGATCTTGATCACCTTGGGGTTCATTCTGGTTTATCGAATCGGATCATTCATTGTCCTTCCAGGAGTAAACTCCGAGGCTTTGCAAGCCGAAGGTGGGGATTTCGGTGAGAGCGGTGTTGGCGGTCTTTTAGCATTGTTCACAGGAGGTGCTTTCACGAGAGCTTCGATTTTTGCTCTAGGTATCATGCCGTATATTTCAGCATCGATCATCATTCAACTACTTTCGATCGCTGTTCCTTCGGTTCAGAAGCTTCAGAAGGAAGGTGAAAGCGGTAGAAAGAAAATTAACCAATGGACACGCTTCCTAACGATCGCGATCACCTTGGTTCAAGCTCCAGGATACTTGGCCTCAACCGTAGTTGGTGTCCAAGGTGCCGTTCCTAATCCCGATGGTTTTTGGTGGTTCTCTTCTGTGGCAATCATAACTTGCTGTACGTTGCTGATCATGTGGATTGGCGAGCGCATCACAGACAAGGGTATCGGTAATGGAATTTCGTTGCTGATCATGATTGGTATCATTGCAACTTTCCCGCAAGCCATCATCCAAGAGTTTTCTCTTCCGGAAACAAAGATTTTCTTCTTCTTGGTTGAGATTGCTATTCTGCTTGTGGTTATTGGTGCTTCAGTGGCCCTTGTTCAGGCAGTGCGTCGAGTTCCAGTTCAAATGGCGAAAACCATGCAAGGTGGAACCCATTTGCCAATGGGCGAAGGACAACGGTCTTACATTCCGCTGAAATTGAACTCGGCGGGTGTTATGCCTATCATTTTCGCACAAGCGATTATGTTCGTACCTTTGTATCTTACTCAAACCGAAACCTTTCAAGGTAGTGCAGTTTTGAACAGCTTGGGAGATTTTAATGGTTTCTGGTACAATTTGATTTTCTTCTTGATGATCGTTGTATTCACTTACTTCTACACAGCGATTACAGTGAATCCAAATCAAATGGCGGATGACTTAAAACGTCAAGGAAGTTTTGTACCAGGTGTTAAACCAGGTCGTGCGACTGCAGAGTTTCTTGATGGCGTTTTGTCGCGCATTACATTACCAGGTTCAATTTTCTTGGGGTTGATCGCGATCTTGCCAGCAATCGTTTTCCAACTCGGGTTAACAAATGCGCAATCTTTTGCGATTTTCTTTGGGGGAACTTCTTTGCTCATCATGGTTGGTGTTGTCCTTGATACGCTTCAACAAATTGATAGCTACTTATTGAGTCGCCATTACGATGGCTTGATGAAATCAGGAAAAATGCGTGGTCGCCAGAATTCACCAGTAAGCGGAATTGCTGGTTAACGATGGGCGGACGCGTTGTTTATTATAAAACGGAAGAGGAAATCGACCTCATTCGAAAAAGTTCATTGCTTGTTGGTAAAACCTTAGCCGAAGTGGCTCGCGTGATCAAGCCTGGTGTTACAACACTAGACCTTGATAAGGTTGCTGAAACGGTCATTCGTGATCACGGAGGTGTTCCCGGATTTTTAGGGTACGGCGGATTTCCGAATAGTTTGTGTACTTCAGTGAATGCACAAGTTGTTCATGGAATTCCAAACGCTGTGCCACTCGAAGAAGGTGACATCGTGTCTGTTGATTGTGGTGTAGTAATGAATGGTTTCTATGGTGATTCGGCATACACTTTTCCTGTTGGTGAAGTAAGCGAAGAAATCAAGAATCTGCTTAGGGTTACACAAGAGTGCCTCGATAAAGCAATCGAGAACGCAGTTGTAGGAAAGCGTATTGGTGACATTGGTGCAGCTGTTCAAGAACATGCTGAAGCAAATGGTTACGGTGTGGTACGAGAACTAGTAGGTCACGGATTGGGGCGGGAGCTCCATGAAGCACCTGAAGTTCCTAACTATGGTCGCAGAGGCAACGGATTGAAGTTGCGTGAAGGTTTGGTCTTGGCAATTGAGCCGATGATCAATCTTGGTGGGAAAGGCGTAAGACAAAAGAACGATGGTTGGACCATCGTTACGTCAGACGGATTGCCCAGCGCTCACTTTGAGCACGATGTCGTCATAAGAGAAGGCAAAGCAGAGGTTTTATCTACATTCGAATGGATTGAAGAGGCATTAGGAATTAAGAAAATACGAGTATAGTTATATGGCTAAACAGTCATCGATTGAACAAGACGGGGTCATCATTGAAGCACTTTCGAACGCAATGTTCAGAGTGGAGCTGGAGAACGGACACGTGATTACAGCTCACATCTCAGGAAAGATGCGGATGCACTACATTCGGATATTGCCGGGTGACCGTGTGAAAATCGAAATGTCGCCGTATGACCTAACAAAAGGACGAATAACTTTTAGATACAAGAAGTAGCCATGAAGGTACGTGCATCATTAAAGAAGCGATCTGCAGAGTGTAAGATCGTTCGCAGAAAGGGACGCCTCTACGTAATTAACAAGAAGAATCCTAAATACAAGCAACGCCAAGGATAATCCTTGAGTGCAATTTTAAAGTAAAGAGATATGGCAAGGATTTCTGGTGTCGACCTTCCGAAAAACAAGCGCGGAGAAATTGCGTTGACCTACATTTATGGTATCGGACGCAGTCGTGCTCGTCAAATTTTGGACGAAGCTGGTGTGAGCTGGGATAAGCGTGTTAATGACTGGGGTGACTCTGATTTAGCAGGTATCCGTGGAGCAATTAGTTCAAACTTCAAAGTTGAGGGTGAACTTCGCTCTGAAATTCAAATGAACATCAAGCGATTGATGGACATTGGCTGCTACCGTGGTGTTCGCCACCGTGTTGGTTTGCCGCTTCGTGGTCAGCGCACAAAAAACAACTCACGCACCCGGAAAGGTAAGCGTAAGACTGTTGCGAACAAGAAGAAAGTTACCAAGTAATAACGATCCCTAAGGGGTGACAATTGGGTCCTTCGTTGGACTGATTACCTGAATATCAATCATCATGGCAAAGAATGTCAAAAAAAGAAAGAAGGTTCATGTAGAAGCGTCAGGAGAGGCGCACGTGCAATCTACCTTCAACAACATCATCATTTCTCTGACGAATAATCAGGGACAGGTGATTTCATGGTCTTCTGCCGGGAAAATGGGTTTCCGCGGCTCTAAGAAGAATACCCCATACGCTGCGCAAGTGGCAGCAGAAGATTGTGGAAAGGAAGCTTTCGAATACGGCTTGAGAAAAGTACGTGTTCTCGTGAAAGGTCCTGGAGCTGGTCGTGAATCAGCGATCCGTACCCTCCACAACATGGGTATTGAAGTAACAGAAATCATTGACGTAACGCCGCTACCCCACAACGGGTGTCGCCCACCGAAACGTCGTCGCGTCTAACAGTTAATCAGAAAGGGAAATGGCACGTTATATAGGACCAAAAACCAAAATCGCTCGTCGATTTAATGAAGCAATTTTCGGACCAGACAAAGCGCTCGAGCGTCGTAACTACCCTCCTGGGCAGCACGGACCAAACAAGCGCCGTTCGAAGCAATCTGAATATTCAGTTCAGTTGATTGAAAAGCAAAAAGCTAAACATACGTACGGCATTTTGGAGCGTCAATTCTCTAATTTGTTTAAGAAGGCATCTTCAAAGTCAGGCATTACTGGTGAAGTATTGTTGCAGCTTTGTGAGGCACGCCTCGATAACACGGTCTTCCGTTTAGGTATCGCTCCGTCACGCGCCGGTGCACGTCAGTTGGTTGGTCACCGCCACATCACCGTAAATGGTAAGGTTGTGAATATTCCTAGCTATACACTTCGTCCAGGTGACGTGGTCGGCGTTCGTGAGAAGTCAAAGTCGCTTCAATCGATTACCAGCTCGCTCGCTGCAAATACCAAGCGTTACGACTGGCTTGATTGGAATAATGGCGAGATGCGTGGTGCATTCATCAGTGTACCAAGTCGCGATCAGATTCCTGAAAACATCAAGGAACAGCTCATCGTGGAATTGTACTCGAAATAATCATTAACACCCTTCAAATGGCCATTCTCGAATTTCAAAAACCAGATAAGGTTGTCCTCCTCGAGGCAGATGATTTCAAAGGTTCGTTCGAATTCCGTCCGCTAGAGCCTGGATTCGGTATCACCATCGGAAACGCGCTTCGGAGAATCCTCCTTTCTTCATTAGAGGGGTACGCGATCACTTCCTTTAAAATGGAAGGCGTAGATCACGAATTTTCTACCGTTAAGGGTATCGTTGAAGACGTTACTGAGATTATTTTGAATTTGAAGCAAGTGCGCTTCAAGCAACAAATTGACGGCACCAACGAGGAGCGTGTAATGATCAGCCTTTCAGGGCAAGATCAATTTACCGCTGGGGATATCGGTAAATTCACATCGGCTTTTCAAGTGTTGAATCCGGATTTGGTTATCTGCAACCTCGATAAGAAGGTTAAAGTTAATCTTGAGATCAACGTTGGTAAAGGACGTGGATACGTTCCTGCTGAAGAGAACAAGGTTGAAGGTGCTCCTGTGGGTACTATTGCAATTGACTCGATCTACACACCAATTCGTAATGTTCGTTTTAACGTGGAAAACTACCGCGTTGAACAAAAAACAGATTACGAGAAGTTGATCATTGAAGTTGAATGCGATGGGTCATTGACCCCGAAAGAAGCGCTTCAAGAAGCAGCAAAAATTCTCATTCACCATTTCATGCTTTTCAGTGATGAACGCATCACTTTGGAGAACGAGGAGAAAGCTGAAACAGAAGAGTTCGACGAAACTTCGTTGCACATGCGCCAGTTGTTGAAAACGAAATTGGTTGACATGGATCTGTCTGTACGCGCCCTCAATTGCTTGAAGGCAGCAGACATTGAAACACTCGGCGACCTTGTTTCTTACAACAAAAACGACTTGTTAAAGTTCCGTAACTTCGGCAAGAAGTCACTTACTGAATTGGAAGATTTGGTCGATAATAAGGGCTTGACATTCGGAATGAATGTGGCAAAGTATAAATTGGATAAAGAATAATCGAACAGATTTATCTGTTGAACACCTAATACAATGAGGCACGGTAAGAAATTTAACCACCTTGGTCGTAAAACAGCTCACCGCAAGGCGATGCTTTCTAACATGGCTTGTTCATTGATTGAGCACAAGCGCATCACGACCACGGTTGCCAAGGCAAAAGAACTACGCAAGTTTGTAGAGCCTTTGATCAATCGCTCAAAAGAAGATTCAACGCATTCACGCCGTGTGTGCTTCAGCTATCTGAAGAACAAGCATGCAGTGAGTGAACTCTTCCGCGATGTAGCTCCGAAAGTGAGCGAGCGTGAAGGAGGATACACACGCATCATTCGCACAGGTTTCCGTTTGGGTGACAGTGCTGAAATGTGTCTGATTGAGTTGGTTGACTTCAACGATATCTACGGCCGTGATGAGAAGAAGGCAAAAACACGTCGCGCGCGTCGTGGTGGTGCCAAGAAGAAGACTGACGCAGCTCCTGCGATCGAAGCTGCAGCACCAGTTGCTGAAGCTGCTCTGGCCGCTGAAGAGCCAAAAGCAGAAGCTCCCGAAGCTGCTGCTGAGGAAAGCACAGGAAATGATGATGAACCTAAGGCGTAAGCTTGGTTTCACAAGAAAAGGAGGGTTGAGCCCTCCTTTTTTTTGCATATCCGTTTCGTGAGTCTTATGTGAATATCTAGGAGTAGTAGCAATCGTGTAGGCTCAAGATTCAACTTATCTTTGCCAAGAATTCTAAATTATGCCAGATCAAATCGCCTACCTCGTTCTTCAGGATGGGACTGTTTACCAAGGTAAACCTGCAGGAGCAATCGGTACAACGACCGGTGAAATTGCCTTCAACACAGGAATGTACGGGTATCAAGAGATCTTTACTGACCCCAGTTATTTCGGGCAAATTCTCGTAATGGCCACTGCGCACATCGGTAATTATGGTGTACACCCAGAAGAAGTGGAGTCTGATGGTCTGAAGATTGCAGGACTCGTAACTAAGAGGTTCTCTGAAACTTACAGCAGATCTGCTGCCAATGATTCCCTTGACAATTATCTCAAACGAGATCAAGTCGTGGGAATCTGTGACATCGACACCCGCTCGCTTGTGCGTCATATCCGTGAGAAAGGCGCGATGAATGCTATTATCTCAAGTGAAGTTCTTGATATTGAACAATTGAAGGAGATGCTGAAATTAGTTCCTTCAATGGAAGGTCTTGAGCTTTCTTCGCATGTAAGTTGCAAAGCACCTTATACGGTTGAAGCTTTGAATCACGTTGCAACCGTTGCATTGATTGATTATGGTGTCAAAAAGAACATCATTCGGTGTTTAACTGAGCGGGGTTGTCGTGTGCATGTATTTCCCCTCAATACACCAGTGGAACAGGTAATGGCGATCGAACCCCAAGGCATCATGTTGTCAAACGGACCAGGTGATCCTTCTGCAATGCACGAGAGCATTGCACGAGTTCAGCAACTTGTAAACACAGGTATTCCAGTGTTTGGTATTTGCTTGGGTCATCAACTTTTGGCCTTGAGCCAAGGGTTGCGAACGGAAAAAATGTTCAATGGCCATCGCGGGGTGAATCATCCTATTAAGAATTTGACCACCGGGAAATGTGAGATCACTTCGCAGAACCACGGCTTTGTTGTGTCTAAAGACAGTCTTGAACACGCTAACCACATTGAAGTAACCCACATTCATCTCAACGATGATACAATAGCAGGTATTCGATTGAAAGATCGTCCAGTGTTCTCGGTGCAATATCATCCTGAGGCCTCAGCAGGACCGCATGACAGTCGATACCTTTTCGATGATTTCGTTTCAGAAATATTAACCACAGTTAACGCAGAAATTTAAGTTCACCATGAGCTACATCGCACGAATACATGCCCGTCAAATTCTTGACTCGCGCGGCAATCCTACCATTGAAGTTGAGGTATACACCGATCAAGGTGTTGTCGGCCGCGCTGCGGTACCGTCAGGTGCTTCAACTGGAATTCATGAAGCGGTTGAGTTGAGAGACCACGATGCCGGAATTTACCTCGGCAAAGGTGTCTTGAAGGCGGTTGAGAACGTGAATAACACGCTCAACGACGAGCTCAACGGCGCCTACATATTCGATCAAAATCTGATTGATCGGGCGATGATAGGCATTGATGCCACCCCGAATAAGGCGGTACTCGGTGCCAATGCAATTTTGGGCGTGTCACTCGCTGTAGCGCGTGCAGCAGCCGAAACAATCGGTCAGCCACTATACCGTTACATTGGTGGTGTGAGTGCAAATACCTTGCCAGTACCAATGATGAATATCCTGAATGGAGGTTCACACGCTGATAATAAGATTGACGTCCAAGAGTTTATGATTATGCCGGTTGGCGCACCTACTTTTTCTGAAGGCTTGCGCATGGGAGTTGAGGTGTTCCATAGTTTGAAATCGGTTCTCAAGGCGAAAGGACATGCAACCAATGTTGGTGATGAAGGCGGCTTTGCTCCGAATTTGGGCTCGAACGAGGAAGCGCTCCAGTTTGTGATGCAGGCCATTGAAAAGGCTGGATATCGCGCAGGCGATGACATCCTTATCGCACTTGATGCAGCATCATCTGAGTTTTATGATGCAGAGAAAAATCGCTATCGCTTTGCTTCAACAGGCGAGGAGATGACCTCGGCAGAACTCGTGGGTATGTGGGAAGAATGGACAAGAAAATACCCCATCATCAGTATTGAGGATGGATGCGCTGAAGACGACTGGTCAGGTTGGCAGTTGATGACAGAGCGTTTGGGTGATCACATCCAAATTGTGGGCGATGATCTTTTTGTGACCAATACTGAACGTTTAAGCAAGGGCATTCAAACCGAAGCGGCTAATTCGATTCTAATCAAAGTGAATCAAATTGGCTCATTAACGGAGACGATTGCTGCAGTTGAACTTGCTAAGCGAAACGGATTCTCATCTGTCATGAGTCACCGCTCAGGAGAAACTGAAGATACCTTCATTGCTGATTTAGCCGTAGCGTTGAATACCGGTCAAATTAAAACAGGCTCTGCATCACGCAGTGACAGGGTTGCTAAGTATAATCAGTTGCTCCGCATTGAAGAGCAATTGGGCAAATTGGCATACTATCCAGGTAAGAATTTTAGAGGTTAATTCACCCCTAACCGACGAACATTTTGAATCCCTTGACACCCTTTGTGTCGAGGGATTTTTTTGTTAAGCGACTCCACAAAAAAACCGCACTTGCCCGTTGGCAAGCGCGGTCACGAGAAAATAAACCTGATCATCTCAACGAGAAGAACACCCGTTGTTGAAGAATGCCTCACGAAGATAGAAGCAGATGAATACGGTCAAACATTTATTCTATAGGTGTCGACTTTTACTTTAAACTCGTCGCAAATTGATTGTTTTTCGTTTGGATACAGCCATTTCGATAGGGAAAATCCCCATCCCACCGTTAGGTGGAAAACAATAGCCGCACCATTTTATTTGAACGGGGTAGGGAAGATGCAAACATGATTGTATTTGTCTTGGAATCTTACCTGTGCGATGACGACCATCAAGTTCGACGGATCGCTCGCAAGACGATTTCAAATAACATCTTGAGATGAGCTTATGAAACCATCAAATGAATTGTTTGATCTCATTAAATC
>CAMCHP010000086.1 GCA_945874695.1 Chryseobacterium gleum
GAATGGTGCTTTCTAAACCCAATTTCTACACGGTACAGGGAGCCTGGGTCGGCTTTAATGAGTTCATCGAGTGATAAATAGAATCGGTTCCATTGGCCGAGGTCTTTGTTGTCAGTCGCTGTAAGTTGAATGGTTTTGCGTTTAATGACGCGGCCAACTCGCTTGAGTTCATATTCTCCATCGAGGCCATTGGTTTGAAGAAACTGGTTCATGTTGTTTCCAAAAACCTGAATCACCCGAACGTCAACGGCACTTAAGCTCACGGCATCAAACGCGATTGTGTTTTTGTTGCCCGAGGGCAAGATTGATTTTCCTTCATCGTGAATGCGCACTGCGGGTTTGAGGCTTTCAAATACAACCTCTTGGGTGTAATCATTGCGCAAAGTGTAACCGTAGCGGTTTTTAAGTGTGCTTCGAATCTCAAGCATTGCAGTGCCTGAAATGCGGGAGTTGGGGTAGAGGTGCACCTCATTCCGTTCAGCCACGATGCGTAAATCATCGGTTCCATCGAGGATGAAATGTCCGCGCAAATCTTGCTTGCTATCGACTGGATCGCTGAGCAGCACGACTAAGTGTTGATCGGGTTCTTGCACGAGGCGTACACCCATCACATCGAAATCTTCCAATCCGGGAATGTTTTGCTCGATTGCACCTTCTTGGTCGCACCCGATGTGTTGGCCGTTCCACATCACATCCAGCCGATAGGCTGAAACCCCTCTGGCGACACTATCGATGGTGAAGAAGTGTGTTTTAGGATCTTCGTGCCGCCACGATATGCCCAATTTTTTACCGTTTTGCTTGGCCTCGAGCACCGCCTCAATGCCTTCATTATCGGCGAGGTCGTTGGTTCGTAAAACGCCAGCTACAAATTGAAGTTCAGGGTAATTATCATCGTATGCACCGATGCTGGTGACTTCAGTTTGGATGAATTGATCGAGGGTGCGCCAGCCGAAGATGAAGTTTTTTAGCTCGCCTTCAGCACGGGTGAGTTCACCCAAATTGAGTTGTGCCATGTATGCCGTTCCAGAGGGCATCCAAGCTGAAGGAATGAACTCGAGGGTTTGCGCATTGAGCCAGCGCAGTTCGCCATCAATTTCGGGTTCAATGGTCAACCACTTGGGATCAATTTTTTGGTTGACACCTTCGCGCAGGGCTTCTTCTTGGAACACGATTTTAATGGTTTCTCCGCGGCTGAATTGACCGGCGGTGTAGGCGCTGATAAATTCGCCATACAGGGTGTCATCAGAGGGCGTGAGTGTTTTTGATTTGCAGCCAGCGAATACCAGCAGTACGATCAAGAAGAGAGCCGCGAAATGAAGGGATGAACGGAGTGAGGTCGAGCGCATCATGGTGTTGATTATTTGATGTGAAAGTACACCAAAGCCAAGCGCTCAACAAATGATTCGATTAAGTGTAGGCGATCTTAAAGTATTCGTAGAAGAAAAAACAGTACAGGAACCAAGATCAGTTCAAAATCCAGGGCGCTTCAAGCTTAAAAACCGGAATACGCACATCGAAGAACTGGCCGGTTTCCATGTTTTGCATGGTGTAATAGCCACGCATTGAGCCAACGGTGGTTTGAAGGTCGCACGCAGAGTTGTATTCGAAAGCACGTTTGGGTTGAATGATCGGTGTGGCACCAACAACACCTGGTCCTTCTACTTCGCGAACGAGACCAACGCTGTCGAAGATTGTCCAGTGCCTTCGCAAGAGTTGCACGGGTTGGTCAGAGCGGTTTTCAATGCGTATGAAGTAGGAAAAATAGAACGACGCGCCTTCGGGGTGTGAAAAAGCGGGTTCGTACTGCGTACTAACCTGAACGTGTATTCCGGATGTAAGAGCGGTGTACATGGCGATACTTTTCAGACCAACAAGTTACAAAATCGAGCAGAAAAAAAGCCAAACCGCGAAGTAAATCTCGGTTTGGCTTGGATTCTTGAAAGTGAATTATTTGACCTTTATTTGACCTGGTTGTACTTGTACACGGGATGAATTGCCGTAGAATCGGCTTCGATGTTGCAGAGTTCTCTGATTTTTCCATCGCTCAAACGGTAAACCCAGCCGTGGATTTGCGGACCGTTATGGTCTTGCCATGCTTTTTGAATGATTGAAGTTTTCATCAAATCATAACATTGTTCAATGACATTGAGCTCAACAAGTCGACTTGACTTCATTTCGGGTACAAGTATGTCGAGTTCATCGCTGTACTTCGCATACACATCTTTGATGTTGCGTAGCCACTTGTTAATGAGGCCGAGGTCTTGGTTTGATATCGCGGCATTCACGCCACCGCAACCGTAATGCCCGCAGACAATGACGTGTTCAACCTTGAGCACTTCGACAGCATACTGCAAAACACTCATGAGGTTGAGATCGGTATGCACGACCATGTTGGCGATGTTTCGGTGGACGAAAATTTCGCCAGGTAGGGTGCCCGTGATTTGGTTCGCAGGCACACGGCTATCGCTGCAGCCAATCCACAAGAATTTGGGCGATTGTTGCTTCTCTAATGTGCTGAAGAATTCAGGGTCTTCAACTTTGGTGCGCTCTGACCAATTCTTATTGTTTTCTAGGAGTTGCTTGTAGGTACTCATGCTTTTGTAAAGTTGAAGTGATCATCGCCAATGAATCGCACTTGAATTCCGCGGTCTTTTGCTGTACTTCGAAAGTCGTCAAGCGAATCTTGGATGTCGAGGTCGATGAATGTAGCTTTCGATAGGTCAACCACAACCTCGCTGTTAGCCGGAATCGCGAGCAACTGCTTGGTGAGTGTGGCTTTGTTTAAAAAGGTAACCTTTTCAACGCAATGAATGGTGTACACGTTGTCTTTGTGCTTGACAAAGGTTGAGCGCGTAAAGTTTGATTTAATGACGTAAAAGATGCCGACCAGCATGCCGATTCCTATTCCAACCAATAAATCGGTGAACAGAATGGCAATTATGGTCACGATGAATGGAACAAATCGGGTACTTCCTTTTTTATACTTCGTTTTGTACAAGGAGGGCTTTGTGAGCTTATAACCCACAGCAAAGAGCACCGCAGCCAACGATGCCATGGGTATTAAATTGAGAATGCCCGGCAAAGTGAGCACCAAAACTGCCAATAATATACCATGCACAATCGCACTAAATTTTGTTTGCGCACCCGCCATAATGTTGGCTGAAGAGCGCACGATCACCGCAGTAACGGGCAAACCGCCAACCAATCCGGAAATCATATTGCCGACGCCCTGAGCTTTCAATTCACGGTTCGCAGGCGTGATGCGCCGCTGTGGATCAATTTTGTCGGCTGCCTCGGTACTTAAAAGCGATTCGATGGATGCAATTAAGGCAATCGTAACCGCTACGCGCCATACTGCGGGATTTCCAATGGATTGCCAGTCGGGCGCAGTGAGCAAAGCGGATAACTCTGATAAACCTGAAATAGCGGGGAGCTGTACGAGGTGTTCGCCACGCATGTAAAATTGAGGGGCAACCTGAAGAAAGAGTTGATTCAATGCCACCCCTGCAATGACTGCTACCAAAGCCCCTGGAATGAATCGCAAGCCTGGAATAGACTTTACTTTTTTCGAATCGAAAAGCAGGATTATTGCCAAAGAAAAGGCACAAATCAAAACTGCACCAGGCTCCATGTGGGCAATGGCTTCAGAAATCTCTGAAAACGTATTCTCGCTGTCTTTTTGAAAAAATGACAAATCGCCTACGAAGTCTTTATCCCAACCTAAAGCATGCGGAATTTCTTTCAGAATCAAAATCAACCCGATGGCAGCCAACATACCTTTGATCACCCCGTTAGGAAAGTAGTAACCGATGATGCCTGCACGCACAAAGCCCAAAATGACTTGCAATGCGCCCGCTAATACAACGGCCAGCAAGAAAACATTGAAGTGTTCTAAGTCGTTGATAGCGGACGCCACAATAACAGTTAAACCGGCTGCCGGACCACTGACTGATAAGTTTGACCCAGAAAGCGCACCAACCACAATACCGCCAATCACACCTGCAATGATACCCGAAAAGGCCGGTGCTTCAGATGCGCCAGCGATGCCCAAACACAAGGGCAAGGCCACAAGAAATACAACGAGAGCAGCAGGTAAGTCCTGCTTCAAATGCTTAAGGTTCATGAAGCCAAATCTACACTTTTGAAATGGCTTACAACAGCCCTGAACACCATTAACATTTCTTAAGGAATGCAGGTCTTAGCTAGATTTTCAAACGGTTTGGGGTTTTGCATCGTTCACCGGCAATTGGTAAGTGAGACCGCTGCGCTTAAACTCGGTGTGCGTTAAATTTCGCCCGTCTAAAGTCTAATCTTTCAATGTCATTGGTCTTCTGTATCTTTGGCCAGCATTTTGATGCGTGGTTATTTCATGAAAACCAAGCGTACCCTATATACCCTGACATTGTTCCCACGCATTGGGAGCTTACTTTTGGTGTTCACGGTTTTGTTTGCATCCAAGGCAACCGCCCAATGTGATCCGTGCTCATACCTTTCGCCTAATTTGGTGGCCAATGGCAGCTTTACGCAAGGCAACACAGGTTTCTCATCCGATTACAACTACGCCACAACAAACGGCCCTTATGGACTCCTGAGTTTCGAAGGATTGTATGTGGTAGGTAGTAACGCCAATAGTTTTCATACTTTTTTTCAAGGATTTGACCACACCAATCCGCCGACCGGTCAATACATGATTGTAAACGGTTCGAGCGTACCCAACACCAGTGTTTGGTGCCAAACCATAACCGTTACACCCAACACCTGGTACAGTTTTTCAGCGTGGGCACGAAATGTTGATACCAATCCAAACAATACGGTTTATGCGAACCTCCAATTCAATATCAATGGTGTTCCTCTGGGACCATCGACCATTATCAGTGGTGGCTGGCAACCCTTTGAAGAAGAGTGGTTCTCAGGTGCGAACACTACAATCGAGATCTGTTTGGTAAACAACCAAACCAATGGGGGAGGCAATGACTTCGGAATCGATGACATTGCGTTTACGACCTGTATTCCTTACAATGTGGTTACGAACCCATCGGCTGGTAATGATGCCACCGTTTGCAGCGGTGAACAAATTACGCTCGGTGAGCCCGCTTACACCAACTTCAACTACAGCTGGAGTGGCACCGGCGTGAACGGCAGCGGTTCGGCCACCCCGAGTGTTACCTTAACCAATAATGGGGCAACCCCGCTTGATTTCACATTCACCCTCACAACCGATTCAGCCAATACCGGTTGCATTCAAACCGACCAGGTCACGATTACTGTTAATCCCAATCCGACGCTTGATTTGGGGCCTGAACAAATCATTTGTGTGGGTGAAGCGACACAACTTAATGCAGGCAATGGCTGGGAACAAGTGGTGTGGAGTACCGGCGAAACCACAAGCTCTATTATGGTTAGCACGCCCGGAACCTATACCGCGACCGTAACCTTGCTCGACTGCGACGCCAGCGATCAAGTGCTGGTGAGCACACCGCCGTTGCCCAACATTAATCTGGGGCCCGATACTTCCATTTGTGCCGATCAAGAATTTACCTTCGGTTCGGGTGGTGCTGCTGGGTTGTGGTCAACCGGTTCAACCGCTACATCCATTACCGTGAATACGCCGGGCTGGTACTGGTTTCAGGTTGAAAACATGGGATGCACGCGCCGTGACTCGGTGTTTTTGTCGCTGATTCAGTACCCTGTGGTCAACCTCGAACCCTTAGTGGAGATATGTCCGGGCGACTCGTACACTTTCTATACTGAGCAAGAAGGCCTTTGGAGCACAGGCGCTCAAGCTGACAGTTTGGTGGTGAGCGCACCTGGTTTTTACAGCGTGATTTTAAACAACCAACAATGCGCCGTGGCCGACGAAGGCGAAGTTGTTTTACTTGACTTGCCCTTTGTTGATTTGGGACCTGATCGTGAATTGTGCATGCCAGCGCAGGTTAGACTTAACGTCGCCGGTATTGGAAACGATGTGGTATTGTGGTCTGATGGCACCCTCGAATTTGAGCGCACCATTACTGAAACAGGCGTGTATGGCGTGGTCGTGAGCAATGTGTGCGACACTGCTGAAGATGAAATCATCATCAACATTGAAGATTGCGACTACGGCATGTACCTGCCCAACGCTTTCACACCCGATGGCGATGGATTGAACGAAGTGTGGCTCCCTGTGGTCTTGAACCTTGAAAGTTTCCGCATTGTGGTTTACAACCGTTGGGGCGAAGAAGTGTGGAGCACCGAAACCGAAGGCGAGTATTGGAACGGCAGCCACCAGCAAGGCGGTTATTTTGTAACCGATGGCGTGTATGCGTACCGCGGGGTCGGCAAGAGCATCCAAGGAAAACTTGTTGAATTGACAGGTAGCATCGTTGTCTTGCGCTGAGGTGACTCAACGCACCGAAGAACGCGCACAATAACTGCATCTTGCAGCCATTAAGTAAGTATTTATGAAAGCAATGCGCACAGCCATCCTTTTGGCGGCCTTTTTTGGCGGCCTCATGCAATTTTCATCGTGTGGTTTTCGGCCTGAACGGCCGGATGCATCCGCCGATCAGGCGCAAATCACTGACAGCACCTTGCTCGCTCGCGGACATGCCTATTTGGCGACTGCGCAAGACTCGCTTCGGAAGCATTTGATTGGAAATATTCAATCAGGGGGAGCCGCGTCAGCGATCGAATTTTGCAATGTGCATGCGTTGCCGCTGTTGAATTCGCCAACGCCAGGGCCACTTTCGATTAAGCGGACGAGCATCCGCTATCGAAATGTTGAAAACGCACCCGACAGCGCAGAGCTCGCTATTCTCGAGGGTTTTCAGAAGTTGCATCTGGCAAAACAAGCGATTGAACCGTTGCTTTTTGAGCACAACGGCACCTACCACTATTATGAGCCCATTTTGATGCAACCTTTGTGCTTGCAATGCCATGGCAAGGTGGATGCTGATATTGCACCTGAAACTTTGGCTGTGATTGACGCGTTATACCCCACAGATCGTGCACGAAATTATAGTGCCGGCGACTTGCGCGGCATGTTTCACATTGCATTTCAATAACCCTCAAACCCATGGATAAAGCCATCCGATTTATGGCCCCGGTGAATGCCGAGACCTCTGATTTATTGTTCAAAGTCATTGATGAATTGGTGAATCAAGGCATGACGCGGCTTCATTTGCTGCTATCGACCCCCGGTGGATCGGTGTTTCATGGCCTATCGATTCACAACTACTTGCGCGGCTTGCCGATTCCTGTATTTACCTACAATTTCGGCAGTGTTGACTCCATTGGCGTGGTAATTTACTGTGCCGGGATGCAGCGTTTTACGGTGCCACACAGCCGGTTTTTGATCCACAGCGTGAAGTTCAACATCAACGGCAAAGTGTCAATGGATGAAAAGCAAATTGAGGAGTACCTGAAAGGAGTGAAGATTGACCAGCGGAATATTGCGCGGGTGATGTCTGACACCACGGGCCGTCCGGTTGAAGCCATTGAGCGCGAAATGATAGATCGCACCACCTTAAATCCGGAAGAAGCTGTAGCCTACGGCTTGGTTCACGCCGTGAAGAAAGAGTTGATACCCGCAGGCACCGAAATGATGGCGATTGGTGAGCCGATACCGAATCAGCCGTATCAGGCGCGCAAGGTTAAATTCCCGTAGGGGCGCAATATTTTGCGCCCGAATGCAGGCCGTAGGGGCGCAATATTTTGCGCCCGAATCCAGATCGTCATGGCGCAATATTTTGCGCCCAAATGTTTTTACGCCCAAATATTTCGCGTCGAAATAGACATTTCAACCAGCCGCATCGATAAGTTCGAGAGGTTATAATATTCGCCGAGTCGCGCATCAAATTTAGTTTGAGGGGCTCGCTTATTGTCAGATGTACAATAAGCTTTATTATCTTGCAGCACTACTGTATAAAGAATCGTTTAAGGAATCAGCATGGGGGAGATGCCGTGTGTTGATTTTGAAACGAATAACCGCTCTTACAATCAAGGCTATGCAAGGCATTCAGAAAATCGCAACACTTATTTCATTCGCAGCAATTGCGGGGTTTACGTTTTTTGTTGAATCAGCGCTGGCGCAGAACTACACCTTGGTGTGGTCGGACGAATTCACGAATGGCATTGGTCCGGATTGGACTTTTGAAGTGGGTACCGGCAGCAACGGCTGGGGCAACAACGAATTGCAATTTTACCGCGAAGAGAACGCGACGGTGGTGAATGGTGAGTTGCGCATTACTGCCATGCAGCAGAATTTTGGCGGCATGAGTTACACCAGTGCGCGAATGAAAACGCAGTGCAAGGCATCGTGGCGTTATGGTAAAGTTGAGGCCCGCATTAAGATGCCGTCGTTTCAAGGTTCATGGCCTGCGTTTTGGATGCTCGGCGATTACATTCAGCGCGTGGGCTGGCCAGCCTGTGGTGAAATTGACGTAATGGAGCACGTGAATACCTCACCCGATGTACACGGCACCATCCATTGGTTTGCCGATGCGTATGCGGTGTATGGGGGCAGCACGCCCATTGATGTGACCCAGTGGCACGTTTACAGCGTAGAGTGGGATACCGAAGGCATTCGCTGGGCTGTTGATGGCAATGTTTACCACGTTGCGAACATCACCAACGGCATCAACGGCACCGACGAGTTTCACAACACCTTCTTTATTTTGTTGAATATGGCGATTGGTGGCAACTGGCCCGGCTTCGTTGTTGACACTTCAGCTTTGCCCGCCGTTATGTCGGTTGATTACGTAAGGATTTACGCGGAGGAGTGATTCGGGGGTGTACCCCCATCCAGCCGTTAGGCTGAAAACCTAACCCAACCGCTTCGAGGGCTTTAAAACGACTCGGAGACCATGAAGTAGAAGTAGCCGCCCTCGCGCCCGTGGCCATAATCGAGGCGGATGTTGAGGCGCTCGGCCGGATTGACGATGAAACGCAAACCGCTACCCAAGGAGTACTTCGCTGTTCGCATCGACAAGTCGCTCAGGTCGTTAAACACATCGCCCACACCGGCAAAGGCCACAAAACCCAAGCGCCAAAAAAGCGGGAAGCGATACTCAACCTGCGATCCCGCAAAATGATGGTCGCGGAAACGGTTCTTCGGATAGCCCCGCAACAGGTCGTCGTTGCCCAAGGTCGATAAATCAAGAAAAGGGACATCACCGTACGATAACCGAACGCGATTCTGAATCGCGATCACATGCTTGGGCTTCACCTCCCAATACTGCTGATACAGGCCGTTTAAAACTGAAAAGTTGAACGTGCTGCCAAAGGCCGGACGGTAGAAATACGACGAGAACTCTGCCAGACGTCCGGTGTAGGCGTTGATGACATTGTCGCGGTCGTCGAACACGGCTACCAATCCCAGTGCCGAACCCGTACCACCGTTGTAGCCCGTTATTTCTCCGCTTTCGAGCAATCCGCCTTCGGTGTATTTGAAGCCGAATTCACGTTCATAGTGGTAATCAACCCCGGCGAAAAATCCCGGTAAAAGCTTCTTCATGAAGAGGCTTTTGATGCTGACCAGGTTGTACTCGTATAATTCTTCGGTTTCAACGCGGCTTCGGTTGCCCAGTTCGTAGAAGCGGTCGGGAAAGGTTCGAAACCGCAGTTCACCTTTCAGCAAGTAGTCTTCATCGGGGGTGAAGACGTTCCAAATGCTCCACACGTCGAGCTGTTTGTTTTGGGTGTAATCGGCCAAGAATTGGATGTACGACATCCGGGTTTCGACACCTGAAGGTTCTTTGGGTTCGAGTTTAAAATAGTGTGCACCCGCACCGCCGAAAGCCCAGCGCGTGTCGGGCGTGAAATAAAGCAGGGGAATAGCAACGGTGCCGCTTTTTTCGGTCGTTACCGTATCGTCAAGTGCAACGAAGCCCATGAAACGTTTCTTTCTTGAGGTTTCATGGGTTTGGGCGCCAGCGGTGAACGCAACCGTTATCAAGCCCATGCAAAGAAGATAGGAGAGCACACGCATTACACCAAGTATTCGGCGAAATTACAACGTTCGATCTAAATAGCACACGCTGCGCGAACCGTGTTTTCAGGGTACTCCTCTCAGCTGGGAATTGAAGCGGCTCCCGTACCGTTTTTTTTCTCGCCCTAACGGGCGGATGGTCGCCGAAACTCAGTTCACCTCAATTCCATGCAGCGCTCGCCTCAACGCAGAACGTTGAGCTGCTCCGCTCGGCTGAATACCTTAAAAACCTAGTTGATGCACGTTGTGCCAAAGGCGCTCAAGAAGGTTAAAAGATCGGTTGAGTTCACAATGCCGTCGCTGTTTAAATCAGCAGGGCAGGCCGAAGTCGCAAAGGTGCAACTGCCGTCGTCGCTCGTGGCCGCCGGATCGTAATTCACAGCGCCCACATAGGTGCAGCCTGCTACGCCAATGCATGACGTACCGCCCACATTGGACGATGTACCCTCTGGACAATTTTGGCAGTTCATTTGGCCCACCAAGTTTTGGAAGGTGCCCTCAGGACAAGGGTATGCGTTTCCATCGCCAGGACAATAGCTGCCCGGAGGACAAAGTGTACATACGCCATTGTCATCGTAAAACCCTGCATCGCACGGGTCACACGCCACGGCGCCTGCTCCTGAGCTGCTGCCAACTGAACATTGTAAACATGCGATCTGTCCGATCAAAGGTTGAAACGTGCCTGATTCACAGGGAATACAGAGTAAGGCCCCCTCAACGGCGTTGTAAGTTCCGGGTGTGCAATTCAAACATACCGCAGCGCCCGTGACATTTGAAAACGTTCCCGGCGGACAAAGGTAGGCGTTGCCATCGCCCGGGCAGTAGCTACCCGCAGGACATTCTAGGCATTCACCACCCTCGAAATATGTGCCAGCGGCGCAGCTGAAGCACTCTACAGCACCGGGTTCTGAAATTGTACCGAAAGGACATTCGAGGCACAGGTTTGCACCAAGCGAAGGGTTAAAAGTGCCTGCGGGGCAAGCAGCGCATGAGCTGGCAGCACCCGTGCTGAATGTACCGGGGCCACATAAGGTGCATGCCGA
>CAMCHP010000087.1 GCA_945874695.1 Chryseobacterium gleum
CATACCAACCGAGATGTCGACCCTACGGGTCTCGTGGGCACGCGACCCCGCCGACGGACGACATAAATGTCATCCCTACCAAGATTGCGACCCTACGGGTCTGTTTATCCACGGCTCCTTTACTGACAGTAAGCTGTCCATACCAACCGAGATGTCGACCCTACGGGTCTCGTGGGCACGCGACCCCGCCGACGGACGACATAAATGTCATCCCTACCAAGATTGCGACCCTACGGGTCTGTTTATCCACGGCTCCTTTACTGACGGTAAGCTGTCCATACCAACCGAGATGTCGACCCTACGGGTCTGTTCACGCTGTTCTGCGGGGCGTTTTCAATGAACGGCATAAACCCCATCCGGCCGGCAGGCCGAAAACCATTCATACCTACCTTTGGATCATGAATTTCAATTTGCTCCTCGAGAACCTGACCAATCCGGCTCTGCTCTTTTTCATCCTGGGCATTGTGGCGGTGTACCTCAAAAGCGACCTGCAAATCCCTCAGAACTCCTCGAAATTCATCTCACTTTACCTGCTTTTTGCGATCGGGTTCAAGGGCGGACAAGAACTTTCGCATGAGACACTCAATGCTGAAATCGGCTGGTCGCTGCTGTTTGGTATCGCGCTGTCACTCGTTATTCCCCTTTATACCTTCTTCATTCTCAAACGCAAACTCAACATATACGACGCGGGTGCTGTTGCCGCCGCCTACGGTTCGGTGAGTGCCGTTACCTTTGTAACCGCCGTTTCGTACCTCGAAATGCACCAAATGACCTTGTACGGGCACATGATCGCCGTGATGGCCCTCATGGAGTCGCCCGCAATCATCATCGGCTTGCTCATGATCTCCATCTTCAATCCGGATGTCAACGAAGTCATTAAAAAACGCACCGCCGTCCTCCACTCATTCACCAACGGCAGTGTGTTGCTGATCATTGGCAGCTTGGCCATCGGGTACATCACCAGCGACAAACAGGCTGAAGGCATTCGTCCGTTCACCGAAGACCTGTTCAAAGGCTTTTTGGCGATTTTCTTGCTCGACATGGGCATCAAGAGCGGACAAAAACTCAAGGCCTTCTTCTCGTATGGCATCTTCCCGACCCTCTTTGCGATTGTTATTCCTTTGTTGAATGGATGCGTGACCGCCTATCTGAGTTCGTTTGTGACGCCCGATCCCGCGAATCGCTTCATGTTTGCCATCTTGGCGGCGAGTGCATCGTACATCGCGGTACCGGCAGCCATGAAAATTTCGGTTCCGAAAGCCAACCCCGGATTGTTCTTGCCCATGGCCTTGGCTGTTACCTTTCCAGTGAACATTACCATCGGTATGCCGCTGTACTACCTCATCGTGCAACAAACCTAAAAATTGGGTTCGACGCTTTTCGTTTATAACTTGCACGTCCGATTTGAGCCAATAGCAATACAATCGCTTTTGCCGTCATTTTAAACCTACATTGTTATGCGTTTTCGTCGCCGCGTTCGACTCTTTCCGGGCATGTATATCAACCTCAGTAAGACTGGCATCAGCACCACAGTGGGTATACCGGGGGCGAGTGTCAACCTCGGACGGCAGGGTGCATTCTTAAACACAGGCATCCCCGGAACAGGCTTGTACGACCGCCAGCGGCTCGGCGCAAAGAAAAAACAGCAACCGGGTAGTCGCGGACAAACAGAACGTGGCATCAACTTACCTCAACAAACTGTTGAGCACTACACCCCCATTGCAACCGGTGATGTATCTCAGCTCACCACCCCCGGCTTACAACCGCTAAAAGACACATTAATCGCGTGTTTTGAAGAACGTACGGCGTTGCGCAAGGCCATTGAACGGGCGCGTGGCGATCTATCGTTCGCTGAAATTTTCTGGTTTCTTTCCTACCTGTTCATCATCGGTTTTATTGTCAAGTACTTCCGAACGCGCCGACGCGAACGGCAAGAAGATTTGGCTGATTTGATCGAGCAACTCGCCGCTTGTCAGGTTGACGTGGATTTGGACATTGACGCCGAACTCGACGCCCACTATCAAACTTTGATTGCCCACTACACCGCTTTGACGGGTATCGAGCGCATTTGGGATATCACCGCTTCGGCTGATGTCAATCAAGGCATGGTGCGCACAGCCGCATCGGCAGCGATCATTCGCAAGCCCGTGAAACTTGCTTTTCAAGCATTACCCCTGATGCGCTCACGCTATGAGGCCCTGCATTTTGAAAACGCAAATGGCGGAGACATTTACATTTACCCCGCCTTTGTTGCTGTGGTTGAATCGGCCGAGCAGTTCGCGTTGATCGATTTAGAAGATTTGGAGATCACCTTTCAAGGCCATCGTTTTCAAGAAGAAGAAGCAGTACCTGCCGATGCTGAGGTGGTCGACTACACATGGGCGCGTGCAAACAAAGACGGCAGTCAGGATCGCCGATTCAAGCATAATTACCAAATTCCGCTCTGCCGTTACGGCAAGCTCACGCTCAGGAGCAGTGCGGGGTTGCACGAAGTCTATTGTTTCAGCAACTTCGAGAAAGCCAATCTTTTTGCAGAAAGCCTCATCGCCTATCGCGCTTTGGTGGTTGGCAATTCAGATGCGGTGTAGGGACTAGATTTATTCTGTCCTCGGCATTTATGCCGCATTGCATAACCCCCATCGGCATTCATACCGCATTCCAAACAAAAACGACTCGGAGGGCCGTCACGCGGTCAACGCGCGGTCAAATGAATGCAGCGACTTTCGGGGCAGATATACAACAAACCCTCTTTTTGCATTTCATTGAGTGAATTCTCAAGTGCACGACGGGCATTGAAGCAGTTGCCAGCCGTTTCAACGAAAAGAATATCAATGGAAGCTCCAAAGCTGTGGGTCGATTCGCCAGGAGTTGCCCCGTACGGATACTGTCGCTGGATCTCCTTTTGCTGACCAGCGGTGCGTGTGACCGACGAAACGACGAAACGGGCATCTGACTCAACTGTACCGTCAAGGCGATCAGTGAAGCGCTCGGCCAAATCTTCAAAAGTAGATGCTGCTTCAGGCAGCAAGTAGGGCGTACTTTGTGTCAAGCGCTGTATGCGCACTCCCTCGTCGGGCTCATAGTAGACCAAATGTCCGTCGCTGAGCAAACTCGTCAGGTAATCATCGTCGGTAATGAACGCGTTATCAGCGAGTGCCTTGGCTGCTTTGCGATGCTTCTCAGCATAGTCATCGCGTTTGAGTTTCATTGAATCCCATGTACACGGACAGCGATTGAGTGCAGCGAGGTCTTCTTCTTCCTGCACCGCCTCTTCGGTAGAATCACCTTGGACACCCGTATCGGTGTGCAGCCACGCTGCGAAGAAGATCAAAACCAAGAGCACAGCCGTGAACACAAGTTGAATCTTCAACAAGGCCCTGCGTTTGCTTTTTCGCGCACGCGAAAGCAACCAGTACATGAAGTAGAGGTAAACGATGGCGGCAGCAATGCTGAACAAGAGGGTCATCGCAGGTTATAAATCGAGCCTGAAAAGTAAGCTGATGCATGCATTATGCACCAGCAAACGGCGGCAGATTATCAACGGCTCAGTGTGTGTGAGTGCCACACAGACGTTAATTCGGGTTAAAAATGTGCCAAATCGAAGAAGATTCGCTACCTTTGTAGGCTGCTTTCGAAGGAAACCAATGGGCGGACTTCAATTGCAACATGTTCTTTATTTCTGGGGCTGAACTGGCTTTGACAGCGAGATGAATCGCTGAGCAAGCATGCCGAGGGTTTCGTATTTTACCTCGTTAATCTCAGGGTACGGGTCAGAAATGACAACACTTCTTACGCGCTCGCGGCTTAATCAGGTCTCAGACCGATAGCCTAATTCCAGTCTCGTAGCGAGGCGGAACGAGCTGTCCGGTTCGCAGGTTACGTTCTTATCCTGCGAACAATGGGCATCAACCAAATAGAACTAGCAAGGGAATAGTCTGGCTTCCCAAGCGAAATCGAACAGGCTAAGTCCGGGTTAGGGCGCCGACCGTCGGCCCCGGATCGAAAACTCAAAGGTTGGCTAAGCATGTAGAAAACTTAGAAATTCCTTGTTTGGACGCGGGTTCGACTCCCGCCAGCTCCACATCGTATAGGCGCCTTTGGGCGCCTTTTTTCGTACATCAAGGCGGGAGGCGAAGTCTATCCCGATAGCAAAGCGTATCGGGAACTCCCGCCAGCTCCACATCGTATAGGCGCCTTTGGGCGCCTTTTTTCGTACCTAATTACGCTCACTGATTGCTCGAAGGATCGACGACCGTGAGCTCCATTAAGCGCAGCGATCTCGAACTACTCGTTCGCCAAAACACCCGTCGGGCACCCATCATATGTGCCATACGCGCTAAAAAACTGCGCACAGGGTAAACCTTGCCAATGCGATAGTTCAACCCAATCGATTGTATACCTGCATGGGTTTCAACCACTAAATATTGATGCCAGTAGGTGGGCAATGAAGCCAGCACAGCCTGGCTATACAACTGACTACTCAGTACAGGCCAACCTTGTAATCTAGGCATTTTGTGGCGCAATTGACGCTCCAATCGACGCCAATTGCCGCGCTGTATTGCCCTTGCGGTTCGGCCTGATAGGCCAGCAGGTGCTACCTGCGGCGAAGGCTGAATCAATGGGCTGTAGAACGCACCCTGTGCTTTGAACTTCTCGGTGGAATCAACATTGGGATCAACCAACGCGCCTTCAGGGTCAACATCGCAAAACACATGCGGATAAAGGGCTGAACGCTGCGGAGCATAGCAAATTTGATAGCTCAAATTACTTGCTGCTGGTCGATCAAGCACGAACAATTGCTTAAACACCTCGCCAGGATCTAGGTTCCAAAATTGTTCGTAGCGCTGGCTATCTGCAAGCAAGCCCCCATGAAAAGGCTGCGTTTCGCGAAGTATCCATTTGCCTTGATCCTCGTTCCGCTCGTATACCAGTAAATCGAAAAGATGAAAGCCCAGGGTTGGGTGACCGGGGACAATGATGCTACCGCGTTGGCTTGATACATTCTGAATTTTCAACTCCAACACGAGCTGGTCGGGCGAACAACATAAGGTATCGATTGACCGCAAAGTGAATTGAAGGTCAGGTGGGATCAAATCTGCGCGCAGTTCGAACGCAAACAACAAAAAAACGAAGCATACCAATCGTGCCATAACATAAACCCTTAGACGACTTGATTTCACCGCTTCAATGCCTCCGTGAATGTATGACTTTATCCCGATTGCGCGTCAGGCTATAACTGCGTGATAGCCACACTTTCAAGGGCAATGGACTTTGATTTTTAAGGCAATTTACCCTGACTTTGTGACAAGAAACTGAAATATTCACCCTGACATTGTGACAAAACTTAAATTATTTACTTGATAATTAAACACTTAAACACCGTAGCGATTTTAATATTTAAAGCTTTGAGAAAAGTATTCAGGCAGGTACATCAAGCTCAGCTTTAGTGAATCCATCCTCTCAAAACACGCACCAAATCAAGATTCAATTGCCCCGCTAAAACCGTTGCGAACTGCTCAAAGCCAACGCCCGTGAACTTTACAGCTACACCTGTGAATTTCATGAGACGTGGAACGCTTGTACCACCTACATTCGAACAAACCTAACACGATGTACAAGCTAAAACCCACCTATTTCGTTGTCCAATGTCCTGAACGCGGTTACTTTATCGCGGCGAAGAAAAAACAAATGTGTGCACCCAGCTGGCCGCCATGTGCAAAGCCTGCGACCAGCGGTTTGCCTGAACCCAATCGGGCCGACTAAGCGCAAATCGAATCTGCCGCGGGCAATGCTTCCAAAATTTCATTATCTTCGGTAGTCTAGACCAACCAAAATGACTGCACGCTCCTCTTCATATGCTTTATCGCAGATTTCGCGACTATTCGCTGCTTCTATCGTCTTTTTCATACTCTTTTTTACGCCCGCGCTCATGCATGCGCAATGGCTCGATTGGACCGATGACACCGACAACCGCTTGGTGTTAAGTAGTGTTGCAACAACCGACCCCGAAGAAAAAGACATCTGGGCCGCTGACTTCAACAACGACGGCTGGGACGACGTAATTGTCGTCCGAAAATCGCCTTTTTCAAACGCGCAAACGCCGCCAAAAACAACCCTCCTACTCATGAACGTCAATGGCGTGTTGACCGACCTTACAGCGCAGTTCGCCCCTGAATTTTTGTCGAACCCAACCTTTGGGCGAGATGTGTACGCCGCAGACTTTGATAGCGACGGCTGGATCGACATTGTCATCGCCAACACCTTCGAACAACAACCGATGTACTACCGCAACCTCGGACAAATCAACGGGGTATGGCAAGGTTTCGTAGATGAATCGACGACGCGTTTCCCATTGCTCACTGATGATGTGCCGCTTTTCTGCGCCGTCTGGGCAGGTGACCTCACCGGCAATGGTGCCCTCGACCTCTATTTTTGCAACTATAAATTGGGTGGCACAGCCCTCGATTACTTACTAACGAATGATGGCACTGGGCACTTCACCAATGAATCTCAGCTTCGTTTAGGAAACCTCCGCAATTCAGCGTTTGGAACCGCCGTGCAACTGCACGACATCGATCAAGATGGCGACCTCGACGTGATGAAGGTATCAACCTTGTATGACGTAGAGCCATGGAATGGTCTTGGGCTTATGGTACTCTTCAACAACGGCGATGGCACATTCACCAATTGGCAGAACATTCAGGCGGGAAGCGCACCCTATATGTTTGAAGTGGTCGATTTCAACCAAGACGGTTGGCTCGATGTTTATGTGGTTGACGATGGCGCCGATCGGGTGCTGTATATTACAGGATCAACACCAAACAACAGCCTCACGTTTACCCAATCTACGCTCAACTATACCGCTACTGGGGGCTTCGGGGGAAATGTACACGCAGCTGACCTTGACCTCGACGGCTTAATCGATGTAGCCATTGCTGACGTCGATGTCGACATCCCACCGTGCGACTCAGGTCGCCGCATGGCCATCTACCGCAACGAAAACGGAGCAATTATAGATCCCTACGGAAACACACCCTACCCTTGGGCCGATAACACCTACGACTTCTTCTTCCTAGACATCAATAACGATGGCTTGCAAGACATCATCACAGGCAACTGCGCAGGTTACAAAGTCTTCATGTCGGCAAACTGTGAGCTTGCACCCAATAACTCCGATTTTGATGGTGACGGATTACCCGACGCCTGCGATTCTTGCCCCAATAACCCCGACCCCAATTGCGCGCCGCCTACTGATTTCCCCACAACAAGCCTCGAATTTAGCATGGCACGGCAATGGAATGATTTGGCGTTGGGTTCAATTCGTCGCGATTTTGCCAGACCTACCGTGCATGCACGCAACCTATTCCACCTTTCTATCGCACAATGGGATGCCTGGTCAGCCTACAATCCCGCAAGCTGCAACTACCTCCTCGGACAAACCCTCAACGGTTTTACTTGCAACTTTGAAGGATTTGCACTGCCCCAGAACATCGAAGCAGCGCGCGATACAGCCATTGCATTTGCATCGTACCGCCTCTTGCGCCACCGCTTTGCAAACTCACCCCAGGCCGCCTTACTTTATGAAGGGTATGATGTACACATGGGCAATTTGGGCTTCGACATCAACTTCACGTCAACCGATTACACCAGCGGTTCAGCAGCAGCTCTGGGCAACTACATTGCGCAATGTGTAATTGCCTATGGACTTGAAGACAACTCGAACGAGCAAAACGGTTATGCAAACAATTTCTATGAGCCCGTGAATGAGCCGATGAATGTGGCGGTGCCAGGCAATGAGACTTTGACTGATTTCAACCGTTGGCAACCCCTCACCCTTGCTCTATTTATTGACCAAAGCGGTAACCTCATCCCGGGTGAAACCCCGCAATTCTTGAGCCCAGAATGGGGCCACGTGCACAACTTCAGCTTCACTGAAGCTGATGTAACCATCAACACCCGTGACGGCAATACCTATCCCGTGTACCTCGACCCTGGCACGCCTCCGATGCTTCAAATGGACGGATCAGGCACCAGCGATGATTACAAATGGTCGTTCTTAACAACCGCCATTTGGTCGTCACACCTCGATCCGAGTGATGGTGTGATGTGGGATATTTCGCCCGGTTCGATTGGAAACAATGCGCCACTTCCGGCCACCTTCCAAGATCACCCCAATTACTACGACCAGTTTGAAGGTGGCAATGCTCACAATGGGCACCCCGTGAATCCTGTAACAGGTTTACCTTACGTACCGAACATGGTGCCACGAGCCGATTATGCGCGTGTTTTGGCCGAGTTTTGGGCCGACGGACCTGACTCTGAAACACCGCCTGGACATTGGTTCTCAATCTTTAATTACGTGAGCGAGCACCCCTTGGTTGAGAAACGAATCCAAGGCCAAGGGCCCGTAGTGGGCGATCTCGAATGGGATGTCAAAGGCTATCTCGCCCTTGGCGGAGCGATGCACGACGCTGCAGTCGCCGCCTGGAGCGTGAAAGGCTGGTATGACTTTCTTCGTCCGATATCAGCCATTCGTGGCATGGCCGAACTCGGTCAGAGCTCGCTGCCGGGTGAAAGCAATTACCACCCTGCCGGTTTGCCGCTCATTCCTGACTACGTTGAGGTCGTTCAATTGGGCGATCCGTTGGCGGGTGCTGGCAATGTCAACGTAGGTAAAATCAAGATTAAAAGCTGGCGAGGACACAATGTGATCAACAACGTCGATACCGATATTGCAGGTGTAGATTGGATCTTAGCCGAAAAATGGGAGCCCTACCAACGTCCTTCGTTCGTTACCCCACCATTTGCCGGTTATGTTTCGGGCCACTCAACGTTCTCGCGCGCAGCCGCAGAGCTCATGACACGCTTCACTGGAAGCGCTTATTTCCCGGGCGGCTTAGGCGAGTTTATTGCACCTGCCAACGAGTTCTTGGTATTCGAAAACGGACCAAGTGTTGACGTGGTGTTGCAGTGGGCAACCTACCAAGATGCAGCCGATGAGTCAGCAGCTTCGCGCATTTGGGGAGGTATTCACCCTCCTTGTGACGACATTCCTGGTCGCCAAATGGGTCTAGTTATTGGCAATCAAGCCTTCGATAAAGCGCTTGAATATTTCCAAGCCCTTGCATGCGAAGCCCCCCAAGATTGCGCTGCGGTGAACCTCGATTTGAACGCTGTTTGCGCCGCTGAAAACGGCGTGGTGACCACAACAGTCGATGTTACGTTCACACTCAACGAGGTGTACTGTTCGGCTGAAACCCTTTGCTACCGCGAAGTTGGCACTGCTGAGTATACGTGCATCGACTTTGATGCCCTCGGTTTACTGATCAACACCGGAACCACCTACACTGTGAGCAACCTCTTGGCAAATACGGCCTATGAATTTTACTTCACTGTGGTAGATTTTGCAGCAAGCACCTCTACAAGCCCTGTTGCAACAGTAGTTACGGGCGATTGCACCGCTGAAATTGCCGGCTGCACCAATCCGGTCAGCGACAACTACAACCCCAATGCCACCCTCGACGATGGATCTTGCACCTACAACTGCGCGGTCATTCCGCCGGTGTGCGTTGATGTGAATAGTGCGGCCTACATTGAGGTCATTACGGCCCTCAACTATTGCTGCAACACCGCTTGGGACGCAGGTTGCCAAATGGCTTACGACGCTTTGGCGGGCACATGTACCAACGGTTGCACGAATCCGACTGCTTGCAATTTCGACCCCGATGCGACGGTTGATGATGGTAGCTGCCTAACGGCAGGATGTACTGACCCCGTCGCGTGTAATTATAATACTGCTGCTGCCTGTGACGACGGTTCTTGCACAACCACCATAACTTGGCACATCGACTTGGATGGAGATGGATATGGAACCAACGATCAAACCTTCCTTGGTAGCTGTGAATCGCCATGCAATGGGCAGTGGGTCATCAACATCCAAAGCAACGGTTGGATGGATGAAACCACATGGACCTTCCGCGACACCGACAACAACCTTGTTGCAAGCGGCGGCCCCTACGGAAATGGAGGTAATGTGAACACCAACGGAACTTCTTACAACGGTCCATTCACGTTCTTCATTGAAACGCAAGGACAATTCAACGACAACACACCTAACTGGACCATTTCCACAAACGTTGGCTTGGTCGTAGCCTCGGGAGGCACAACCGGAGGAAGTACCTTAACGGTGAATAACATTGATTGTTCATTCGCACCGACCGGTGGCGATTGCGATGACGCGAATGCTACCTTGAATCCGGGCATGATCGAAAACCAGTGCAACGGAATCGATGACAACTGTGACGGCTTGATTGACCCCGGAACCCTCGACGGTTGCACCGAT
>CAMCHP010000088.1 GCA_945874695.1 Chryseobacterium gleum
GGGAAGAATTATGCGTGAAGGAGATCCTTTAACGGGTAAGGTGGTAAACGACGAGAACGGCGAGCCCAAGCGCATACCGGGTAGTTTGAAATCGGTAAAAGGCATTGGTTGGTATATCGAAGAGTACGGCATCGCTCAATTGTCGTTGAACTTGACCAACATCAATGTAACGCCTGTTCACGTGGCCTTTGATGAGGCCGTCGCCAAAGCCGCAGAACGTGGTATTCGGGTTACTGGGAGCGAAGTGGTTGGTTTGATTCCAAAACGTGTTCTGATCGAAGCCGCGGATTATTTTTTGAAGAAGCAGGAGCGTTCATTGGGCGTTTCTGAAGTTGAGAAGATTAAAATTGCGGTGAAATCACTCGGCTTAGACGATCTCGCGCCATTCAAGCCAGAAGAAAAGGTGATCGAATATTTGATTGATGCCACAGGTGATAAGCGCTTGGTTGACTTAAGCCTTTCGGCTTTTGTGGATGAAACTGCGCGCGAAACCCCAGCTCCTGGTGGTGGTTCGATTTCAGCCTATTGCGGAGCCATGGGCATTTCATTGGGGATGATGGTTGCTAATTTGAGCGCTCACAAGCGTGGATGGGATCACCGTTGGGAAGAGTTCTCAGATTGGGCCGTGAAAGGTTTGGCGTTACAGCAACGCCTTTTATTTCTGGTTGATGAAGATACACGCGCTTTCAATCGCATCATGGAGGCTTATGGCTTACCCAAGGGCAACGAATCGGAGAAAGCAGCACGCAAAGCAGCCATTCAGGATGCAACAAAATTTGCCATTGAGATTCCTCAGCAGGTAGCTGAAACGGCATTGGAGGCGCTGCACGTGATTCGTGCAATGGCCGAACTAGGAAATCCGAACAGCGTTACAGATGCAGGTGTAGGTGCTTTGTGTGCCCGCACAGCTGTTTTAGGCGCGATTATGAATATGCGCATCAATGCGGCCGATGTTGAAGATCGTGCATGGGTTGAAGCCCGCATGGAACGCGCTGAAGCCATGGAGGCTGAAGCACAGGCGATTGAAGACGATGTGCGTTTGACCGTTGCGAAGCTGCTTTCGAAGTAGGGCAATTGAGCCTTTCGTGTGTACGCTATACAAGAACAGGTATCCAATGTGCTGCGACGCAGTGTGTCGCTAGGGTGTAGGATGCATTCTGATAATGGTATAAGATTTGGAAATGAGCAACTTGCGCTCGCGAATACCGTATACACGATAGATGAACGCCGCAGCCACCCCCACCAATCGCCAGCGTGTAGAGCGTGTACTTTACTTTTTTCCCTTGCAGCTCTTGGTGTTGCATGTGAAAAAGAACCTCTTTTTGGTGTTTTTTTGGGTGTTACTTTTTGGGTTTGCCCTCAATTATTTTGCAGCTCGCTACGGGGTTTCATATCAGTTCTTGTACCCAGAGTACGTGGGGAAGAATAGCCCAATCGCCTTTGCGATGGTGGGTTTTGCTTTGGGCGGATTTATTCTTGCCTTTAACCTGTACACTTATATTTTACACGGATTTCGCTTCCCGTTTATAGCGACGCTGAATCGGCCGTTTTTGAAGTTTAGCATCAATAACTTCATCTTACCCGCAGGTTTTGTGGTGACTTACATGGTCGCAAGCATTCGCTTTCAGGCCACGCAAGAATTGCTCGATGCAACTTCGATTACAGCCAATATGCTCGGATTTATTCTGGGTATGTTCGTTTTCTTAGTTCTCTCGTTGCTTTACTTCAGGTTCACAAATAAGAATGTTTTAAGTTATAAGCCTGCTGAGCCCGAGCCGCAAAAGAGCCAATCGATTGAGGAAACGGAAATGGTGCGAACCAACCTGCACCGCTCTCCCAAGTTTGAACATGATGAAGCAGCGAAACGCGAATGGCAAGTAGAAACTTATCTCATTTCACCGCTGCGGATTGGCTTGGCGCGCACCGCGAAGCATTACCAACGCGAGGTGCTTTCACGGGTGTTTGCCCAAAATCACTTGAACGCCAGTTTGTTTGAATTGATTCTCATCGTTTCATTCGTGGTAATTGGCTCTTTTCGTGAAAATCCTTATTTCGTGCTGCCCGCAGCAGCAAGCGTGCTGCTGATGTTCACTATTTTATTGATGCTGGTTTCGATTTTGTATACATGGATTCGCGGCTGGACATTGAGCGTTTTCTTGCTGGCCTTTCTGGCAATCAATTATTCAGAGCCTCGACTTGGTTTGTTGAAGTTAGACAACCATGCTTATGGATTGAATTACACCGTTCCCAAGGCTGCGTATGACCTGCAAGCCATTTACGAGCCCGAGCGCTTGAATGACTTGGCGACCCAAGATTTTACACAAACCTTGGATATTCTCGATCGCTGGCGTTTAAAGAATCAGCGCGATGCCATACTGCGGAGTACAAAACCGAAATTGGTCATCATCAACACCAGTGGTGGCGGTTCGCGATCAGCATTATGGACCATCAGCAGTTTAGCCAATGCCGACAGTGTCTTAGGTGGAAAACTGCTTCAACACACCGCTTTCATTTCGGGTTCTTCAGGAGGAATGATCGGTGCCGCGTATTTGCGCGAACTTTATTTACGCTGGCAGATGGGCGAAATCGAAAGTATTCACGATCAGCGGTACCGCGCCAACATGGCAAAGGATCTTCTCAATCCAGTGATTTTTAGCATTGCTACCAACGACTTCTTCATTCGCTATCAATCGGTGACCGACGGCGATCAGGTTTACACGAAAGACCGGGCTTGGGCCTTTGAGAAACAACTCAATGCCAATTTAGAAGGCGTACTTGAAAAGCGCCTAGGCGATTACATTGTGCCCGAGCGGCAAGCACTAATTCCCCTGATGGTCATGGCACCAACCATCGTGAATGACGGCCGACGATTGCTGGTGAGTTCAACACCTTGTGCCTATTTAACCCAAAATGCACCGATTAACTCAGTGAAGTACCAGTCGCTGGGTGAGGATGTGGAGTTCAGCCGTCTTTTTGCCGGACAAGGCGCAATGAACTTGAAGTTTACCTCTGCTTTGCGCATGAACGCTACCTTTCCTTATGTAATGCCGATTGTGAGTTTACCGGCGCAACCCGCATTAGACGTTATGGACGCTGGCCTGCGCGACAATTTTGGCACCAAAACAACCCTTCAATTTCTGTACACCTTCCGAAATTGGATCAACACGAATACCTCCGGGGTTGTCATTGTTCAGGTGCGCGATGTCGAACGCGAAGCTGAACGATCAGCCTTGAACCGAGATGTGCTCAATCGAATCACTGCGCCGCTGGGCTCAGTTTACGGCAACTTCACCCGCATGCAAGATTTCAACAACGATCAAATGATTCGTTACCTGTCAGCATGGTTTGAGAATGACATTGATATCGTGACCTTTCAATTGGCACCCGAAGAAACCTCCAGCGTATCGTTGAGTTGGCACTTAACCAGCCGTGAGAAAGAGACGATTCGTCGCGGGTTGGAGAGTGAATCGTATCAGGCTGCTTTGGCCCAATTGCAGGCTGCCATCTTGCCTTAAGCGCCGAGCCTCACCATTCAAAGGCCAAATTGTCCATCCATTTGCCCTGAACCTTCATGGTTTGCTCGAGGATGTCGCGTACGCACCCACATCCGCCCGCATAGGGCGA
Organism: Chryseobacterium gleum; assembly: GCA_945874695.1. Lineage (GTDB taxonomy): Bacteria > Bacteroidota > Bacteroidia > Flavobacteriales_D > Sanyastnellaceae > CAMCHP01. The sequence goes on from CAMCHP010000088.1 coordinate 3,625, forward strand.
AACATAAGCCGAAATGTCTTTGATTTCACTCGCGGCATCAGCAGGACAAACAGCTAATCCGACCTCCTTCATCACGAGGTAGTCAGGAATATCATCGCCCATGTAGCAAACTTCAGCGGCTGACAATCCTTTGGCTGCGAGGTATGCTGCAAAAACATCTGTTTTTTTATGGCTTGAAAGGTACACATCAGTAACGCCTAGTCCTTCGAACCGCTTGCGCACAGCCTCGCTGTTTCCGCCGGTAATGATGGCAATGTTATAGCCTTTTTTAATCGCCAGTTGAACGGCATATCCATCGCGTACATTGGCCGTGCGCAATTGCTCTCCATCGGGCATCAAGTGTACAATGCCGTTTGTAAATACGCCGTCAACGTCGAAGCAGAACGTCGTGATGTTTTTGAGGGTCGTTTTGTAATTATCGCTCATGATGAAGTCGAATGATCTGTTCAGTGAGAAGTTTATAAGCAGCTTGCGCATCAGGGTGATCAGCGAGCATTTTCAAATGCCGTTGAATGGTGGTTTGGTCGTTGCGTTTTGCCGGACCCGTCTGCGCATCCATTGGCGACATTTCTCCAATTTTGGAAACCGTTTCATGAATGAGCGGCTGGAGCAGATCAAAAGGCAGTTGCTTGGATGCCAGATATCCGGCCGATAGGCCGAAAAGATGATTCACAAAATTGTTGACGATCACCGCCGCTAAATGAAGGTGTAATCGTTGTTCAGAATTTAAAGACTCAACCCGATTTGAGATGGCATTGGCCAACATTTGCACCGCGCTGAATGCCTCGTCATTACTGGCCTCGATGATGAGCGGTACGTTTTGCCAATCCACTGAACGGGCGCGAGAAAAAGATTGCAAAGGGTAGAGCACGGCGCGCAACGGTTGAGGTAGTGCAGTGAGCGCTACGCTTCCTGAGGTGTGCATGACAAGGCTATGATGGGGTATTTTTTCTGCTAACGCAGGGATGGCGTCGTCGCTCACAGCCATGATCAGCGGATGATCACCCGCGTGATCGTGCAGCGCATCCAATGGCTGCGTTGAAAAACCCACTGGGAATTGACTTACTTTTTCAGCGTTCCGAACATACACGGTGCGCAGGTTGATGCCTGCTTGCGCGAAACGATGAGCGAGGTGATAGGCCACGTTTCCGCTCCCGATCAAGTCGACCGTCAGCGCTCCGCGATTCATGCATTCTTCTTTTTACGCGAAAGTTTGTAACGGTGACGAATGGCCAGCGTAGTGCCAATAATCATAATGATACAGCCGATCCAAAGGATATTGATTTGCGGGAAAATCACAGCCTGCATTACAATGAAGTCGCGGCGAATCGATTCATGTTCCCAAATGGTGAGGTTAATCGTTTGATCAACGGGGCTGAATTGATTAACCAAGAATCGAAGGCCCCAATCGTCGACTTCAACCATGTCAGGTACGATCAACGAGTCGCGCACAATGTACAAAGGTTCAATGGGTTTAATCCGATCGCGCTCGCGCAAGGTCATGTGAATTTTGACAGCGAGGTCTTGCTCAAGCAGGCTGTACTTCGCTTTCTCTTGGGGTAATACGGCAGTGAGCGAATCAATGCTCACGATGATGTTGCTCACAAGCACACTGTCGCCGACATGCACGTCATGTGCACGTCCGCCTAAAAAGCCATTTTCATCGGTTTCAGGTGGGGTTATACGTGCCCAACGCAAGTGCGTGTATAGGTCTTTATTCCAATAGTGGCGTGTATCAGGCTCGGGTGCATTTCCCATTTGCTCATTGAGCTGGATGCGGGGCTCGAGTGTGAAGAGGAAATTGCCAGCGCTGCCGTTGGTCCAACGTGTAGCTTCATTCGCGTGCCGCTGGTTGGGAATCGGAATGAAGAGCCAGTGCGTTTCGAGATGCTCTGAGATTGTTCGACCCGCGGTATGGGCTTCTTTGGCCTCGAAAAACATCTCGTTGAAATAGACTACTTCGCCTTGTTTGAATTGGCGCGGTATGCGCTCGAAGTAATCAATCATGAATTTCACGTGAATGCCTTCGGTGTAGCGGTCGCGGTAGGTGATGAAATAGTCGCCCATCGGCAAGGTATCATTCTGCATAAGCAAAATGTCTTCCCGGTTGTTGAGCTGCTCGTTCAAAGCGCTGATATCACCAATTTGATTGCGTGAAATGATGTCTTTTTGAGCTGTGCTGATTACGGCACCGAAAATGAGGAGCGCAAAACCGATGTGTGCAATGCTCGCCCCGCTTTTGTCCCATTTGCCTTTGGCAATGGAAATCAGATAGTCAAAGTTCGCTGTAAATGCAAAGATGGTTGCAAAGAGGAGCGCAACGCGCGGAAATTCGCGCGGTTCAAAGTTAAACGACATCAACAAGAGCACAAGCAAAATCGCGGCAGCTGCGAATGGACGAGCAATTTTACCCAGGAACTGTTTTACGGGCGTTTCTTTGTATTTCAGGTATTGCGTAATGGCAATGAGCGAAATAAAGAGAAAGGCCAGCGGAATTTGCCAGAGGTGGTAAGCTTGGTCAATGTCTTTTGACGGAGCAAAGTTGTGCTCGCTCAAGCTTTTAAAGAATTCGTTGCCTGTGCTTTCGTGTAAACTAGCGAATGCACCTGCAAATGGCTCAAGTAATTTGTTGAATACGGCAATTGAAGTTTGGGCGGTGATTTGAAGTGCCGAAACAAGCAAAACAATACTGCCGATAAACATCCAGAATTCACGTGACCAAAGCGCTTCTTCAACCTGAGGTTTGGGAATGTACTTGCGGTAAGCACGCACAAAAAGCCAAGCCACGATGATGCAGAAAAGCACAACCATTTCAAGCGGGGCGGCCACGATACCAATGATGAGCATGGCAAAGAACAAACCGGCATACATCCAGCGTTCGCGCATGTTGCCAATCATCATGATTGCGCCCATACCTGCAAAGGTGAGGAGGTAAACCAGAAGTTGGGGCAAGATGCCGCTGTCAACGAATGAGTGAACGGAGGTATCTCCTAGGATTCCGCTTTTGGTCAGGAAGGTTGAATAAACGATCATGATGAACGTACCCATGATCAAAATAAGGGTGGTAAATACCGAGGTCAAGCGCACCCGATTAACCATCAACAAGTGAGCGCCGCCAACCAACATGAGCCAGGGTACGAGCGAAGAGTTTTCCACCGGATCCCAAGCCCAGAAACCTCCGAAAGAAAGAGCTTCGTAAGCCCACGCCCCTCCCATGAGAATGCCCGTTCCTAAAATCATCACTGAGAAGAACGACCAGGGCGTCGCAGGGCGCATCCATTCAATAAATTCTTTCTTCCACAAACCAGCTACTGCAAAAGCAAAAGGCACCAAGGTAGAAGCAAATCCGAGAAAAAGTGTCGGAGGGTGAATGACCATCCAGTAATTCTGAAGCAGCGGATTCAAACCTTGGCCGTCAATAAATTGAGGTAAACTCAGGTATTCTGCATTGCGGGTCCATGGAAGATTGACATTCGATGTTGCTTCCCGCATCAACAAAAAGGGGTCGAGTCCGAACTGGTAGTCGCCGAAATAAACGCCCAAGAGCATACTTGCTAAAAAGGTTTGCACCGCAGCGAAAATGGTCATTACCGTGCCTTCCCACTTGCCCGCTGTTCGAATGAGCACGAGTGCAAGCACGATGTGCCAGAACATCCAAAGCAAAAATCCGCCTTCTTGTCCACCCCAGAAACAGGAGATCTGGAAATTGATCGGCATGGTGTTATTGAGGTGCTTCCAAACATACTGGAACTCATACCGGTGGTTGAAAATGAGCACGTAAACGAGTGCAATAACGAGTGCAAAACTGATGGCGTGCAGAATGAACGCACGTCGTCCGAATTTAAGCCACGCGTCGTCGCCTTTGCCCAGCGAGCCTTTGAGGTATCCGAAAAATCCTGCCAGCGCAGCTGCGAAGCCTAGGGCTACGAGAAAGCGGCCAATGTGAGCTGCCCAGAGCCACTCACCAACATATTCGATTTCGTTCATTAGCTTGGGTTGGCATCAGCCGTTTCGAGGCTGTGGTTGTGCTCATTGTACTTCGACGGGCACTTCATCAGAATGTCTGAAGCGTGAAATTCGCCATCAATCACCGTACCGTAGAGGTCGATGGTTTCTGACTGTTCCAAGCCGGTTGGTTTGGCCTTGCGCAAAATAACTTTCTGCACTTCATTGTTTGCATCGGCCATGTAAAACACGGTAGCTTCAACGTCAACAAGTGGCTGATAATCAACGGGGCGACTGCGGTCGAGTGTGCCCGAGATTTTAAATTCTTTTCCCGGATTGGCGAAGGCCTCTTTGAAGCCGACTGAAGTGCTCATTCCGGTAAATTGAGAAATCACAACGCCCACAATGAGGGCGATTACGATCACTAAAACGATGTGCGTTTTGCTCATGACTATTTTGAACGCTGGTTAAACTCCTTTTCCAGACGGATTATGCGTCGTTCAGCTCGAATTAGATATACAAAGATACCGATCAAAATCACCAGTGCGACAGCAACCACGACGTAGATCTTACCGCTGTCGTAGAAGGTTTGTTCAAGTGGGCTAATTTTTTGGATTTCGGCCTGCATCGTTTCCGCTTGCGCTGCAACGCTGGCAACGGCCGGATGCAGCCCGATCATCGCGAGAAACAGTCCAAACACGACACTTCGGTTCACGTGCACTTTAACCTTTTTTATCATGATTGCTTGATGGGAAGAGGTCTTTGTCATCATAATACAAGCGGGTTCGAATTCGGTTCATCCGGAGGTTTAGGTGGTACATCCAGTAGCCGAGAAGCATCCAACCGAGTACTGCCGGATAGAAGACCATGCGCAGGCTGCTGTCTAAATCGTAGCTATTGAAACCGGGGTTACCACCTTTGCCGGGGTGTAAGCCTTCTGTAAAGCGTGGTAAAATCATCAGCAGGATGAATAAAATCACGTAAGCGAAGATGTTGAACACGGCGGCTACGCGCGCTTGTTTTTGATCGTCTGCAATACCTGATCGCAGAATCAAATACCCCGCATAAATTAAGAAAGTGACAAGTGCACCGTTGAGCTGCGGGTCGTTGACCCACCAAGCACCCCAAGTGAATCGAGCCCAAATTGAACCCGTTATTAGCCCGAGTACTGCGAAAAGCATGCCAGTTTTGACTGCGGTTAACGCGCGGAGATCAAGTTCGATTCGTGGCTTGTACAGGTAGCGAATAGACGAAATAAAACTGATGAGCATGATCAGGAACATCGTGAACCACATCGGCACGTGGAACATGAGGTTGCGAATGCTTTCGAAAATAATCGGTTGGAAGGGAAAGCCAAAGTGGATGTGCTCATTGACTTCTACCTTGGGCTGGCAAGTTGCTGCGCGTGGTGAAGCGCCAATGCTTGCTCCTGAAACTGAAAAGGCGTTTTCGAGCAACACGGTACCGTCGACGTTTGAATTCGCGTACACATTGAAGAAAGGTACTTGCAAGGTATCAGGAACCGTTACATTGAAGCGAATGCGGTCGTTGCTTATGACTTCGCTGATCGATGTACAGAAGTACACACCTTCGTGTTCTAAGAAGATTTGCGGATTGGCATTTTCTTCGGCAAACGAAGTATTGTAGCCTACCAAAACGCGTTCATTGTTTCCCGGTTCAAGGCGAGCTTGGTCAACGCCAATTAGGCCCGGAGCCAACTTTGTGGTGAAGGAGAAAACAAGAACGTAAAGTAAGAGGAGGACGGCAAGTCCTTTCCACCAGTGTCGCAACATCCGGAGCTCAAATTAATCGCGCCAAAGGTAGGGAAATAAGAGGTAGCTCAAGCCAAACATGCCGAATGTCAGAATGAGTAGAAATCCGAGATTCATGCCATTTTCAGCGAAAGGAACACCTTCGATAACCTGCGAAGTGTAGCGATTTAAGATCAAAATCAATGGAATGACAATGGGCAAACCGAGTACCGCGGTCAGTCCAATGCCGCTTTCACTCTGCGCGGCGATGGCCGAGATCAAGGTAAGGAGGGTCGCGAAGCCTAAGTTTCCGGCCGTTAGGCCGAGAAAATACATCCAAAAAGTTTCAAGACGCAACGCATCACTGCCTAAAAATAAGGTAAACATGATGAAGGTGAAGACACCCAACGCCCACATCAGGAGCATGTTGTAGATCAAACGTGCGAGTATGAACTCTTGTGGGGTTACTGTGGTGTAGAGGTACAAACGTAAACCATGGCGCTGCCCTGCAAAGCTCTTGCCAATGGCACTGAAAGCGGTGAAAAGCAGGATGAGCCAAAGGAGCGCATTCCAAACCCGGGGATCTTCAGCACGTTGGAAGGCTTGGTAACATAGGTATACAGCAGCCAGCGAAAACAGGGCAATTCCTGCCAGGGT
>CAMCHP010000089.1 GCA_945874695.1 Chryseobacterium gleum
GATCATCTCATCGCTGGGGTCTGGATTCTCACTTTTGAAAAATTGGATCGGAATCGAGGTGCCTTTGTAGGTCAGCATCGCTGAAGGCCATACGTTTTGAAACTTGCGCACGCCATTTTCTTCGTAGGCGATGCGTGTAAAACGTAAACCTTCTTTGTACAGCGCTTCTTCGGTTTCACCAATCGTTTTCTCGTCGCCCGAGGCATAGGGATTGATGAATTCGTAGCTCACTCGTCCACCGCTGTAATCGTTGAACTCGTCGAGCCGTTCTTGAATCGACTTTTCTAAACGCTTGAACATGGCGGGGAAATCGCCCGTGAGGTAACAGCGCACGAACACATCGTCATCGAGGTTCTCGAGCATGTTGATGGTTGCTGGCGTGAGCGTATGTCGCCGTTCTTCGGTGAGGTCGATCTTGAAGAAGATCAAGTCACCTGCAACACCGATCAGCACCAAAATGGCCAAGCTGATCAATAAACTCACCAAATCGGTGCGCTTGTAGCCGGTTGTTGTTTGTTGTTTCGTTTCCTTCGCCATCACCACCTCCTGCTTTGAATCACCGTGCGCGTGCCCAGCAAAAATGCCATGGTAAACACGAAAAAGTAAATGAGATCGCGGCTATCGATCAATCCGCGTGCAAGACTTTTGTAATGGTCTTGAATACCGATTCGGATCAACACAGCGTCGAAACCGCCCATCCCACCGAAGGTGGAAATCGATTCAAACCCCATGTACATGAAGAAACTGAGCATCACGGAGATAAGAAATGCCACAATTTGATTGGAAGTAAGGCTCGATGCGAATACCCCAATGCTCACATAAGCGCTGGCCAAAAGCAACAAGCCAATGTAGCTGCCCCACGTGCCCCCGCTGTCGATGTTGCCCACGGGCTCACCCAAAAAGATCACGGTAAGGTAGTAAATGAGCGTTGGGATGAGGCTGATGGCCACAAGTACCAATCCGCCGAGGTATTTGGCAAACACCAAGCGCAAATCATCAATGGGGCGCGTGAGCAAGAGCTCAATGGTTCCTGTGCGTTTTTCTTCAGAAAAGCTGCGCATGGTGATGGCTGGAATGAGGAACATAAATACCCACGGCGCCATCACAAAGAGCGTATCCAACGAGGCGATGCCGTTGTCGAGGGTGTTCCATTCTCCGGGGAAAATCCACATGAACAAGCCCACCAAGAGCAAGAACACCGCCATCACGATGTACCCGATCAAGGAGCTTAAAAACGATCGAATTTCTTTCTTTAACAGTGCTAACATAAGATTCAGCGAGGTGCAAAGTTAATTGATTGCGCAAGGTATATAAAACCGCTGCATCACGGTTTATGCACAGGCGGGTAGAACAGTCAAGTATGCAAGAATTGTTGCAGCTTTAGCGCTAAAATATGGGTTGAAACACATGAAGCACAGTCGGTTTACTCGAATTACGCGCTGTCTTTGCGTTGATAAAATACCTGACCTACCCTTTCAATGTGCGCAAGGAGCTCGGTGTTTTGGATGTCGTTGAATAACGACACATCAATTTTATACGGGAGCATTAAGTCGTCAAGGTCAATTTCGATGCGTTGAAGCGTTGTTAAGTCGAGGTGCGCACCTTTTAAGGTGAGATCGATGTCTGAGCCATTTCGATAGGTACCCATTGCCCGTGAGCCATATAGCACTGCTGCTTCTACCCTGCCCGCTTTTTCGAGTACAGCGCAGATTGCATCAACTGTTTTTTGATTGAGTCCGTGCATGTTCACTTGCTCGATCAAGTATTGCTTTGAATTTCTTCCATCCGCATTTTGAAAACCGAAAACTCGGGGGTATAGTCATTGACGATCTTTAAAAAAATCGCATCAGCGGTTGCCTCATTGTAGGTGTGCGAAGTTTTATTGCGGCTGCCAATCATATCCATCCAAACTTCACCTTTTTCTATTAAACCCGAAGTAAATGCTTCGCGTGTGGCATCTTTTGAACCGAATATATTGGCGTTTCCAGCCGCTTCCAAAAAATCTTTCATCACGTTCCAAGCGAGCTCATGTGTATATTCAAATCGCTGAATTACGCCTTCTTTGATGATATCATCTAAAAAGGCATTTGGGTTAATGTTGCCATTTTCGTCGATGGGATAGTCCGTTCGAATGGTTTCAACGGCTTCCTCCAATTTTGAAAAAGCTTTTTTGTAATTGCTGAACCGTTGTTGCCAACGAATGTCTTCTGCACTCATGCTTTCGATTTATAGCGTTACACCATGGGGCTGCGCATGCATTAGTTTCACGAAGGTACTTTTTTGCCGCGTGAAATTGACGTTGAAAAGGGCATACAGCGCGGCAACTTTACTCACACCTCCATGGCCAACACCAGCGAATAGGCTTTGGGAGGTGCGCTAAAATGTTGCTTGGTCAGCGGCCAAACCGCTTGAAACGTCGCCGATTCACGGTAGCGATTCAAGTCGTCGATGTGGCGCCAATGGCTGTGTGTGTAGTAAACATTTGCATGATCAGCATCGACCATGAGTCGCAATTCAGTACAACCGGGTTGATTGCGAATTTGGTCTTTGAACTGTGAGAATACCGCTAAAAAGTCAGGAACTGCTTCCTCCTTAAACTCCATGCGAACGATGCGAAGAATCATAGCAACTCAGTATTCAAGCGTACGCTGCCGTCACGGGTTTCACGCTGGTTCTCTGGTGTTTCAAAAACGATCAAGATAATGTCGTCGTTCTTCAATCCGAGCAATTGCGCGGCTCCGCCCCCTACACCGGGTGCTCCGCCATTCACTGCGATTTCGAGGTAACCCTCGGTGTTGAACAAGGCCAACAACGACCCCGGCGAAACATCACCGTAGCGCTGCGAAATGCGCTTGATGTCTTTGCGTTTGGTGCGGAGGTGGATGTTGCACGGCCGCCCGAGCCCCACTTCGCGGAAGAGGTTCTGGTGGATGTCGGTCATCAGGTTGTCGTAGTGATCAATGTGTACAACATGTCCGCGAATGCTATCGCCCGTTTCCATGGCTGCACCAATCAAAACATTGGTGAGTTCTTTCGTTTTTTTGCCGATCACTTCGGGTGTACCACCGCGCAAAATGTGGCACACCGCCTTCACAAAAACGTGCAAAACGGGAAAGGTGAGCACATCGCTGTCTGAAGGCAAATTGAGATCGTACACGGCGTCGGGCTCCCGGTTGAACATCAAGCGAAACACGCCCGTGTCGGCCGCAACGAAATAATGGCCATCAAACAAAACCAAGCGGTGCGGGGCTTCATCGCTGAGCTCAGCGCGCACACCAATCAAATGCACCGTGCCTTTGGGGAAGTATTTGTACACGTTTTTGACGTGAAATGCCGCTTCACGTACGTTGAACGGCATAACTTGATGCGAGATATCAACAATGGTAACGTCGGGTAATTGGCTGAAAACAGCGCCCTTCACCGCGGCTACGTAGTGATCTTTCAATCCAAAATCAGTCGTCAGTGTCAATATTGCCATGGGGTGCAGTCGAAATACAAAGGTGCAAAATCGGAGTCGTTTTCCGTACTTTGCAGAGCCGTATTTCTCTACACCCTACGGTTCATTCTATACACTCATTTTTTGGAACAGGAAAAAGTCATTACCCTCCCGCAGGTTGATCATCTCGAGTTGTTCGGTGCGAACAACGCGCGCTTCAAAGTGATCACTTCATATTTTCCCAAGCTGAAAATTGTCGCGCGTGGCGATACCGTGAAAGCCATTGGTGATCCGGCTGAATTGGAGCGTTTTCAACGCAAATTCGAACTCATTCTGTGGCACCTCGACAAGTACAACCGCCTCAACGAAGCGGCCATCGAGCGCATGATGACGGCTGACCCCGAAGAGGTGCGCAACCGCTCCGGCGAAGAAGATGTGCTCGTGTACGGTCCGGGTGGATTGCGCGTGGTTGCCCGCACGGCAAACCAACGCCGTTTGGTTGAGGCCCACGAAAAAAACGACATGGTTTTTGCCGTGGGTCCTGCAGGAACCGGAAAAACATACACCGCCGTAGCGCTCGCTGTGCGCGCGTTGAAAGAAAAACAGGTACGGCGCATCATCCTCACGCGTCCGGCCGTTGAGGCTGGCGAAAACTTGGGTTTCTTGCCAGGCGACCTCAAAGAAAAGCTCGACCCCTACTTGCAACCGCTGTACGATGCCTTGCTCGATATGCTGCCCTACGACAAGGTTGCCGAGTACATGGAAAAAGGGGTGATTGAGGTTGCTCCGCTCGCTTTCATGCGCGGACGAACGCTTGACAAGGCCTTTGTGATTCTCGACGAAGCGCAAAATGCCACCGTGGCGCAAATGAAAATGTTCCTCACCCGAATGGGGCAACAGGCCAAATTCATCGTCACCGGCGACGCCACGCAAGTCGATCTCCCGAAAAAGCAAACGTCGGGCTTGGTGCGTGTGCTCCACATCCTCGACGGCATTGAAGGCATCAGCATCATTCGCCTCACGAACCAAGATGTCATTCGCCACCAATTGGTGACGCGCATCATCGACGCATTTGATGAAGATGAAGAGCGCCGCCAAAACGAGCGCGATGAACGAAACAATGCGCAGAAAAATGATTAATCCGCGTTACTTCCTTGGCGTGCTGCTTTTTGTTTTCGCCCTAACGGGCGGATGCAAGACCGCATCCCAAACGCCGTCAACCGGCATTCAAATTGTGGGATCGTGGAAGGTGCTCAGCATGAAGTTTCCCGACCATCCGGCCGGTCAGGCCGTACAAAAACAATCTGACGCGATTTTGCCTTCACTCCGCTACGTGTTTGGGGCCGATAGCTCGTACACCATCATCACTGAAAAACGCCCCGATGGGGTGCCCGGACGCTGGCGAAACGGTCCTGACCCTGATTCGTTCATCGTGCAAAGCGGCGACGAAGTGGCCAACTTGCTCCGCTGCTCCAGCGACAGTACCAGCTGCCCAGATTGCATTCGATGCACAACGTACAACCCTGAAATTGGGGCAATTACTTTTGAAATTCAGCGCATTAAGCCATGAAAACGCTTTATAGAACCGACTTCAAATTCACCAACCAAACGGCAGTTTACCACGGTAAAGTGCGCGATGTGTACACGATCAACGACGATATTCTCGTGATGGTGGCCAGCGATCGCATTTCGGCATTTGATGTGATTCTCAAACGCGGCATTCCGCACAAAGGTCAGGTTCTTAATCAATTGGCCTCGCGCTTTCTCGATTTAACTTCTGACATTGTCCCGAACTGGAAACTCGGCTCGCCCGACCCCAATGTCACCATCGGACGGCGCTGCGAACCGTTTAAGGTTGAAATGGTGATTCGCGGGTATTTGACGGGGCATGCCTGGCGCACCTATAAATCAGGCCTCCGCACCTTGTGTGGCGTAGCCCTGCCCGAAGGTTTAAAAGAGCACGATCGCTTGCCTCACCCGATCATCACACCGTCAACCAAGGCCGATGAAGGCCACGATGAAGACATCTCACGTGAAGAAATCTTGCGCCAAGGCATCGTGACTGAAGCGCATTACGAAACCATGGAGGCTTACACCCACGCACTCTTCAAGCGGGGCACTCAAATTGCCGCTGAAAACAACCTCATTTTGGTTGATACCAAATACGAATTCGGCTTGCTCAATGGCCAAGTGTGCCTCATGGATGAAATCCATACGCCCGACTCATCGCGCTACTTCATCGCTGAGGGCTATGATAAACGTCAAGCCGCCGGACAACAGCAAAAGCAGCTCTCGAAAGAATTTGTGCGCGAATGGCTCATTCAAAACAACTTCATGGGACGCACAGGCGACACTGAACCCGTGATGACCGACGAGTTTGTGCACAAAGTATCAAGCCGTTACATCGAACTCTTCGAGCAAGTTACAGGCGAAAATTTCGATCCTGCCCCACTCGATGAACTCGAACAACGCGTTTTCGATAACGTTGAAGCTTGGCTTGAGGCGAACCATTAAAACGCCCCGTTTTCTAGTTCCCCATCACCGCGCACCCGCACATGCCGCCGAAAAAGCCGCGGCCTTTGAGGTGCCAGTCGAATGACGGATTGTACTTGTCGCTTTCCCAGTAAAACTTGCTGCGCGGACGATCGCGGTGACCGAATTCGTTCATCGTTTCAGTGTCGTATAAACGTCCGTTGATCATGGTGAACTCAACCGTGTTGCTGTTCTGAATGTCGTCGAGCGGATTGCCTTCGAGCACAATCAAATCGGCCAGTTTACCCACCTCCAACGAACCCAAATCGTGGTCAAACCCGAGGTAATGGGCGCCGTTGAGCGTGGCGGCCCGCAAAGCTTCCATGTTGCTCATTCCACCCTGCGCGAGGCTCCACAATTCCCAATGCGCGCCAAGGCCTTGCAATTGACCGTGCGCACCGAGGTTTACTTTCACCCCTGCATCGGCAAGCAGCTTGCACGATTTCGAAGTGAGAATGTGTCCGTTCTCGTACTCCTCCATCGGCGCCATGGTGCGGTGACGCGCACGGGCGTCAATCACCGCGCGCGGCATGTACTTGAGCAACTTGTCTTCCTTCCAAACATCCATGTATTGGTACCAGTAAACCTCTGAATTGAGGCCGCCGTAGTTCACAATCAAGGTGGGTGTATAGCCCGTTTGGCTGTTGCTCCACAACTCAATCACGTCGTTGTACAAGGGCGCAACCGGAATGTTGTGCTCAACCCCCGTGTGGCCATCCATGATCATGGTCATGTTGTGGTAAAAGGTTGAACCGCCCTCAGGCACCACATGAATGCCCAGTTCGCGCGCCGCACGAATGACCTGCTGGCGCTGGTTTCGGCGCGGCTGGTTATAACTCTTCACCGAATGGGCGCCAAAAGCCGAGGTACGGCGAATGGCCGACAAGGCATCGTCAAAGCTGTTGATCACCGCTTTGAAATCGCCATCAGCGCCATACAAAATGAAACCCGTGCTGAACAAACGCGGACCAACGACCGCGCCGCTGCGCTGCAATTCACTCAACGCAAACACCGTTTCAGTGTGCGCGCTGGGGTCGTGCGCTGTCGTTACGCCATAGGCCAAATTCGCGTAAAACGGCCAGTGTTGCTGCGTGCTCAAACCTTCGCGAAACACGCCAATGTGCGCATGCACATCAATGATGCCGGGCATAATCGTGCGGTTCGCCACGTCAATAACCTTCGCATTCTTGGGAATGGTGACCTGATCAGCCGCGCCAATGGCGACAATGCGGTTGCCATCTACCACGATCGTGCCGCGCTCAATCACTTCATCGCCCTTCATCGTAATGATGCGCGCGTTGGTGAGCGCCAAAACGCCATCGGGCTTATCCGCCGGTAGGCGCAAACCAATAGAAAGCCCCGTGCTATCAAGCTTCGGAAGGTCTTTCGGTGCGCCCGGTAAAAAGCTGAATCGGTCAGTCAACGCGATGTCAAAGTAGCGGTCGCCCAGCGTGTAATGCACCTTTTGGCTATCAAACGACCAATGCAAATTCATACCCGCATCTTTCGACGCCAAGGTCACGGGCAAGGCCTTCGACGCTCCATCGAGGTCAATCGGCTGGCCCGTCATCGGCAAGGCCGCGACGTATACCTTATGCAGGTTCACGAAGGCTACCCATTGGTTGTCGTAGCTCGGAATGATGCGGTTGGCATACTTCGATGTCACGTGCACCCGCTTGTCTTGTCCGTTCAAATCACAGCTCTTCAACTCTTTGGTCAAACTGCCGAAATACGTTCCCCCGCTTTGGTAAAAAATCCGCTCGCCTTCAGCGCTGTACTGCGGAAATTGTCCTTCAGAGGTCACTAAATTCAACTTGCCCCCTGTCGCGGGCAGGGTGTAGATGCCTGGCCGCAGGCTGTACAAATGTCCTTGGTCGTTGTTTCCGCCTTCTTTGTGAACGACGATGTGTTGGCCGTCGGGTGAAAAAGTTGGCGTGCGGTAAATGCCTTTTTCTTGGGTGAGTATTTGAGGTTTTCCGCCTGTCGGCGGGATGGTCACCACTTGGCCAAGGGTCGAATCATTCCACGTGACAAACACAATCGACGAGCCGTCAGCACTGAACGCCGGCTCGAATTCAAAGTCGGTGCCGGATGTTAAACGCTTCGGATTTCCTTTCGGAAGGGATTTGGTGTACAAATAACCGGCCGCGCTGAACACGAGCTGCTTGCCATCGGGTGAAGTCACCGCATGGCGCACCATCTTCACATCGAAGCGATCGGGCGCCACATCGGTTTGAAAGCGCAAAGCCTCAGCGATTTTGATTTCAGCATTCACCGTGAACGGGATGTCGGTGATGGCCGAAGTATTCACGTTCAATTTCTTGATTTTACCGGCCGTCCAAATCACCACATGCTCATTGTCGGGCATCCAGTTGAAGTTCGGGTACACGCCAAAAATGGCCCACGCCTCTTGCTGGTCTTTGTTGAGTTGATCGTACACGGGCCACTCCTCGCCCGTTTCGAGGTTGCGGAGGTAGAGCACCGATTTTTCACGCACACGCTTCACAAACGCGAGGGTTTTGCCGTCGCGCGAGATTTGCGGACGTGCCGCACCGCCGGGTCCGCCGGTTACACGTTCAACCTTCCCTTCTTCGAAATCGTAGCGAAAGATGACATAGATTTCAGCGTTGGGATCTTTGTTGTACTGGAAAAATCCACCCGGATACATGTCTTCACTGAAGTAGAGGTACTTTCCATCGGGCGATATGCACGGCTCATTGACGTCTTGCTGATCGTTTTTGCGTTTGGTGAGCTGCACCCCCATCCCACCGTTCAGGTGGTACATCCACATCTCACCCGCTCCGAGTGACCGTCCGCTCGTGAAATGCTTGCGCGCCACGATGTAATTTCCATCGGGGGTAAACACCGCATTGTTAAGCAGTCGAAAGTCTTCTTTGGTAATCTGGCGCGGATTTCCGCCGTTTGCATCCATCAGCCAGATGTTGTCGCCGCCACCTGCATCGCTCGTGAACAAAATCGATTTTCCGTCGGGACTGAAGCGCGGTTGAATCTCGAACGGGAGTCCGCCCCGCAGCAATTTCGCCGTGCCGCCAGCAACCGGAATCGTATAAATATCACCGAGCAAGTCGAAGGCGATGGTTTTGCCATCGGGACTCACATCGAGGTTCATCCATGTACCTTCTTGGGTTGTGAAGCTGTGGTTTTTGAACTTCCAATCACCGGGCGGATTGGCGACATCCCAATCAGGGGTTTGGGCGTGCGCAGGAGCCGCGGAAAAGAGCAAGGCCACGCAGGCAATACGCGCATACACGGCCGAAGAAAACGTTGTCATCATAGGGCGTGAAATTACAAAATGTTGGGGCGGAAAATATTCCGCCCGTACGATTGGAAAATATTCCGCCCGTACGATTACCCCACGTGATGGAACTGGTAAACATTTCAAAAAAAGATTTTAAATGTTTACCGACGGGTTTTATCGTGCCCCGTTGGGGCGGAAAATATTCCGCCCCTATTTGTTTTGACCACGGATTAAAGGGATTTACACGGATTTCATGGAGGTTAGGACGGAAAATTTTCCGGACCGCCCCATTACGTGTACTGGCATACGTAGGGGCGGAATATTTTCCGCCCGTACGATTGCCCCACGTGATGGAAGTGGTAAACATTTCAAAAAAAGATTTTAAATGTTTACCGACGGGTTTTATCGTGCCCCGTTGGGGCGGAA
>CAMCHP010000090.1 GCA_945874695.1 Chryseobacterium gleum
GGTACTTCTGCAGCCGCAGGATTGACGTTCGCATTGCTATCGTCGCAATCGTTGCTATTGGCTACATAGCCTACGGGCTGGGTACATGCCAACTGGCTAGTGCTGCTGCCGAAACTGTCGCCGTCAGCATCCAAGAACCATACGGTTGGTTGAACACATGACCCGTCGTCTTGTGTTGCAGCTGCATTGTAGTTGCACGCTGCAGGATCAGTACAACCCGGAATGATGCTCGGGAAAACCAAATTCAATCCAACCTCTTGCGGATTGCTGCCATTCTGCGCACGGTATTGGAAGTTAATGGTCAAATCAACAATGCCGTCAGTTGTTAATTGTGCCACCAATACGCGACTGTTTACATCTGGGAAAGCAGAGGGTTGATCGTCAGGAAACACAAACCAAGCTCCACCAACAGGGTCATTGATGGTAAGGGCATTGCCCGCTTCGAAAGAAGCTGCATTTATGTTGAGCACTTGCAGGTTATTTCCTGTTTCGTTCTCAGAGCCAATGGTTACCCAAGAGTCATAAGCTGCATTCGGATCTAAGCCTAAAACGCCTGCTGTGATCCCGGTGCTGTAAGCTGTACCCAAGGGGTTCTGGTAGAAGCTACCCGATGTCGTAATTGATAAGGGTGTAACATCTTGTCCATAGATCGCTACCAACTGATCATTCGGGTTAGTAAAGTTGGCGTATACACGGTAGGTTTGAAAACCAGGAATGGCGTTCGACGCAACCAACTCCCAAGTCAACTCAGTAAAGCTTGGATTCACGAAGATGCAAGTACCATTGTCAATGGTTGCCGCAGGATCATAGTTGACAGCAGTTGGATCGGTGCACCCCTCTCCTGCCGCAGGTAGTGTGAGGAGTATATTCTCGGTGTCAGTTGACATGTTATTGCCATCGCGCCACTGGAAGTTTAGGTTTAAATCGATCACACCATCAGTGGTGAGCTGTGCGACCAAAACGCGTCCGCCAATAGGAAAATTCTGGGTTTCACCTGGCAAACAAAACAAAGTGCCTCCAAACAGGTCATTCACGATCAAATCCCCTCCGGCCTCGAAAGGAACCCAGTCGAAACCAATTGATTGGAGGTTGTTGGCCGTTGAGTTTTCACGTCCAATGCTAAGCCATGAGTCATAAGCCAAGTCTGGGATCAATGGAAACAATGCCGCGTTGATACCCAAGCTCAAATGATTACCCGAGTTGGGTTCTTGATAGAAACTTGTTGTGGTCGAAACCGACATCGGCGCGGTATCGTAGCCATAAACGGCCACCAGCTGGTCGGTTGGACTCGAAAACTCAGCGTAAACGCGGTACGTGATGTTTCCTGAAATCGCGTCTACTGCGTAAACATCGCCAGAAAGTCCTGTGAAGGTTGCGTGTGCTAAAAATGGCACGAATAGCATTGCACACGCAATGACTTTAGCATAGTTATTTCTCATGAAAATTATTTTGGTCAGGTTCGATCCTACTCTCAATAGACTCAAATATACGAACCTTTGACCGTAAAAAGTAGCATTTGATCGAATTTATCGACTAATAAACCTCAACAACCCTTGAGTTGACGGGTCAGCTTCAATGGCTTGTCCGTTCTCAATTGCAGGCAGAATGCGCTTTGCAAGGGCTTTACCGAGTTCAACACCCCATTGGTCGTAGCTGTACACCCCCCAAATCACACCTTGAATAAAAATCTTATGTTCGTAGAGGGCGATTAAGCTGCCCAAATGGAAGGCATCCAATTGATTGAGGAGTAGGGTTGTGCTCGGACGATTGCCCTCGAAAACCTTATAAGGAGCTAAACGCTCAATTTCTTCAGAAGTCAATCCTTGCTTCTGCAATTGAGAAAGCACAGCTTCTTTGCTTTGTCCCATCATCAACGCTTCAGATTGTGCGAAACAATTGGCCAGAAGTTTCTGATGATGCGCCACATAAGGCGATGGCGCTTCTTTGATGGCTATGAAATCAACGGGGATAACATCAGAACCTTGATGCAACAATTGAAAGAAAGCATGTTGGCCATTGGTTCCTGGTTCGCCCCAAACAATTGGACCGGTTGCCCAGCGCACAGGTTTGCCGCTGCGGTCAACTGTTTTCCCGTTGCTTTCCATATCTGCTTGCTGCAAATAGGCCGGAAAACGTCGCAATGCATGGCTGTACGGAATCACCGCCACACTCGAATAGTCGAGGTAATTGCGGTACCACACGCCAATCAATGCTGCAAGCACAGGCAAGTTATCCTCAAGGGGAGCCGTTTCAAAATGATCATCCATCGCTGCTGCACCTTGGAGTAAGCCCTCAAAGAGCGACCATCCGCCCGTCAGGGCAATAACCAAACCCACTGCACCCCAAAGCGAGTAGCGACCGCCAACCCAATCCCAAAAGCCAAAGGTGTTCGCTGCTTGGATTCCGAAAGCTTCAACGGCGGGCAGGTTGGTCGAAACCGCCGCAAAATGATGTGCAATGGCCGAAGTATCGCCCAATTGATCAATCACCCATTCTTTGGCAGCCTCCGCATTGGCCAGCGTTTCTTGCGTCGTAAAGGTCTTGCTTACGACAATAAACAGGGTTGTTTCAGGATTCAAATAGCGGAGTACAGCAGCCAAATCAGCGCCATCAACATTCGAAACGAAGTGCGCACGTACCTTGGTGCTCAAGTGCTCCAGGGCTTGGCAAACCATAGCCGGACCTAAATCTGAACCGCCAATACCGATGTTTACAACATCCGTAAATGCCTTGCCTGTGTACCCTTTAAAAGTGCCTGAACGCACAGCCGTGGTAAATGCCTGCATTTGGGCTTTCACACGTTCAACATCTGCCTTGATGTTTTGGCCGTCGACCACGCGCTCGCGGTTTGAACGCAACGCGGTGTGCAACACGGCACGGTCTTCGGTCGCATTGATGTGATCGCCGCGAAATTGTGCGTCGCGCGCGCCCTCTACCCCGGCCTCACGCGCCAAATCAAGAAGAAGCTTTAGTGCATCACGATCGAGCTTATTTTTTGAGAAATCGATGCTTAGCCCAGCGCCTGAGCGAAACAGCGCATCGAAGCGATCGGGGTCTTGCTCAAAGTAGGTGCGAATATGTTCAGCTTTTGCGCGCTGCGCAGCCTGCATCAATGCGGCATGAACGGCTGACCGATCAAGCTCGAAGTTTTTCAATGCCATAACAAGAAAGTGTATTTAGTACACTTACAAAGATCGAAATCGAATTCAAACGATCGCTGCAAAAAGCACCAAATCAAAAAACGATGAAGTAAATTTAACCTCGATTATGCGTTGCGGTTGATGCAATTCAAATCGTCAAAGGCCTGGTGCAAGCGCTTCACAAACGCCTTCTCCCCTTCGCGCAGCCAAACCCGTGGGTCGTATTTTTTCTTGTTTGGCTTGTCGGCTCCTTCTGGATTGCCTATTTGGCTTTGCAAGTAATCTTTATTGACATCGAAGTAGCTGCGAATACCGTCTAAGAATGCCCATTGCATATCAGTATCGATGTTCATTTTAACGGCACCGTAGGCAATGGCCTCGCGAATTTCAGCTACGCTGCTTCCTGAGCCGCCATGAAAAACGAAATTCACGGGGTTGTGGCCGGTATTGAATTTGGTTTGAATGTAGCGTTGCGAGTTGTCGAGGATGATTGGCTTGAGTTCTACATTGCCCGGTTTATAGACTCCGTGTACGTTCCCAAATGCTGCAGCCACCGTGAAATGATCACTGATTTTGCGCAATTCAGACCATGCATAAGCTACTTCTTCAGGCTGGGTGTAGAGGCGAGAGCTATCTACGTCACTATTGTCTACGCCGTCTTCTTCACCACCGGTAACGCCCAATTCGATTTCAATGTGCATACCGAGGGCATTCATACGGCGGAAAAAAGCCGCTGAAGTTTCAATGTTTTCTTCAATGGGCTCTTCGCTCAAATCGAGCATGTGTGAAGAGAAAAGTGGTTTTCCAGTTTTTTCAAAATGACGTTCACTGTAGCCAATCAATCCGTCAATCCATGGCAACAGGTTCTTTGCGCAGTGATCGGTATGCAAGATCACCGTAACTCCATAGGCTTCAGCCAACGTGTGAATGTGCTGGGCACCTGCGACGGCTCCTAAAATAGCCGCTTGCTGATTGTCATTAGCAAGTCCTTTACCCGCATTGAACACTGATCCTCCGTGCGAATATTGAATAATAACCGGTGAATTGACATCGCGTGCGGTTTCTAGCACGGCATTCACAGAGTTGGTTCCAATCACATTGACCGCCGGCATGGCGTAATCGTTCGCGTTGGCATGCACTAACAATTCTTGGGCTTCGGCGCCGTAAATAACGCCTTTTCGAAAACGCTGGCTCATAACAGTCTCGTCTTTGTAGTTATGGCGCAAAGGTGCGAAAAATCAGTCCATGAACAGAATCAAAATTACCTCAGGCCTGTTGGAGCTTATCAACACGGCGGTTCATAACTGAAAAAAACAAGGGAGGAACCAAGGCCAGGAGCATCATTCCGGGATACCCGGTAGGCAATTGTGGCGCATCATCGATGTGCTCGAGCAGTTGGTAAGGCGTAGAGGCTTTGTAGTGGTGGTCTGAGTGGCGCGACAATTCGAAAAGTAATAGCCGGCCGTACACATGGTTTGAATTCCAGCTGTGTTTCGGCATTACACGCTCGTAGCGCCCTTCGGCATTGGCCTTTCGCAGCAAGCCGTAATGTTCAATGTAGTTCACTGTTTCGAGCAATAAGCCGCCCATGAATGCGGCCAGCACAAAGTAAAACGCAACCTGAGCCCCAAATAACAGCCCTACGGCTAACACTACAGCCACTTGGATCAGCTGCAGACGCAGCATTTCATTTTGCATCGACCACCATGGTTTACCTGCCGTTTTCAGTCGTTCTGCTTCAATATGCCAAGCACTCAGCCATGCGCCAACGATTGACCTCAACCAAAAGCTGTAAATCATTTCATTTCTGCGTGCCGTGGCCGGGTCGTTAGGTGTAGCTACATGGCGATGATGTCCGCGATTATGCTCGATATAAAAGTGGGCATACAATGAACTCACGAGCAAACATTTCGACAGCATCCGATCGAGCGGCCGACTGCGATGCCCCAGTTCATGGGCAACATTAATTCCGATGACACCGCACATCATGCCCAAGGCAGTTATCCGCCCGGCTAGGGCGAAACCCGACAAACCTTCTTCTTGCACCACGAAGAAAAACCAAATGACAAACGCATATTGAATGGGCACCATTAAGCGCACCATCGCGTCGTAACGTCGATCGCGCTTTGCGACTTCGCGCTCGGTGTCACGCAAGTTCGATGGGTCGGGCTGCAAGAGCAACTCAATCAGTGGCACGAGGCCAAAGGCATACAAGAGGGGTAAATAAGTGAATGCGTTCGTACTTACAAAGCTTACGGCAACTGTTGCTGGTAAGGTTAAAACCAGCACATACTTAAATACACCGATCTTACGCATAACACCTATTTTAAGTTAGGACTCCGTTTTTATCGCAGTGCCATAGGCCAAAATTTCAGCAGCACCTTGCATCACCGCACTGGTTGTAAAGCGTACATTCACCACGGCATCAGCGCCCATGCGCTCAGCATCTGCGATGAGTCGGTTCAACGCGCTTTCACGCGCATCAGCGAGCAAACGGGTGTACTCTGAAATTTCGCCACCGACTAAACCTTTCAATGAGGCGATGATGTCTCGTCCGACATTGCGCGCGCGCACCGTGCTGCCTCGGGCTATACCCAGAACTTCAACCGTGCGTTTTCCTGGAATCTCGGGAGTTGAGCTAATGATCATTGTACCGCCTTATTTTGCTCGATGAATTTCGCAATTTTCTCTTCATCTGTCAAGTAAAGCAATTTCAATGAAGCTTTAGCGTCTTCGGCCCAAGTTGATTCTGGGTAGAGTTCCACGACCTTCTCGTAGTATTTTTCGGCCATTTCACGGTCGTTGAGCATGTTCTCGTACAAGAATGCGATCAAAAATGCAGCTTCGGTGCGGCGTGGGTACTTCGGAAAGCCATCGTGAAGATTGATCAAGTGCTCAATCGCCTTGCGTGGTTTGCCGACCTCATTCGCCAATTTCGCTGACCGAAACAGGTATTCGGGCGTCATTTCTTCCGCATTATTGAAGTTAATGAAGTCAGAATAAGCAACCAATAACTGCTGGCGCACGCGCAAATTCTGACCACTTGAATCGGCCGAAACTTGCGCTTCGAGGGCTTCAATCGCCGTAATTTTATCGGCTGCCTCTTGAGTCATTGCGCTTGCGCGGTTTTCTGCCTGATCGGCAGGATGGGTGTCTCCACAGGCAACACATGCCAAACTTACAATGATGAATAGCGTGTAAATTCTCATTTCTTCTTCTGTTTAGGGAAACGCATTTTGTAAGATACATCGACCTTTCCTTTGGAAATGTCTTTCAGGCGGCCTTGCAACAAGGTACGACGAAGCGGTGATATTTTATCGGTGAATAAAACGCCTTCGATGTGGTCATACTCGTGTTGAATGATGCGGGCGAGAATTCCGTCAAGTTCTTCTTCGTACAAATCCCAATTCTCATCGTAGTATTCGATTTTGAGGTTCGATTTGCGCTTAACCTCTTCCCGAATATTCGGAATCGACAAACAACCTTCTTCGAAGCCCCACTCTTCGCCCGATTCTTCGAAAATGACCGGATTGATGAACACGCGCTTAAAATCAGCACATGCCTCATCAATTTCATCCTCATCGTCATCTTCATCGGCCTCTGCAAACGGCGAGGCATCAACGATAAACAAGCGAATGGGCAGGCCAATTTGAGGTGCTGCCAACCCCACGCCTTTCGCGGCGTACATGGTTTCAAACATGTCTTCAATCAACTTTGGAAGATCGGGGTAATCCTCATCAATCTCCTCGGCTTTCTTACGCAATACGGGATCCCCGTAGGCTACAATCGGTAACTGCATACGTTTTTGCTTACAACACGCGAAGATAGTGGAAAAAGCAAGCAATTTGGATGTCAAACACGCGGTGCAAAGCAAAGGGTTAAGTACCTTTGCGGCCATGAGCGAGATGATAAAAAACAGGCTTGATAGCATTCCTGAGGCCATAGAAGCCATTCGCAGAGGCGAGGTAATTATTGTAGTCGACGATGAAGACCGTGAGAATGAGGGTGATTTTTTAACGGCGGCACGCAATGTCACCCCGGAGATCATCAACTTCATGGCGACGCATGGCCGCGGCTTGATCTGCGCCCCTTTGGTTGAATCGCGTTGCGATGAACTCGGCCTAGAGCTGATGGTAACCCAAAACAGTGCGCAGTTTGAGACTCCGTTTACGGTTTCAATTGATCTAATTGGTCATGGAACAACAACAGGCATCTCAGCATCTGACCGAAGCAAAACGGTTCAAGCTTTGATCAATCCCAATACCCGTCCTGAGGAACTCGGTAAACCAGGACATATCTTTCCTCTGCGGGCCAAAGCGGGTGGTGTATTACGGAGAGCAGGACACACAGAGGCAGCCATTGACTTTGCGCGCTTAGCTTCTTTTGAGCCTGCAGGCGTGATTGTAGAAATCATGAACGAGGATGGCACCATGGCGCGTTTGCCCGAACTCTTCAAAATTGCATCGCGTTTTGACTTAAAGATTGTCTCAATTGCCGATTTGATTGCCTATCGCTTAGAGCACGATTCATTGATCGAGCGCAAAAACGAAGTGATGCTTGAAACTGAAAAAGGCGTTTTCAAGTTGATTGCTTACCGTCAAGTTACGACCGATAGCGAACATTTAGCCTTGGTAAAAGGCAGCTGGGCGCCTGACGATGTGATTCCTGTGCGCGTGCATTCGAGTAGTATGATCGGCGACATTTTCAATGCGACCAATTTTGGTAAAGGCCATCAGCTCACCAAGGCGATGGAGTTGATCGAACAAGAAGGCAAAGGCGTGATCGTGTACATTAACAAAATGCGCAAAGGCGGAGGATTACTCGACGAGATGGAGGCCTACGCCCGCATGCAAAGCGCGGGGTCGCAAACAGCAGCACCGATGGATTCGAAAGATTACGGCATTGGTGCGCAAATACTCCGCGATTTGGGCGTGCACAAAATGAAACTCTTGTCGAATACGCCGAATAAGCGCAAAGGCATAATCGTGTATGGTTTAGAAATCGTTGACACCCTGCCTCTCGACTAGCTCGGAGCATCCAATTAAAACCTCCTTTAAAAGAAAAACCCCGGCGAAACCGGGGTTTTATATTTTCTATGAAGAAAAACAGAACGACTGAATCAGTCTTTCTTCTGCCACTTCGAGTATTTGTTGCGGAACTTATCGATACGACCTGCAGTATCAACGAACTGTACTTTACCTGTAAAGAAGGGGTGTGACTTGTGGCTAATCTCCAATTTAATCACTGGATAATCGTTGCCATCTTCCCAAGTCTCAGTTTCTCTTGAGTTTGCGGTTGACTTACCAAGGAAGCGGTAATCGTTACTTACGTCTTTAAAGATTACGAAACGGTAATTCGCTGGGTGTATGTCTTTCTTCATGATAAATCAAATTTCGGGGTGCAAATATAATCACTTCTCTGAAATTGGCAAAGTAGCCAAGAAATAATTCTCATTTTCAATGAACATCACGAGGTTCATTGATTTCTTATCTTCGGCGGCAAATGTACCGAATACTCCGCATTCTTAACCGCTTCAACTTAGGCGGTCCGGTTTACAACGCAAGCTACCTCACCGCTGATCTTGAACCGGAGTTTGAAACAACACTTGTCGGCGGCTTACCAGAGACCGGTGAAGCCTCTGCCCTTTTTATACCAACTGAACTCGGCATACAACCTTATGTGCTGGCTGAAATGCGCCGCAGCATTAATTTTAACAACGACCGCAAAGCCTACCGCATGCTGCGGAGTATCATCCGCGAACTGAAGCCAACCATTGTGCACACGCATGCCTCTAAAGCAGGTGCACTCGGACGATTGGCTGCTTTTCATGAGCGGGTACCTGTGACCGTCCATACCTTTCACGGCCATGTATTTCACTCGTACTTCAACCGCGCCAGCACCTTGCTTTACAAACAACTTGAGCGGCAGCTTGCGTCAAAAACAAGTGCAATCGTGGCCATCAGCGCTCGCCAAAAAGAAGAACTTTGTGAAATTCATCGCATCGCGCCATCACATCGCACCTCTATTATTCCACTCGGATTTGACCTCGATCGCTTCACGCTCGATCGCGAACTTCGACGGAACAAATTCA
>CAMCHP010000091.1 GCA_945874695.1 Chryseobacterium gleum
TCATCACCTGGTGCGAAAGCTGTTGTTGCTACACACTCTTCGATTGGGTTTCCTGTTTCGCTGATGAAGGTTTCGATTGAAACGACCTCGTTGCATGCGTCTTCAGCGGATACTTCAGCTGGTGCAGGAACATCTTCGATGCATGATACGGTTACGTTCTCTGGGAAGTCAACGAACTCTGGTCCAGAGAAGTCAAATACAGTGATCAACTGCGTACACATTTCAGTTACTTCTTCACCAGAAGCAATCCAAGTACGAGCGATTACGAATTCACAACCGAGGTTAGAGATGATGTTGTCAGTAAAAGAGATATCCAAACCAGTAACACAGTCCGAAGCAAAAACGCTTGGAAGGCTGTTTAGCGCTTCCGGAGAGAGATCGTCGGTGCATTCAACTGTAATGTCAGCAGGACATGTGATTTCGATTGTTGGCTCACACTGCGTGCCACAATCTTCTACATTCAGTAAGATTGTTACGTTCGTTGAAGCAGTTGGTGAACCATCGTCTGTACCTGTGAAAACAACAGTGTACTGACCTGGAGCCAATCCGCTGAAAACAGCGTTCACAGTAGCTGGGCTGCCAGCAACGGTGTTGAATACGAAGTCAAAATCAGCAGAAGCGGTTACCGTTACGGTTTGACCGTTTTCTGGGCCGATGAAGCTGAAGTTCAAAATGCCATCTACATCATTGCAGAAAGTAAGTGTACCGTTCGCAGGAACGTTTTGAGCGATTGGAGGGAAGTTGTCAGCGCTGCTTACATTGAACTGGAAGCACTGGTTTTCAAGCCAGTTTACGCCGTCATTTTCTCCAAACGGACCGTCATACATATCTGAATCGTTATCAAAACGACCAATTTGAATGAAATCAGTATTGTTTCCAGAGTTCACACCCACAGTTGCTGGTGCACCACCGAAGCCAAGGCTACCACCTGATGCATCACCGGTCGTCCACCCCATATCGAGGTAGTGGAATGCAACGTTGTTGTTTCCTTCAAGGATGGTTCCACCACCATTCGTGATGATCAATTGAAAGGTGTTACGGAAAGGAAAGTTGGCTGGTGTATTCGCCGAAAACACCCCAACGTTCACCCAGTTCACATACAACGCCTCAGGCGTTACTGTGTACCATACTTCACCCCAACCGTTACGCGTGTCAACATCTCCCCAAAACGGAGCGATCATTGGTGTGCCAATTGGGAATCCGTCTGGTGTAAATGAACTAAGCGGATTGTTAAAAGTGATGTTTCCGTTGTTGTTGATGTACAAGCTGCTGTAGCTTGTCCCGTAGAGGTCAAACGTAAACGGTAAGTTGATCAAAGCTGTAGAGCCATCGTCATTACCTGGGAAGTTTGTCCAGGTCGCTGGGTCGTGCGCTACCCAGCAATCACTGCTACGGTTTTCAGCCGCAATGATGTACTGTGAAACGTCTGGCGCAGGGCCATTGTAAGGAAGTGCCAATGACGGTTGCACCAAGGTGCCTGCCATCTTAGCTTCGTTGTAGGCATGTGTGCCAACAGCAGGGTTCTGAGCCGAAACCTGAATATTGAAAACCACAGCGAGGGCGAGGGCAGCAGCCTTCACACCTTTAAACGCGGTAGATTTCCAACATCGATTCGTTTGGAACAGAACAGACTTTGTAGAAAAGATCATGTTACTAGTTTTTGTTAGACAAACAGTTTAAGCATTTGGTTCAGGATTTGTCGAAGCGAACAAGAGATTAGCAGACGACACGTCCAGAATTCGTGCAAAGATATATTTTTATCGACGAGATAACCAAATAAAGCGACGAAAAATTATAAATTACCGACGATTGGTGATGAACGGCTCTGGTGAAAGATGTTATATTCGGCCCATGAAAGCATTTGTGAATGTGCCAGTTGCACCTGTACGACGCGAGCCCAATGACCGCAGTGAGTTGGTTACGCAGTTCCTTTTTTGGGAGCCAGTCGACATTCTTCAAACTTCAGAACAATGGAGGTTTTGCCGTTCGATGGTCGATCAGTATGAAGGTTGGCTCGATGAAAAGCTGATTATTGCCACTGAAGAGGCACACGATGATTCATCCTTGGTGATTGACCCGCTTTCTCAAGTGGATGTTGACGGTCGCACACTGTATTTACCCGCGGGTTCTCGCCTCGCTGGGAGCCATGCATCCGGCCGTTTAGGCCGAAAACCTGAGGAAAGTTCAGGGCAAGACCTTGTACAAACGGCCTTGAAGTTCATTGGAGCCCCTTATTTGTGGGGGGGCAAAACGATTTTAGGAATGGACTGTTCAGGTTTGACGCAACTGGTTTATGCGCTTCACGGTATTGCATTGCCTCGCGACGCCGCGCAACAGGTGCAGGTCGGACAAACTGTAGATTTTGTTGAGCTCGTGAAATCAGGTGATCTGGCCTTCTTTGGAAGCGACACAACAAAAATCACCCATGTAGGACTGGTGATACGAACCGCTGATTTCCCTGCGCTGTTTCTTGATGCCTCGAAACAACCGCTGCATATCTTGCATGCCTCAGGTGAGGTGCGCATTGATGCGTTTGACCATCAAGGCATTTTTAGAACAGACCGCAACAGCTATACACATAACTTGCGTGTGATCCAACGCATCATACCTTAATATATATGCAACTGCATTTCATCGATTGGCTCATCGTTGCCGTTTTCTTCGCTGTTTCACTCGTTATTGGCGTCATGACTTCACGTCGAAGTGGAAGCACAGCCGCTGAGTTTTTCTTGTCGGGCCGCTCTATGCCTTGGTGGCTTTTGGGTGTATCGATGGTCGCGACGACCTTCTCGGCCGATACGCCAAATTTGGTTGCAGATATCGTTCGACAAAATGGCGTGTCTGGAAATTGGGTGTGGTGGGCATTCTTGATCACAGGCATGCTCACGGTATTCGTGTATGCCCGTTTGTGGCGACGCTCGGGCGTGTTAACCGATATTGAGTTTTATGAGCTGCGCTACAGCGGCAAGGAGGCAGCCTTCTTACGCGGATTCAGAGCACTGTATTTAGGTGTGTTTTTCAACGTTGTGATCATGGCAACGGTATGCTTGGCGGCAGTGAAAATCGGCAACATTCTCTTGGGAATACCTCCGTGGAAAACGCTCCTGATTGCTTCGGTGATTACAGTCTTTTACAGCGCACTTGGCGGATTTCGGGGCGTGGTACTCACCGATTTCGTGCAGTTTCTTTTTGCCATGGGTGGATCAGTCGCCGCCGCTTATTTCGTGATCAATTTACCTGAAGTAGGTGGACTTCAAGCCTTGGTAACTTCGCCCGCGCTGGAAGATAAATTGAATTTTGTGCCGTCACTCACAAACCGTGATCTGTTTTTTAGTGTCTTTTTGATTCCGCTTGCCGTGCAATGGTGGAGCGTGTGGTACCCGGGAGCCGAACCCGGCGGTGGCGGATATATTGCCCAACGCATGCTCTCTGCCAAGAATGAAAAACATGCGCTCGCGGCAACGCTGTTATTCAACATCGCACACTATGCGCTGCGACCGTGGCCATGGATCTTGGTTGCCCTTGCTTCTTTGCTCGTATTTCCTGAATTGACCGACCTTCAAATCGCGTTTCCGAATGTTGATCCGAGTGTTGTTGGGCATGATTTGGCGTACCCGGCCATGTTAAGCTATCTGCCTGCTGGTTTGCTTGGCTTGGTCGTAGCGTCATTGATCGCGGCATTCATGAGCACAATTTCAACCCATTTGAACTGGGGTTCGAGCTATGTGGTCAATGATTTCTACCTGCGCTTCGTGAATCAGCAGGCGACAGATCGCCAGCAAGTGCGCGTCGGGCGAATGACCACCGTATTGCTAATGCTGGCCGCTGCAATGTTGTCGTATGCCATTGGCAGTGCTAAAGAAGGTTTTCAGGCGTTATTGCAAATTGGCGCAGGCACCGGTTTAATCTTCATTCTCCGCTGGTTTTGGATGCGCATTAACGCCTACGCCGAAATAGCAGGGATGGTCGTGTCATTCTTGTTTGCAGTTGCCATGCTTTTTATCGACCATCAACTCGACGACTGGGTGGTGCTTTGTATCGGTGTCGCAGTAACGACGGCCGGCTGGCTTTTGGTCATGTATTTGACTCCTCCAACTGATGATGCGCAGTTGAAATTATTTTATGAGCGTATTCGGCCTAACGGCCGGATGTGGCGCTCCAAGTTTGGCGTTTTGCCAAAAAATGAAGACGATCGTGTGACCTTGCCGATGCAAGTTTTAAGTGTGTTCATCGGAACAGTACTGGTTTATGCTGCGTTATTCGCAACCGGACAATTGCTATACGGAAACGGAAAAGCAGCACTTATGCTTTTGGGCTTGGCGGCGGTTTGCAGCTTTTTGCTCATCCGCATTTGGAGGCAGCGATCGCTTTAAACTGAAAAAGTGTGGCCTTCGCGTGCCATTCGGCGCAACAATGCACAGCAGCGGTAGCGGTCTTCTCCGTATTCTTGGTACAATCCGTCTAAGGTTTCAACGCAGTGCATGATGCCTTTTTCGTTGGCCCATTGTAATAGGCCTTTGGGGTAATTCACGCCTTTGGTCATTGCCAAGTCGATGTCTTCAGCACTTGCAACCCCTAAGTGGAGTGCATCGGCGGCCTCATTGATCAACATAACAAGGATGCGCCAAACAATTTGCTCGCCAAGTACGCGGTCTGTGCGTGGTTCTGGCGTTTGCGCACCGTCGCGATAGTCATAATAGCCGCGCTTGGTTTTCCGTCCGAACCAACCCGCTTCGACTTGACGCTTTTGAATAAACGATGGACGGTAGCGCGGGTCATAGTAGAAGGCCTGAAATACACTCTCGGTAACAGCATAGTTTACGTCGTTGCCAATCAAATCCATTAATTCAAATGGGCCCATTTTGAAGCCCCCAAAGTGCTTCATGGCATAATCTACCGTAGCCATATCTGCGAAACCTTCTTCCACAATGCGCAATGCTTCGCCGTAGAAGGGGCGAGCGACACGGTTCACGATGAAACCTGGGGTGTCTTTGGCGATGACGGGTGTTTTACCCCAATCGAGCATGAGTTGCTTGGCTTGGATGGTGCGCTTTTCATCTGTTTGAACGGCTGGAATAATTTCTACCAGCGGCATCAAAGGCGCAGGGTTAAAAAAGTGAATGCCTACAACACGTGAAGGATTTGTTAAAGCCCCTGCAATCGCAGTCACCGATAGCGACGATGTATTTGTCGCCAATATAGCCTCTGCAGATATGATAGCTTCAAGTTTGATGAAAAGTTCGCGCTTAACATCGAGCTGCTCAATGATGGCTTCGATGACTAAGGCGCAATCTTTAAAATCGTTCAAGTCGGTCGTGAAGTGAATATTGGCCAATGTTTTATCGGCAGCCTCGGTCGTTAACTTTCCCTTTTCAACCAAACGATCGAACACCGTTTTCAGTTGGGCTTGACTGCGTGTAATTGCTGCATCTGTTGTGTCAGCGAGCACTACACGGTGATTGTGTTGTGCGGCAATTTGTGCAATGCCACTGCCCATGGCTCCAGCTCCGACTACTCCGATTTTCATGCTTTTGCTTTGATAATGAAATTTGGCAACATATTTGATAGGTCAAAGATAGCGTATGCCGTGCTTTTGTGACCGCGTTGTGATGATACGCCCTTACCTTTGTTTAAAATTACGATCTCATGAAACATATTCTTTTCACATTGACCTGGATTGCGAGTCTAAGCTTTGGCATCGCAACGCATTCGTCGGCGCAAGCAAAACTTGATAAAACATTGGATGCTTGGGATGTACTGCTTAAGAAGTATGTTACCCCAGGTGGCGTCGTAGATTATGCTGGATTTAAAGCTGATAAAGAGTTTTCGAAAGTATTAGCGGGCTTTAATACGGTTGCCCCTGAATCTTCTTGGACGAAAGACCAAGAAATGGCTTATTGGATCAATGTGTACAATGCCTATACGGTGAAGTTGATTGTCGATCATTTCCCCCTCAAATCGATTAACGATATTGAAAAGCCGTGGGAACAGCCAATCGTCAAAGCAGGAGGGAAGACCTATACGCTGAACGCGGTTGAACACGAAATTCTTCGTCCGAAGTATAAAGACCCACGTGTGCATTTCGCCATCAATTGTGCGAGCTTTAGCTGTCCGGTGTTACCCAACAAAGCCATCCGTGCGAGCACGCTGCAGGCTGATTTAGATAAATTGACGCGTGACTTTTTGAACGACATCCATCGTAACCGGATATCCAGCCGTAAGGCTGAAATCTCTCAAATATTTGAGTGGTTTGCCGATGATTTTAAGGCGGCGGGAGGCGTACGCAAGTTTATTGCAGATTACCGCGGGGTGGCACTGCCAGAGAGTACACCGCTGAGCTACATCACTTACGACTGGAAACTTAACGGGAAGCCATGAAAGTAAGAGGATTTTGGTCTTACGTTCTTCGCGCGGTGAATTGGTCGTACCTGCTGTTACTTTTGCCTGTAACTGGCTGCGCCCAAGACGAGAGTTTTGACGCCATGTTCAATCGCTTGACCCGTGGCACTGTACCTGTTGTAAAGCCGGCCGATTGTGCGAAACAAAGTGGTTTGGTGTATTTAGATGCCCGCGAACCCAAAGAGTTTGAAGTATCTCATATTCCGTCAGCGCGCTTCGTTGGCTATGATGATTTTAAGATTGACAGTGTACGTGATTTACCAAAAGACGCTCCAATTGTTGTGTATTGCTCGGTGGGTTATCGGAGTGAAAAGATTGGCGAAGAGCTTAAGAAGGCGGGATTCACGAATGTTTCAAACCTCTATGGGGGAATATTTCATTGGGTAAATACGGGGAATCCGGTTTACAGCGACAAGGGAAAAACAGACCGGGTGCATACGTACAGCCAGCGCTGGTCAAAATGGCTCGAACGCGGGGTGAAAGTGTATGAATAAGCCGCGTTTACTTATTATGGCGAAGCGTTTGGCGCTTGGCGAAGTAAAAACACGTTTGGCAGCTACGATCGGAGATCGCTTGACACTTGAGGTGTACAAGCGCTTGCTGGAACACACACTCGCTCTTGCATCACGCAGCAATTTTGATGTGCACGTGTTTTTAACCGGTTCGGGCGATGATGATGTTTTCCAAGATTTCGGTTTCACGCTGCATGAGCAAAGCGCAGGTGATCTTGGGAACCGCATGGCGTCAGCCTTTGCAAAAGGTGGTTTGGCCCGCTACGACATGAAAACCGTGATCATTGGCACCGATTGTCCTGATCTTTCGCTTGCACACCTCGAAAAGGCGCTTGAATCGCTTGATTCGGCAGATGTTGTGTTTGGTCCGAGCCAAGACGGCGGTTATTATTTACTCGGTATGAAGGGTCGGCAATCGATGCTGTTTCAAAACATACCTTGGAGCACAGAGGCGGTGCTGGCGACGAGTGTCGCCAAGCTCGAACAGGCCAATTTATCGGTCGCATATCTTGATGTTTTGAACGATATCGATACCTTAGCTGACCTCGAAACGTCGTCACTGTACGCGGCATTTCGTGACCAAATCAGCAAGGCATGACAGAGTTTGATAAACTGCAAGAAGCAGTAGCTTATTTAAGGAGCAAAGGCATTGAAGCGCCCGAGGTTGGAATCGTTCTAGGAACTGGGTTGTCCAACCTAACGCGCGAAATTGAATCGATTATTGAGCTGCCTTATCAAGATATTCCGCATTTTCCGGTTGCGACCGTTGAGTTTCACCTCGGGAAGTTAATTTATGGGACTTTGGCGGGCAAAAAGGTGCTCGCTATGCAGGGGCGTTTTCATTACTACGAGGGCTATACCATGAACCAGATCGTGTTTCCGATTCGGGTTATGAAGCTGCTCGGAGTTGCATATGTGTTGCTTTCAAACGCAGCAGGCTCGATCAATGCGTCGTTCAATAAAGGTACCCTGATGCTGATCGACGATCACATCAATCTTCAGCCTGAGAATCCACTTCGCGGACCAAATATGAATCAGTTAGGAAGTCGATTTCCTGATATGAGCAGGCCGTATGATGCATCGCTCAATGCATGTTTTCGCGAGGTTGCGAAAGCGAACGGAATTACATTAAACGAAGGCGTGTACGTTTCAGTGCCTGGTCCGAACTTGGAAACAAGGGCTGAATATCGATTTATGCGAACCATTGGTGCTGACGCCGTAGGAATGAGCACCGTGCCTGAAGTTATTGCTTGCAACCACATGGGATTGCCATGTGCTGCGGTTAGCGTGTTAACCGATGAGTGTGATCCAGATCATTTACAACCAGTTGATATCGCCGATATTTTAGCAGTTGCTGCAAAAGCTGAGCTAAAGCTCACAGCCTTATTTAAAGGGTGTATTGCTTCTTACTCCGCGCAATCTGCGTCTTGAGTTGTAGCAGTCACTTTAACAGGTACCTCGCTGTAAGCAGCACATTTTTCTTTAACCCGACATGAGCTGGCCAATAGAACAGTCAGCAGGCAGAGCGGGAGAAGTCGGGTTAACATTTTCATGGCACTAAAATAAGAGTCTTTTTCAATTGGTCAAGGGGCGAAGGAGGCTATTATTCGCCATGTTATTAACGTAACTTTGCGCCGAAAATTGGATTCAGACATGCAAAAATTGATCGAATGTGTTCCGAATATTTCGGAGGGTCGCGATGCCGTGAAAATCAAAGCAATCGCTGATGTAGTTGAAACTGTAGAGGGTGTGCGCTTGTTGGATGTCGACCCTGGAAAGTCGACCAACCGCACGGTTATCACCTTCGTAGGGGCGCCTGAGGCTGTTGAAGAGGCCGCATTTCGGTTAATAAAGCGTGCATCTGAATTAATCGATATGCGCAAACATACAGGTGAACATCCGCGTATGGGGGCGACTGACGTTTGTCCGTTTGTGCCGGTAGCGCATGTCACCATGGAAGAGTGCGTTCAAGTTGCACATCGTTTGGGTGAGCGGGTAGGTAAAGAACTCGGCATACCAGGGTATTACTACGAGTCTGCGGCAAAGCAGCCCAAGCGTAAGAATTTGGCACATTGCCGAAGTGGGGAGTACGAGGGCTTAGATAAGTTGGAAAAGCCTGAAACTGCGCCAGATTTTGGGCCCGCGCAATTTAATGATGCTGTGAAACGTACCGGAGCAACGGCGATAGGCGCTCGTGATTTCTTGGTTGCATACAACATCAATTTGAATTCAACCTCGGTTCGCCGCGCCAATGCAATTGCATTTGACATTCGCGAAGCGGGAAG
>CAMCHP010000092.1 GCA_945874695.1 Chryseobacterium gleum
GAGGCTAACAAACCGACCGAAGTTGCTTTTTGTGTAAATTTGAAAGTCAAATTAAAGATTGTGCACGATGAAAACAGTATTGAAAATAGACTTAACATTTGACCAAATACTGTCAATGATCAGACAACTTCCGCTCCAGCAAAAAATCAAGCTGACCAAAGAATTGGAGAAGGAAGCTATAGACAGTAAGTTGTCCAGTCTGTTAAAAACTTTCAAGACGAAAGAGCTTGACCTGCAAACAATAGCCGAAGAAGTTGAAAGCGTAAGGCAAGAAATCTATGTCAAGCAAAAGCGTTAAGGTCATTTTTGACACCAATATTTGGATTAGACCCTAAGGATAATTTCCTGTTGGACTTGATTGAATATTCAAAAGCAGATTTTTTAGTCACCGGAGACAAAGATTTATTAGAACACAATCCATTTAAAACTGCGCAGATCCTGACTCCAACAGAATTTGAAAAGCAACTTGTCAAAAAAGCCTGAGCTGCGAAGATCTAACCTAACAACAAACGACCTGAAAAATAAAGCACTTAGCCGCAAAAAATGATTTTGCGGTGAAAAAACTGTGTTTTCACCGCATACTTTGCGGTGCTCCCGCAATTTCCCACCCGAGGTTAGGTTGAGCGAATGGATTGCTTCAACCAAAGGCAGGAAGGATTATAGAGGAGCACGTTTGAAGCAGTTCACTCCCGCTTCCGAAACAGCGCAACCGCTGCACCATCCAACGGTGCTTGCGCGACCAACTCCAAATTAGGGTGTGCCATAAGCAGATCAAGGGGTAAATTCATTTCTGCCGGACCAAACTGCGCGTCCCACACCAAACAATCGCCCGGCTGCATCGCTGCCGGAAGAAGGCGGTCGCTGCGCTGCCAAAAAATAAAGCGGCTGCCCGGTGTAAAAGGATTTTCGCCTGCCAGGTAAGGCACCAAGGGGTGGTGATACACAACCTTTCCCGCTTCAGGCAGCGGGAAGTCGATCAGGGCCTGCGGCAAGGGCTTCAACCGCTCATCGTGCCGATGGGTCGTCGCCACAAACAAGGCCAAGGCGGCAACGAGCAGCAAAGGAAGCCGCGTATGCGCCAATCGCCACGCAGGCCGCTTAAAAGCTACACCGCCAATCAACCATAAACAGATCAAAAACAATACAGGCAAACCCTGCGTAGCCAATCGCGTTAAGCCATAGGCACCATACATGCCCTTCGCATAAAGCAGGCTGTGCACCCCAATGATTCCGAAAAAGGTGCCCAAACCAAATAACAACACCACAAGGTCGGTGCGTGCGAAGGTGCGTTGTTTCAACTTCCAGAGAAAAACCCCAACCGCAATGATCAGCATAAACAAGCCCACATTGTCGAGGTAATTGCGGTAGGAGATCACATAATGCCACGGCGATCCGCTGCCGTAAACGGCGTTGCTTGCCACGTACGGACTCTCCGTAAAATACCACCAAAAATCACCCAAAACCACCGCACCAATCACCGCGTAAATCACACTTCCCACAAGTAAAAAGGGCAGATGCTTCGCGCGGTGGAGAACCAGCAATACCGCCACCGCCAAAATCACAGGCAGCTGCCCTTCACTACGCAGATAGGGCAAAAACGACACTGCAAGCGCGAAAGCGAGGGTTTGCTTACGAACTAAAAATAGCACAGCGAGCATCATCACGAGGTTGAACAACGGTTCTGTCAATCCGGCAATTACCGTCATTACATAGTCGCCTGAAATCATCAACAGCAGCGGGAACACTGCCTGCCATGCGAAGGGCGTACGCAGGTGAACGAGCACCATCCGCGCGATGAGCGCGGTAACCCAAAACACCCCCGCATTAAAGAGCACCATGCCCTGAAAACCCAGTTGCGCAAAGGGAGAGGCGAGCAGCGTAAACAGTGGCTTCGCCCAATGGTTCAGCGCATGCAGCGGGTCACTAAATACGGCCTGCGCGTAAAAAAAGTGCTGCACGCCATCGCCAACATCTGCCGGCAAACGGCGCTGAACACCCAAGGCATAAAGCCACAATGCGCCCGAAAACGCAATCAAAGCGTACCCCCATGCTGATGTTTGCTGCTTAATCATGTCGCAAAGCACGCCATTTTCGATCGAAAAGGTACAATTTCATCGGAGGCCACGCGAATGCCCTGCTGAAAAGTCATCAAACACAGCTCGCTGCAATCCGCTGTACATGCGGTTTCGTAAGCTTTGCACCGTCCCGCAAATCCTTAAGCTTAAGGAAATGAGAAAACTCAAAGCGAAAGCGTACCTTTGCACGCATTTTTTGAGCAAGCTTCATGACCGCTATTCGCAACATCGCCATCATCGCACACGTCGACCACGGCAAAACTACCCTCGTTGATAAGATCATTCAAGAGTGCAAAGCACTCGACGATCGTAAAGAGTCTTCTGACCTCGTACTCGATAACAACGACCTCGAACGTGAGCGAGGAATCACCATTCTTTCTAAGAACGTTTCGGTGACCTACAAAGGGGTGAAAATCAACATCATTGACACCCCCGGCCACAGCGACTTCGGTGGCGAAGTGGAGCGCGTACTCAAAATGGCCGATGGGGTATTGCTCCTCGTAGATGCCTTCGAAGGTCCGATGCCGCAAACACGCTTTGTACTTTCTAAAGCAATCGAACTTAGCCTTAAGCCCATTGTGGTTGTAAATAAGGTTGATAAAGACAACTGCCGTCCTGACGAAGTGCACGAACAAGTGTACGAACTCATGTTCAACCTGGAGGCGAACGACGACCAGCTCAACTTTGCTACGATTTACGGATCGAGCAAGCACGGTTGGATGAGCACCGATTGGAAAAAACCAACGACCAACCTCACCGCGTTGCTTGATGCGGTGCTCGAAAATATTCCGCAAGCGCCTTTCCGCGAAGGGCCGCTGCAAATGCAAATTGCGTCGCTTGATCACTCGCCGTTTACGGGCCGTATTGCGATCGGACGTATCTTCCGCGGCACCATCAGCGAAGGTCAAACCATCGCGCTCTGCACCAAAGACAACGCCCCGAAGAAAATGCGGGTCAAAGAATTATACGTGTTCCACGGTCTGGGCAAAACCCGCGTGAAAGAAGCAGGTAGCGGCGACATCTGCGCCGTTGTTGGACTTGAAGGCTTCGAAATTGGCGACACCATTGCCGATGCCGACCAGCCCGAAGCACTCACCCGCATCGCGGTTGATGAGCCAACCATGAGCATGCTCTTCACCATCAACACCTCACCGTTCTTCGGACGTGAAGGCAAGTTTGTAACGTCACGCCAATTGCGCGATCGCTTGTACCGCGAAACTGAAAAGAACCTCGCACTCCGCATCGAAGACACGAACAGTGAAGATACGTTCAACGTGTTCGGACGAGGCATTTTGCACTTGTCGATCTTGGTTGAAACCATGCGCCGTGAAGGCTACGAACTTCAGTTGGGTAAGCCGCGCGTGATTACCCGTGAAATCGATGGGAAGAAGCATGAGCCTTACGAGACACTCGTAATTGACACGCCTCCTGAAAGTGCTGGTAAAGCGATCGAAATCGCAACCCAACGCAAAGGTGAGTTGCTCATCATGGAGCCAAAAGGCGATTTGCAACACCTTGAATTCGCCATTCCTTCACGTGGACTCATCGGCTTGCGCAGCCAGTTGATGACCGCCTCACAAGGGGAAGCCATCATCACGCACCGCTTCGATAAATTCGGCCCGTGGAAAGGTGATCTCGGCGAACGCCGCAAAGGTGCCATGGTATCGGGTGATACCGGCCAAGCACTCGCTTATGCCATCGACCGTTTGCAAGACCGCGGTGTGTTCTTCATCGATCCGAACGAAGAAGTGTACAAAGGTCAGGTGATCGGCGAAAACAGCCGTGAAGGTGATTTGGAGGTGAACGTGATTAAAGGTAAGAAGCTCACCAACGTGCGTGCTTCTGGGGCTGACGACGCTGCGAAAATTGCACCGAAACGTCAGTATTCACTCGAAGAGTCCATGGAATACATTGCCGAAGACGAGTACCTCGAAATCACACCGCAATCGATCCGCATGCGGAAGATCCCGCACATGTGGAAGCGCTAAGCGCTTAGCGCAACATCGTTACTGTTCCTTCAAACAAGGCATTGTTACCTGTATCGGGCATCCGAACCGTTAAACGGTAGAGGTAGGCGTCGGTATTGACGAAGTATTCGCCATTACCAAAGTTGCCCATCCACGGCTTGGTGTGATCGGTTGAGGTGAAAACAACAGCACCCCAGCGATCAAAGATCAGCAGCTCATATTCCACGGGCTCAAACGACAGCACAGGAATGAACACGTCGTTGATACCATCATAATCTGGAGTAAATGCATTCGGGATGAATACCGCTGGCGGCAAGAGCACCTCAATGCTCACGCACAATTCATCGCTGCAACCTAAATCGTTGGTTGCAACCAAGCACAACTCGTAAATACCGGGCAACACCCACGATTCAATCACGGGTGATTCTTCGTTCGAAAAGGGCAAACCATTCAAAAACCAGCTGTACTGTGTGGCAAACTGGCTTTGATTGATCGTCGTCGAACTGCCGGTCTCTACATACACCTGATCGCCTTCAAACAACCCAAAATCAGCAATGGGCACCGCCAACGCACAAACGGCATCTTCAACGGTAAGGCTCACCGCACATCCTTCGGGGGTCGTTAAATCAACGGTAACATCGTAACAGCCTGCAAAGTCGAACACCTGGGCAGTCTCTAATCCGGCCGTTAGGCCGAAACCTTCAATACCCCATGACGCGGTCAAGTAGGCATCAGGTTCGGTCAACGAAAAGCCCACTGCGCCGGGCACACACACTTGCGCTTCAGTCACCACCATTTCGGGCTGCGGCAAGGCAATCACCTCGATCAGGGCACTGGTGCTCACGCCGGCAGGTGTGCAGCCATCGGTAACAACAAGGGCTACATCGGCCGTTTCCGTGGCCGTGTAGACGAGTGCAGCGTTTGAACCAACCGCCACGCCATTGGCCGTCCACGCGTAGGTGTAATTGCCTTCACCTGAAGTGATGGCTGCGGCGAAATTGAGCACTGTACCCGGACAAACCAGCGCATCATTGAGGGCAGCGATCGCTAGCACAGGATAATGTGAAACTTCGACACACACGCTAGCCGCCTCGCAACCTGAGGCATTCACTGCGCTTACACAAAAGGTATCGCCATCAGCCGGCGTTACCGAAATCGTTGCGCCTTGGTCGCCGTTATCCCAGGTGTAAGTAAGTCCGTTCCACGCTGAAGTTGCAGTGAGTTGTATGGTTTCACCTGCGCAAATGGTCAGGTTTTGAAGGGGATCGATCACAGGCGCCAAGGCTTCATTGACCACATAATTGGTTGTGGTTGAGCATCCGTCAAGTTCAACCACCAAGGCATAGGCACCGGCGCACAAACCGGTATTTTGGTTAGATGCTGCTGCACCGTTGAGGGTGACATTCCAGCTGGCGTCTCCTTGAAACACGATCGAGCCGTCGCATGCGCCTTCGCAACTTGCATTGGTGACCACCACATTTGAAGCCGCCGGAATGGGTAAAAACGCCACTTGGATTTCATCTTCACCAATGCAGCCATTCAAGCCTACCTCCACGCCATAAACACCGCTTTGCGTCACATTGAACGTGGGATTGCCGGGCACGCCGTTCCAAAGTATTTCATCAAAACCAGCGCCTACATTCAAAACCACCGGTGTGCCTGTGCATACGGTGATATCTGCCCCCAAATTGGGTTCAGGCAAGGGAATAAATTGAATGTCGTAGGTGATGCTCTCTTGGTTTGCAACCGCCTGAATCTCGGTATCTACGCCACCTGTATACGTGTAAGTTGCTGCAGTGGTGATGAAAACCGGGTTGCCATTGACCAGTTCAAACCAATCGGCAGCGCCAATGCCCGGCGCCAGTACCACTGATTCTCCTGCACACACCTCAACCAACTCGTTGTTGTTCACCGGTTCAACCACCAAGCAATCCATGAATAAATTCTGGCCGCAATTCACGGCAAAAGCCGGCGTTGCAACGAAAAAATTCACGCCCGCCGGCGCGACAAACTCAACGGTGTAGGTTTGCCAAACGGTATTCGTGATGGTGGGTGTGCATGCTAATTCCATTGCACCTGCCATAAGCGACGGGTGATCACCTGTCACGTTGGGTGGCTGATTCGTAAAGCCGTAAAAACACAGTCCGCCGCACACATCATCGTACGTTCCACCGGTGGTCATCTTCACTGACACCTCAATCTCGTAGGTTTGTCCGGCAACCAAAGGCTGCGCCAACTGTTGGCCAATAGCCTCAGCACTTCCTTGGGCGTTGCCATAACTCGCAAAACCTACGAAGCCCGCTCCACAGGGCGAGGGCTCATTGCCCGTGGGGAAAATGTTTGAGGTGAAGCCGCAATCGTAGTAATCGGCAGACTGCACCACATCAAACCAGCCGTTCAACAATGGAATGTTTCCCAATCCGGGAGGGCAGTTTGAACTTTCGTTGAAGTTCCCGTTCGAAACGATCTGCGCATATCCAGTTAACACACTGATATTCAGAAACAATAATGAGAGAAGTACACTTCGCAACATGAGGTCAAGTTCTTACCTTCAAAAGACGTACAAATACCGTGAAACGTTGCATCTGTGCTGCAATATTTAACAACACGGTCATGTTCTTTGGGGCACAAGCAGCCATCTGCGCTGAAACATGCCAACACTCACCGAAAGCACATTATATTTGCCGCCGGATATGCTCAATTTCGATAACACCGCCATCGCCTTCGCGCACAAAAGTGACGGGGCATTACGCAAAGCCTACTGGCTCTTTAAACTCGTTGGCAATCCTGCCCTCGTGAAATTCGGCAAGTTTGCGGTCAATGCAGCGCTCAAACTCAACATCCCCATCGGTTGGGCCATGCGCGGCAACATTTTTGAGCAGTTTTGTGGCGGCGAAACCATCGCCGATTGCGCGCAAACTACCCAAGTGCTCGACGCCTACAACATCGGCACCATACTCGATTACAGCGTTGAGGGCAAAGAATCTGAAGCAGACTTCGAGCGCACGTGCGACGAAATCATTCGAACCGTTGAAACCGCCAAAGGCAATCCAAACATCCCGTTTTGCGTCTTCAAAACCACGGGCATCGGTCGCTTCGCTTTGCTCGAGAAACTCAACGCCAATCAGCCCTTGACCTCTGAAGAGCAGCGTGAGTTTTTCGCCCTAAACGGGCGGATGGAGCGCATCGCCAAAAAAGCATTCCAAACCGGAACTCCCGTTTTCGTGGATGCTGAAGAAAGTTGGATTCAGGATGCCATTGATCGCCTCACCCACCAATTGATGGCGAAATACAACCGCGAAAAAGCCATTGTATTCAATACGGTGCAGCTTTACCGCCACGATCGCTTGGCTTTTTTGACCCGCGCCCTTGCCGATGCCAAAGCATCCAATTACCATTACGGCGTTAAACTCGTGCGCGGTGCCTACATGGAAAAAGAGCGTGAGCGCGCCACCGACAAGGGCTATCCCTCGCCCATTCAGCCCGATAAAGCCGCAACCGACCGTGATTTCAATGCTGCGGTTGATTTGTGCCTTGAAAACATCGCCCACACTGCATTTTGCGCTGGAACGCACAATGAAGAAAGTGCGCTTCGTTTGGCAAACAAACTGCGCGAAAAAGGCATCGCGACGAATGATCCACGCGTGTACTTCGCACAGCTCTACGGCATGAGCGACCACATCAGCTTCAACCTCAGCCACCAGCATTTCAATGTGGCCAAGTACGTGCCCTATGGCCCCATTCGGGAGGTGATCCCCTACCTCATCCGCCGCGCTGAAGAGAACACCTCGGTTAAAGGTCAAACCTCACGCGAACTCAACCTCATCGTAAAAGAGAAAGCCCGCCGCAAACGCGCTTGAGCTATCAAAGCGAGCTCCATTCATTTTCTGGAAATTTCGTATCTTTATTTGTTAACTCGAACAAATGAAGCTGCTCCCCTCTGCATGGCAAACACGACACCTCGGCTTGTACTTGAGCTGCTTGTTTCTGCTCCATTTTCTGCCTACTCCAATGCTTTTCGGCCAAAATTATTGTGGTTTCAACCGCTCGCATGGGCATCACAACGGCTGCGAACACGGCCTTGAAGGCACAGGCATCGACGCGTTTACCTTCGTTGCTCCCCAAGCGAACTTCGTGCCCAACGCCCAACGCGATGTCAACATCACTGTAAATTACTCGGGCTTCCCGGCCAATGCACAAGCCGCATTCGCCTACGCCGTCGACATTTGGGCCGCTGCACTTACTTCTTCGGTGACCATTGTGGTCGAAGCCAACTACGAATTTATTTCAGGCAGTACACTCGGCTTTGCCGGTGCAGCAAACTCGTTCCG
This sequence comes from Chryseobacterium gleum, assembly GCA_945874695.1. GTDB lineage: Bacteria > Bacteroidota > Bacteroidia > Flavobacteriales_D > Sanyastnellaceae > CAMCHP01. The sequence continues at coordinate 8,374 of CAMCHP010000092.1, forward strand.
CAACTTTCCGAACGCACCACTTTCGAACACTTTCTACCCCGCCGCTTTGGCCGATAAGCTGCGCGGTGTAAACAACAGCCCGGGTCAAATCGATATCACCTGTACCTTCAACAGCGATGTCAATTGGTACTTCGGCACCGATGGCAACACCCCCTCCGGACAATACGATTTTGTGACCGTGGTCCTTCATGAATTATGCCACGGATTGGGCTTTTTTGGCAGTGCAACCATCACCAACGGCAACGGATTCATCGGCTTCGATGGCAGTCCGTTCATCTACGACACCTTCACTGAACAACAAAACGGTACGCTGCTTACCACACTGCCCAACGGATCAACAACACTGGCCAGCGCCCTCACCAACGGACAATTGTACTGGGGCGGCGATGAAGGCAGCAACGCCAACGGCGGCGACCGCCCACGACTCTACGCCCCGGGCACCTGGGCTGGCGGATCGAGCTTCTCGCACCTCAACGAAAGCACCTACCCCGCAGGTAACATCAACTCCTTGATGACCCCATTCCTCGGCACCGCCGAGGCCAATCACAACCCGGGCCCAATCGTGTTGGGTATGTTTGAAGACATGGGTTGGACGGTCGGACCCTGCGGCATTACCAGCATCACACTCGGCAATCAAACGGCTTGCAACCCCGTCAGCAACACCTACAACCAGCAACTCATTGTGGAGTACGAAAACGTACCCAACTCAGGCTTACTCAATGTGGGTGGGTCACTTTTCGTGATTCTTTCCAGTCCGCAAACCGTAACACTCAGCAACCGCCCGGCCAACGGACT
>CAMCHP010000093.1 GCA_945874695.1 Chryseobacterium gleum
GAAAGAGATTCCACGGACGAAGAAATTTCCACTACCGTAAGTGCTTAGGTCAAATACGCTGTCGTAGGTGAATTGTAAAATTGTGCCTTGCACGCTAGTAAACACCCACACGTAGTTGGGAGTAAAAGCTGAATTGGTGGCAAGGTAAAGGTTCGGGTCTTCGCCATTCCAGCACACACTTTGTAAGGTGTTTCCGCTGTTCACGGTGATTGCTCCGCCCAAACAGTCAGGCGGGATGCAGGCTTGGCGATCAACGGTGATAAAGTTTTCAGAAACCGCGGCACATGCGTCAGAGGTTATGCCTGTAACAGGCAACCCCGTTTGCAAACTTGCGGCATTCAAGGTTCCGGTGTAGCCAATTCCCCACACGCGCACCAAACCGGTGGCTTGTCCGAAGAAATTCAGTGTCGTGCCCATCACCACTTGAATGATTTGGTTGGATGTGTTTGTGACCACCAAAGCATAATTGTTCTCGGTAAGGCTATTGAGCACGTTAACCGCAATCGGATCTCCAGCAATATCAACGCAAACCGTCAACGCATTGGGGTCGCCCTCAGCAAAAGCAATGGAAGCCCCATCGCAAGCCGGAACGTTAAATGTACCTGGTGTTGGAATCTGCATGAAATAAGTTTCCGTGACGCGTTGCGCACCGCCATCGGGTACGCGCGACATCGATTCGAGCGCGGCATTGTTGTTGGCGCCTTCATTCACCTGCGGTTGACCTTCAAGCAAGAGCGGCAAAAGCGCCGGAGCATCTGGATCATTCGTGTCATAAACCAACGCATCAATTAAGTTGTCAAGAATTACAGGGGTTCCATCAGGAAAATTTGATGCCGGTGCTTCATAAATCGCAACTGCATCCGGTCCGTTGCGAAGGGTGTTATCTGGAATCACCAAACCTACATTTGTTACTGCAGCACTGCCGATTACGAAAAACCCTTCTGCATTCAAGCTATAAGGCGATAAATCATACGCCTCGTAAACCGTGTTGTTGTTCCCACGGTAGAGCACAAGGGTTAATCCGTCAAGACTGAAATTCGGCTCGCCAAACAATTCGATAAACTCTCGGTCGTCAAAACCTGGAGAGTCAGAATCAACCTCATTGATTACGAGAGTTTCTAAGTTCGACCGATACGCTGCGCGCACTTTTTGTTCTGTGTTACCGAACAAATAGGCTTGGTCAAATTGAGCCACGCTCCAAAGTGATGCTGCAACAAAAAGGCTGGTAAGAAGCAATGCTTTGCTTTTCATAATCATTCAATTGAATCGACAAAGTTAACAGGCCTTACCGATCTTTTAAATTACCACAAGGTTAAATACCGAACCTAAAAATGGTCGAAGCTGATCGTTTTCTTGTATTTTCACCGTCCTGAACCAAAATGTTACTTTGAAATTTCGTATGTTATGAAGCGAATTATCCTGTTCCTTGTTGCGCTCCTCCCTTTTCTCGTGAATGCGCAATGTGTTGAATGTGAGTCTGATGCGACCTGTGTTTCACAAGACAACTTCCCAACCATCTGCCCAGAAACCCTACCTGAAGGTACCGCAGGAACTTATTATGAAACGGTATTGACCTTTTTTATGCCCGCGACTGTGGTTGACCCCGACACGGGCATTGAAGCAACGCTCAACCAAATCGTTATCGCAAGTGTAACCGGCTTGCCTTTTGGCATGACTTGGACAACCAACAGTCCGAATAACACCTATTTTCCTAGCCAAGGCGAAACATTGGGTTGCGCCACCTTGTGCGGAACCCCCATTCTAGCGGGTGATTACGAGGTGCTTATCACGGTAAGTGTAACCGTGACTGCATTTGGTTTCGAGCAAGCGTTGGTCGAAAGTTTCTCCTTGCCTTTGACCATTATAGCAGGTGCAGGTGGCAATGCCAGCTTCTCTTTTGACAACTTAAGTGGGTGCGGTGCGGTAACATCTACCTTCGAAGCGCTGATTGACGGCAGCCCCGCAATTACAACGTATGATTGGGATTTTGGTAACGGCAGCACCTCTGATCAAGCGAATCCTCCTTCACAAACCTATACCGAAGCGGGCGAATATATAGTTACACTTACCACAACCATTGAGAATTACGTTTTAAACACGGTTTCGTTGACCGAAGCCAACGACGGTTGGTGCGGAGACATCGAAGAGCCGTTTTGCAACTGCGGAACTCCTTTCATTGGCACCTGCCCTGACCCTTACTTCACACTTACTGATGGCAACGGTGTTGTGGTATACTCTTCAAGTGAGGGAGCAGATGTCACAAGCGTGAACTGGAACAACCTCAATATCGCTTTAACCACTCCTCCATATACCCTCACGTTTTGGGATGCTGATTTGCTCTCAAATGCCGATAACTTAGGCAGCACCGAGCTTAATTTGCAACTTGGCAACCAGTCGCTCAATGCCAACGGAAGCGTTGGCAACTACAACATGTCGTTGGTTGTTTCAAACCAGTTCGTGAACGAAGAAGTTGTGAGTGTTTTCCCTTTCCCGACCGCAGCATTCACATACCTTGAAGATGAAAACGTACTCGACTATGACGATGAAACACTCGAGTTCTTCATTTGGTACTACAACGGTGGGGTTGTGCAAGAAGGTGCGCAAGACTCGTTGGTTTTGGCCGGGCCGGGCATTTACCAATGCGAAATCTTCAATATTTACGGCTGCTCGAGCTGGTCAAATGAATTCGTGCTTTGTCCTGTGGTTGAATTAACTTATGACGCTGAACAGCAGACCATTTCTACAACAGAAGGGTTTGCAAGCTACAACTGGTTTTACAACGGCCTTCCATTAAACAATGCATCGGGCAATGAAATCAATGCCGCTGAACTTGGAAATTACAGCGTTACCATTACCACCGATTACGGCTGCACGGTAAGCTCGGAGGTGCTCACAGTGACCGTTGGCGTTGAAGAGGGCACCCGATTAACAAGCGTGCATGCATGGCCCAATCCAACAGCTGATTGGCTGAATGTTGATTTGCCTGAAGGCCTTTGGGATGTGCTGATTTACGACTTGAGCGGACGATTGATATCAACGCAGGCGCAGGTTGTAGGCCAACAAACCCTGTTGCTCGATGTCGCGCATTTACCCGTCGGAAGTTACCTCCTCAACCTTCGCCAAGCGGGGCAGATGAAGCACACCCGTTTTGTGATTTCACGTTAATTTTTCGTAATTCACAGCCCGCGTGTGAATGACGGGAACTAAAACGGCTGATATTCCGTATTTTTAGCGTGGATATTTGTATCCGCATTTAAACGGAAAAACCATGTCAGAGCAGAAAGCATCTTCTTTGCTCGAAAAACTCGACGCTTTCATCCGAAAGTACTATACCAACCGCATGATTCGCGGGGTATTGTACAGTGTCGGATTGATTTTGGCCTTCTACCTCGTGGCTGCTGTCATGGAGGGCATCGGTCATTTCAACCGCACGCTGCGCACTCTACTCTTTTGGGGCTTCACCAGCGCAAGTCTCTACCTCCTCATTCGCCATGTTGCGGTACCGCTGCTCAAGCTATTCAAGTTGGGCAAAACGCTGTCGTACAAAGAGGCTTCACTCATTGTCGGCAATCACTTTCCGGAGGTTAAAGACAAGCTCATCAACACCTTGCAACTGCAGGAACGCAGCGGTGTAACTGGCTCTGACAGCTTGCTGTTAGCGAGCATCGACCAGCGCACACGTGAGTTGACACCGGTCCCATTCACCGCGGCAATCGACTTGCGTGAAAACAAACGCTACCTCGTTTATGTGTTGCCACCGGTTGTGATCTTGGGTGTGCTCTTGTTTGTCGCGCCGAGCTTGCTCACTGAATCAACCGACCGATTGATCCGTTACAACGAAGAAATTGTTCCTCTTGCGCCTTTCCAAATCACCCTCGATGCCGATGGTTTACAAGTGGCTGAACGTGAAGACTATTTGCTTAATGTAGCTGTTGAAGGGACCGTAGTTCCTGAAAAAATCTACATCGAGATTGGAGGCACGCGTTTCCGCATGAACGCTGACGATAAGCGCAATTTCAGTCACGTTTTTCGCAGTGTTGAATCGAATCAAGCCTTCCGCTTTTATGCAGATGGCTTTTACTTCGGTCCGTACACGCTCACCGTATTGCCTAAACCGATGTTGGTGAACTTCAGTGTGAATCTCGATTATCCGAAATACACCGGTTTGTCAGCAGAAACGGTGAGCAATACCGGTGATTTAACCATCCCCGAAGGCACACGCATCACCTGGCAGTTCAACACCCGCAACACCGAGACCCTTCGTTTGGCCTTGGGTGATAGTGTTTTCGAACTGCGTTCGGATGAAGGAAGCCGCTACATGGCGCAAGCCGTTGCCAAACGCAGTGGTAGCTATAGTTTAACACCGGAGAATCAGCATGTTGGATCGTCTGACAGCATGGTATACCGCATGAATGTTGTCGCAGATCGCCATCCATCCATTCGGGTAACCGAACAAGCCGATAGCCTAACTCGGAAAGATTTGTTTTTCACGGGCGAAGTGCAAGACGACTATGGATTTCAGCGACTGGTGTTTCATTATGCATTCACCGCATCCGATCGTTCAGATCGAAAACTAAACACCTACGAGCGTATTGTACTTCCAACGCCCTCAGGAACAGCTGACCGCTTTTTCTACAATTGGTCTTTGGGTAATCTCGGCCTAACGGCCGGAGAAGAGCTCGAATACTACTTCGAAGTGTGGGACAATGACGGTGTGAATGGTAGCAAAGCGACGCGCAGCATGATGATGACCTTTGCTGCACCCACCTTGGATGAGTTGCGCGAAGAACGTGATGAGGAAAGCGAAGACATCAAAGACAAGCTGGAAGAAAGTTTGGATGAGACGCGCGAACTGCAGCGTGAGCTTGATGAATTGCGTCGCGATTTGCTCAACAAAGAAGAGCTCGGGTGGCAAGAAAAACAGAAGCTCGAGAAGATCCTCGAGCGTCAGAAAGCGCTCCAACAACAAGTAGAGGCCGCTCAGCAGAAAAACGAACAAAAAAATCAACGCCAAGAGTCGTTCGAACAGCCGAATGAGAGCCTGCAGCAGAAACAAGAGAAGCTACAAGATCTGATGGAGCAGGTCATGACTGATGAATTGAAGCAACTCTATGACGAGATTCAAAAACTGATGGAAGAGCTCAACAAGGAAGAGCTTCAGCAACAGATGGAAGAAATGGAAATGTCTGCTGAAGACATGGAAAAAGAACTCGATCGTGCCTTGGAACAGTTCAAACAACTCGAGTTTGAGCAAAAGATGACGGAGACTATCGACGAAATGAAAAAGCTCGCGGAGGAGCAGGAGAAACTTGCAGAAGAGTCGCAAAAAGAGAATGCCGATACGGAAGAGCTCAAAAAAGAGCAGGACGCCCTCAACGAGCGCTTTGAGGAGCTGAAAGATGACCTCAAGAAACTCGAAGAGTTGAACCAGGAATTGGAAGAAAAGAACAACATTCCTGACACCCAAGAGCAGCAAGAACAGATCGAGCAAGAAATGGAGAAAAGTAGCGATCAGCTCGATAAGAAAAAGAGCAAGAAAGCCTCTGAATCTCAAAAGAGCGCGGCTGAAAAAATGCAAGAGATGGCTGAGCAAATGGAGCAAGCTATGGCCGATGATGCAGAAGCGCAAGCTGAAGAAGACATGGAGGCCTTGCGGGCCCTGCTCGAAAACATCATTACGCTTTCGTTTGACCAAGAGGAACTGATGAACAATTTCGCGATCGTAGATAAAAATGACCCGAAATACGTAGCATATGGCCAAGTGCAACGCAAGTTGAAAGACGACGCCAAAATGGTCGAAGACTCGCTGTTTGCGTTGAGCAAGCGCGTAATTCAGTTAGAGGCGATTGTAAACCGTGAAATCGGCCAGGTGAATCATCACATGGCTGAGGCGATCGAAGGCGTTGGTGAGCGCAGAACCGACCACGTACGGATGAACCAGCAATACGTAATGACCTCGTTCAACAACCTGGCATTGCTGCTTGACGAAGCGTTGCAACAAATGCAGCAGCAGCAAATGCAGAACAAAAAACCTGGGGAAGGAAGCTGCAACAAACCCGGCGGAAATGGCAGTCCGAAGCCGAGCGCTGGCGAGATGAAGAAGATGCAAGAAGGCCTCAGCAAACAGCTCGAGAAGATGAAAGAGCAAATGGGCAAAGACGGCAACAAGGGCAAGAACAATAGCGGTCAACAAGGGCAAATGAGCAAACAGCTTGCTGAGATGGCTGCGAAACAAGCGGCCATTCGTCAAATGATGGATCGTCTTGCACAAGATTTGAACCAAGATGGCTCAGGCAACGGCAACGAATTGAAGCAAATCAGCCGTGAAATGGAGAAGGTCGAAGAAGACATTGTAAACAAGCGAATTACACAGGAAACCCTTGAACGTCAGCAAGATATCATGATTCGCTTGCTCAAAGCTGAAAATGCTGAACGCACACGCGAACAAGATGAGAAGCGTAAATCACGGTCTGGAAATCCGGATAAAACGGGCACACCACCGAGCTTAGAGCTCTATTTACGCGAGAAGGAACGTGAAACAGAACTGTTACGAACAGTGCCTCCTTCATTGAAACCTTATTACCGCGATAAGGTCAACGATTATTTTAATAATTTAGATCGCTAAATTAAACCCCCGCATGGTCAGTCCACAAACCGGTAACGAAGTTCGTTTCTCTTCAAAAACAGAGAACATTGCCATCGTTGAGAAACTCATCGACGAGGTTTGCGCGAGTTTCGAAATTAAAGAAGATCACTACGGCAACATTTTGATTTCATTGACCGAGGCGGTAAACAATGCTATCGTTCACGGAAACAAACTTGACCCTGCCAAAGAGGTTGCTGTAAGCTACACCACGGAAGGGAAGACCCTGCGTTTCTTCATTGAAGACGAGGGCGCAGGCTTTGACTACGATCACTTGCCAGACCCGACTGCACCCGAAAACCGTGAAAAACCGAACGGACGGGGTGTGTTCTTGATGCGCAATTTGGCCGATGATTGTGCCTTTCATGATGATGGGCGCAAGGTTGAATTGATCTTCGAAGCCCTCGATTAAGATGGCCATCCGTTTTCATTACGAAGACGTAGGGTATCGACTTCCACAAGCCCGTGAAGTGCGCAAATGGATTGCTGCAACGGTTGCGCATCACAAGCAGAACATCGGCGAGCTCAACTTCATTTTCTGCTCTGATGACTACTTGCTGGCGATGAATCGCACGCATTTGTCACACGATTACTACACCGATATAATCACCTTTGACTATTGCGAAGGCGATGCCGTAAGCGGTGATTTATTCATCAGCATCGATCGCATTCGCGATAACGCTAAAACGCTCCAAATTTCAACGATCGATGAAACACACCGGGTGATGGTGCATGGTGTTCTCCATTTGCTCGGATTTGGCGATAAAACGGCGAAAGAAATCAAAGAAATCCGCAAGCAGGAAGATAACGCGTTAACTTTGCGGAGCTTCGTGTAACGATTGTTTCACGTGGAACATCTGAATTATGCTAAACGAATACGACGTATTGGTTGTTGGCGGCGGCCATGCTGGCAACGAGGCGGCTGCGGCTGCAGCGAACATGGGCATGCGCACGCTCATGATCACCATGAACATGGGTGTAATTGGACAAATGAGCTGCAACCCAGCGATGGGAGGCATCGCTAAGGGGCAAATCGTTCGTGAGATCGACGCGATGGGTGGTTATTCAGGACTTGTATCTGACCGCTCGTCCATTCAATTCCGCATGCTGAATCGCTCTAAGGGTCCTGCCATGTGGAGCCCCCGCACACAAAACGACCGCATGCTCTTTGCCAGTGAATGGCGTAGCATGCTCGAAAAAACACCATTGGTTGACTTTTGGCAAGACATGGTGACCGCAATACTTCACGATGGCCAACGCTGTACCGGGGTGGTGACATCAATGGGTATCGAGATCAAAGCCAAATCGGTTATTCTCACGAACGGAACTTTCTTAAACGGAATTATCCACCTCGGTGAGAAACAATTTGGCGGTGGTCGGGCAGGGGAGAAGGCCGCTACTGGAATTACCGCCCAACTCGAATCACTTGGCTTCGAATCTGGGCGCATGAAAACGGGTACGCCCCCACGTGTTGATGGACGTTCGCTCAACTACACGGTTATGGAAGAACAACCGGGTGATGAAAACCCAGGGCATTTCTCATACTTACGTAAACACACACTCACCCGTCAATTGAGCTGTCATGTGACCTACACCAATCCAACGGTGCATGAATTACTTCGCGAAGGATTCGACCGGAGTCCGATGTTCAACGGGCGTATTCAAGGCTTAGGACCGCGTTATTGCCCATCCATTGAAGACAAAATTGACCGGTTTGCAGAACGTGAACGCCATCAAATATTCGTTGAGCCAGAAGGGTGGGACACTGTCGAAATTTACGTGAATGGATTCAGCACCAGCCTACCAGAGGACGTCCAAATCAGGGCGCTTAAGCAAGTCCCCGGATTCGAAAATGTAAAAATGTTTCGTCCCGGTTACGCTGTGGAGTACGACTATTTCCCCCCCACGCAACTGCATCATACTCTCGAAACAAAAATCATCGAAGGGCTCTACTTCGCAGGACAAATCAACGGAACAACGGGCTACGAAGAAGCGGCATGCCAAGGGCTCATGGCGGGTATCAACGCTGCGCGAAAAATACAAGAACGCGATGCCATTGTGCTTACACGAAGTGAAGCCTACATCGGTGTATTGATCGACGACCTTGTAACAAAGGGCACCAATGAGCCCTACCGCATGTTTACATCACGCGCCGAGTATCGCATCTTGCTTCGCCAAGATAACGCAGATGAGCGCCTCACGCCACTTGCCCACAGCATCGGGCTGGCGAGCGACGAACGTCTGAATACGCTTCAGACCAAGCAGTCGGGCATCAAACAGCTGCGCCATTACCTCGACACCACAAGCGTTACACCCGAAGCTGTTAATCCACATCTAGAGCGCATTGGCAGCTCACCCATTAA
>CAMCHP010000094.1 GCA_945874695.1 Chryseobacterium gleum
ACCAAGAAAGAAGCTGAATTGCTCAAACTCCTTTGTGAGCATCGCGAACGCGTGATCGAGCGCGACCTCATCGCGAATATGATTTGGGGCGACGACTCGTACTTTGTGGGCCGAAGCATGGATGTGTTCATCACCCGTTTGCGCAAGCACTTGAGTGCCGACGCCAACATCGCCATCGAAAATGTACACGGTGTCGGTTTTCGACTGACAGCCGTTAAACCCGCCGATTAACGGCTCAGGTAGAGGTTGCGCTCTGCGTAAATTTTTCTGAAGTACGGATCTTTCAAATCTTTAATGAAGCGAATCGCCTCACCGGTCGACTTCATCTCAGGCCCCAACTCTTTGTTCACATTCGGGAACTTCTCGTACGAGAACACCGGAATTTTGATGGCGTAGCCGTTGCGCTGCGGATTGAACGTAAAATCTTTCACCTTCTTTTCACCCAACATCACCTTGGTGGCGTAGTTCACGTAGGGCTCATTGTAAGCCTTCGCGATAAAGGGCACGGTGCGCGAAGCGCGTGGGTTGGCCTCGATCACATACACCTTGTCATCTTTGATGGCAAACTGAATGTTGATCAATCCTACCGTGCGCAGTTGCACAGCAATGGTTCGCGTGTGCTCTTCGATTTGCTGCATCACCAAATCACCGAGGTTGTAAGGCGGCAGCACGGCGTATGAGTCGCCCGAGTGAATGCCGGCAGGTTCAATGTGCTGCATGATGCCAATGATGTACACATCTTCGCCGTCGCAAATGGCATCGGCTTCGGCTTCAATCGCGCTTTCGAGGAAGTGATCGAGCAAGATCTTATTGTCGGGCATGTCGCGTAAAATGTCGACGACCGTTTTCTCCAGATCTTCTTCGTTGATGACAATTTTCATGCGCTGGCCGCCCAATACATACGACGGACGCACCAAGAGCGGAAACCCGAGGGTGCGTGATATCTCAATGGCCTGCTCAGCACTTTCAACCACCCCAAATTCGGGGAAGGGAATGTTGCAATTGCGCAGCAATGAAGAAAAGCTGCCCCGATCTTCAGCCAAGTCGAGCGCTTCGAAACTGGTTCCGATAATCTTAATGCCGTAGCGGCTCAGTTTCTCGGCCAACTTTAAGGCTGTTTGTCCGCCCAATTGCACAATTACCCCTTCGGGCTTCTCGTGCATGATGATGTCATAAATGTGTTCCCAGAAAACCGGTTCGAAGTAAAGCTTATCAGCGGTATCGAAGTCGGTACTCACGGTTTCGGGGTTGCAGTTGATCATGATGGTTTCATAACCACATTCTTTTGCTGCCAACACCCCGTGCACACAACTGTAGTCAAACTCAATGCCTTGACCGATACGGTTCGGACCTGAGCCCAACACAACAACCTTTTTCTTGTCGCTGCGCACCGACTCGTTTTCGTCTTCGAAAGTTGAGTAGTAATAGGGCGTTACAGCCGGGAATTCAGCGGCACAAGTGTCAACCAGCTTATACACGCGGTTGATGCCCATGCCGATGCGTTTGGTATACACCTCACTCTCTAGGCAGCGCAGCAGGTGGGCAACCTGGCGGTCTGCATATCCTTTTTGCTTGGCTTCAAATAGCAACTCGCGCGGGATGTTATCGAGGGTGTGACGTTCAATCCGACGCTCAAGTTTAATGAGGTCTTCAATTTGACGCAAGAACCAGAAATCGATGCGGGTTTTTTCTTGAATCGTTTTGAACGGAATACCCAGCTTAATTGCATCGTAAATGTGGAACAAGCGGTTCCATGAGGGGTGCTCCAGTGAATCGAGAATTTTGTCTTGGTCGCGCAATTCTTTGCCGTCGGCTCCCAATCCGTTGCGTTTGATCTCGAGCGATTGACAAGCCTTTTGAAGGGCTTCTTGGAATGAGCGCCCAATGCCCATCACCTCACCTACCGACTTCATTTGCAATCCGAGTTCGCGATCAGCCCCGGCAAATTTGTCGAAGTTCCAGCGTGGAATTTTCACGATCACGTAATCGAGTGTTGGCTCAAACATGGCCGACGTAGAGCCCGTGATTTGATTTGTTAACTCGTCGAGGTGGTAACCGATGGCGAGTTTCGCGGCAATTTTCGCAATGGGGTAACCTGTTGCTTTTGATGCGAGGGCGGAGGAGCGTGACACCCGTGGATTAATTTCAATGGCGATGATGTCTTCAGCATTGTCAGGACTCACGGCGAACTGCACATTGCAACCACCGGCGAAGTCACCAATTGAGCGCATCATTTGGATGGCCATGTCGCGCATCCGTTGGAAGGTTGTATCAGAGAGCGTCATGGCGGGCGCCACCGTAATGGAGTCGCCCGTGTGAATGCCCATCGGATCAAAATTCTCAATCGAACAAATGATGGTCACGTTGTCGTTCGCATCGCGGAGTAGCTCCAACTCAAATTCTTTCCACCCCAAGAGGGCTTTATCGATCATCACTTCGTGGATGGGCGAAATGTGCAATCCACGGGTAAGCATGTTTTCGAAGGTGTCTTTGTCGTGCACTACAGCGGCGCCGGCACCACCCAAGGTGTACGATGCACGAATGCACAAGGGGTAGCCGAAACGCTGTGCGACTTCTTTGCCCTCCAAGAACGACTTTGCGGTCGCTTGCGGCGCCATTGGAATTCCAATTCGCTCCATCAATAAACGGAAAGCCTCGCGGTTTTCGGTGATTTCGATGGCTGCGATATCCACGCCGATTAAGCGAACACCGTACTCTTCCCACAGGCCCATTTCATCGCACTTGATGGCAAGGTTCAGCGCTGTTTGTCCACCCATGGTTGGCAAAACCGCATCGATGTTGTGCTGTTGCAGAATGTGTTCGATGGATTCGGGCTCGAGGGGAAGCAAGTACACATTGTCGGCAACCACCGGATCAGTCATGATCGTCGCGGGGTTCGAGTTGATGAGTGTAACCTCAATTCCTTCCTCGCGAAGTGAACGTGCCGCTTGGCTACCCGCGTAGTCAAATTCACACGCTTGTCCGATCACAATTGGGCCGCTCCCAATGAGGAGTACCGAGCGAATGCGCTTATCTCTTGGCATTTTTTTTTTAGCCGACCCACCATCGGGATCGACTGCATGAGGCCTTCAGTGCGAGGGGCTCTTCCGAGGCGCAAAATTAGATAAACCGAGTTAACCTCGACCCATTATGTTTTGCACAACTTAGTAACGAAGTCGAAATTGCTTTCAAAACCCCGCAATTCGCAGTAACTTTCGTGGCCCGAAAGGCCGCCATTTCTATGCTTTTCTTCACATTTCGCGGATTTCAAATCGAGTACACCACCTTCGGTGAAGGCAGCATACCTGTGCTTGCGTTTCACGGTTTTGGTCGTCGCGCTGAAGATTTTAAGGGGTTTGTTTCCGCCTGCCGGCGGGATGAGTACTTGGTGGCCATCAACCTTTTCGCCCATGAACAAAGTCAGTGGCCGCAAGACCGCTTGTTAACAGACAGCCTTCGCTTGGATGAATACGCTGAAATGATGCGCGCATTGCTCGACCATTTGGCGTGTGAAAAATTCGCACTGATGGGCTACAGCATGGGGGGCCGCGTGGCTTTGGTAACTTTGCAACTCTTTTCTGACCGCATTACGCGCTTGGTGCTGATGGCCTCAGACGGATTAAAAACCAATCATCTGGCGAACTTCAGCACGGGCACCACGTTCGGCAGAGTGCTTCACCGCTCGATCAATCGGCGTCCCAAACTGCTTTTAGAATCGGCGAATTTGGCGCATCGGCTGAAACTGATCGACAAAAAAATGCACCGGTTTGTACACGTGCACATGGGCAGTGAACGATCACGCGAGCAAGTGTACGCCGCTTGGCACATTTACCGCAATTTCAAGCCCGATTTGCCGCAAGTCGCGCAGATCATCAACGATCGCGCTTTGCCCTGTGTGCTGATTTTCGGTGCGTATGACAGCGTGATCAAACCCGAGTTGGGCGCGCGTTTTGCGCGCATGTTGCGGCACAAAGATGCGTTGGTCATTTTGCCCGTAGGGCATCAATTGCTGGATGAAGCGTGCCGCTGGTTGGTTCAGACAGCGGAGACGCCTCACCGAGGCGTGTAACAGAGGGGGCGCCTCTCCGAGGCGCAATCGCACATAAAATGTTTGCCCCGTGTATGGGCCATGCGCGGTGTAGAGACCCAAAAATCCGCTGGTAAACATTTTAATAAGTTTCGTCAAAATATTACCGAATGCGCGGTAATGCCGTGGTGCATGACTTAGAATTACTCGGGCAGTCGCGACAAAATAACCTCAACAGGGAGTTCTAGTTTTGAAAATGCAAACCATTTCTTGCCCAAGTCTTTGAGCGATGCACCTAGATGGTAGAGCTCGTTTTGGTCGATGACCAGAAAACGGTCATGGCTTTCTGTGAAGGCTTTAATGGAGATTGGGGGGTACTGCCTGCTGTGCTTGTTAATGTCGAGTTGCTGCTCCTTGCAAACACCGCGTGTGTAATTCGAAATTGAACGCCTTTGGCCGATTTAACCCGATAACCCACTGAAATAACTACGTCGAGGTTGTAGTGTTCAACTTGATATGATTTGCCGTCGGTCGCAGTTGTCGCAAATTTTGCGACAACTGGCAACATATGCAACTCCTCTGTCAATGCCTTGGCGATGTGCTTACCAATGGTTTTTACATCGCGCTGGAACAAGATTGAAAGCTGGTGGCGGTTGAGCCATACTGTTTCCTTATCAACGCGGACCGGAATATGAATATCGGTTTCATCAGGGCGGTAAACGATGATTTCACCCGTATTTTGCATGTTCAGAAAATTGGTGCGGGATGAAAGTACACCATACCCTATTCGCCTCATTCAACTATTTCATATCTGTTGATGTTTTCTTTATGGATGGCTTCAGTCTTTGAAACGGGTGCTTAGCCCACTTCGCGTTTCGCATGGCAGCGCTGCCGAAAGCCTAAAGTCTAACGCCTCTTTTCGCTTCACCGCAAATTGTATCTTTACCGCCGTGACCGTATTGGCTCAAATAGAAAAGCTGCGCAGCGATGGCCGCAAGGGTGTTGCCATTTTGCTCGATCCCGACCGTGTGGCTTTGGGCGACCTTACCGAGCATGTACGTAAGATTGAAAGTCATCGTCCAGATTTCTTATTTGTTGGCGGCAGCTTGATTACTACGGGCAGCTTCGATGAGGTTTTGGCCACCGTTCGCCAAGCTACTTCAATGCCTGTGGTGCTCTTCCCAGGAAGCGTGACGCAACTTTCTCCGCATGTTGATGCGGTGCTGTTTCTCTCATTGATTAGCGGCAGAAACCCTGAATTGCTGATCGGACAACACGTGGTTGCTGCGCCTCGCGTAAAAGAATTGAAGCTTGAAGCAATCCCAACAGGTTATTTGCTCATCGACGGAGGTCGTCCGACTACTGCTAGCTACATTTCAAACACGCAGCCCATTCCGGCAAACAAGGCGGGCATTGCATCGGCCACCGCTTTGGCAGGTGAACTCCTCGGAATGCGCTGCATTTACCTCGACGCAGGCAGCGGAGCCGCGAACCCGGTATCAGCCGAAATGATTCGTGCCGTGCGCGAGTCGTGCAGCTTACCGTTGATTGTTGGTGGTGGCATTCGCACGCGCGCTCAAGCCGATATCGCCTACGCTGCAGGGGCCGACCTTTTGGTGATTGGCACGGCGATCGAAGAAGAGCCTTCGTTAATCGCTGAATTCCTATCACCTCCGCGGTAAACGAGGCACCGCGGCATGGTTCTTGAATCCATCCTTTTTACCATGAAAAGCACCATCACACTTCTGCTTGCAATTTTGATGACGGGATGTGCCGTGCTGCCCACCGCGCATCCCGCCGTTCAGGCGGAAGTTATTCTAAACTATACTTGGTGGAATAATTTAGCCGAGCAACCCGTTGTGTGGCTTGAACTGCGAAATACCACGCATAACGATTACACCAACTTCACCATGCATGTGAAGTCGTACAACACCCAAGGCGAAGTGGTGACTGCTTTTGATGTAACGCGCGATTTTGTGCTGCTTGGTGGCGAAAAAAGAGCTGTTCGGGTGGCTTTGCCCGGACGAAACGCCGCTTCAATTGAGGCCTACATGGTCGGGTACGATTTGCATCGCCCCGACCCTGTGGCACCCAAAATTCTAGAAGCGCAAGGTGAGTGACGCCAAGAAATTGCGTCCGGCCTGCGGGTAGTAAAAGTTTTCATCGATGCGCTGCTCACCCACTAAATACGCGTAGGTGTAGCCGTTGTTCACGAAGCGCTCGTCGAGTACATTGTTGAGCAAAAGGTTGATTTCAAGCGCCTTCATGCCTGTCTTCAACAAGGTATAAGTTACCCGCAAATCGTTGATTAAGTATGCGGGCATGCTGCGCGCAGCATTTGAAGTGTTGTCAAGAAACTGCTCACCCACATACTTGGTTTGCCAGGCAATGTCGGCTTTGTGCTTTTTGGCATCCATAAATCGATACGAGGCAATACCCCCGGCGATCAATCCGGGTGAAAACGAAATGTCGGTTGACTCGAAACCGTTTTGTTGGAAACCGAGAAACTCGAAGTTTTCATCGTAGGCGGGCACCTCCTCAACAAACAGGTTGATCTTATTTTGGCTGTATGTGGCGTTACCCATGAGCATCACCCGCGGGGTAGGCATCCACGCCATTTCAACTTCAACACCGCGGCGGTAGCTGCTGGCGACATTGGTGCGAATGGGTGAGCCTACATCGTTGAGCTCACCGGTCAACACGAGCTGGTCGGTGTAATTCATGTTGTAAAAGTTCACGCCAACCGTGTACTTCGGGGTGATGCGGCGGTAACCAAACTCGGTATCGCGGAGGTTTTCAGGACGCGGTTCTCGGCCGGTGGGTGCATCGAGGTAATCGCTTCGGGTGGGTTCGCGGTTGCCAATGGCGTAGGAGGCGTAAATTTGATCGTTCTCGGTTATCCAAGCGCTCACACCAAATTTCGGATTGATGAAACGAAGGGTATCATCAACATTGGCCGACAATCGATCTTGATCAATGCCCCGCACGCGGTAGGTCACGTCGCGCATTTGCAAATCACCGTAAACGCTGATTTTATTGTTGATCGTGTAGTTGACTTTCAGGTAATTGTTGAAGTCGGTCTTCAATCCGTTGTTCACGTAATAGAAATCTTGGTACTGCACTTGGTTGGCATGCTCCATCCAAATAATTTCACCGAAGTGGTCGCCGTCATATTGGTTCCAAGCCCCGCCGAAGATGACGTTCAGTAAATTGTTGCCTAGTTTTTTGTCATAGGTCAAACCATAGGTTGCCCCGTAGAAATCGTTCTCGAGCCAGCGGCGGCGGATGATGTCAGACTGTGCGATTTGCGCCAATGAATTGAGCAGCACGTCGCCGTTGGCGTTGGTGATCACATTGCCATTGGCATCTGTAACGGGGTTGTGGCTGATTTCGAGTGCATCCCAGTTGTAGCTATTCTCAAAACCTGCGTTGATGGGATCTCCATCAGCATTCACCCCGTCGGCAAACTGCTGCACGGCGCCAATGACGGTGTTGTCGATGCCGTAATCAGCGAGGTTGTCGCCGTCGCGAAACTGCTCAAAGAAACCGCGTCCGTAGGTGTAATGACCGGCTGCCTGCAAAGCGAAGCCTTTACCTAGTTGGGTTGAAAAATGCAACTGGTAGTGATCTTGAGCGTAGTCATCGACCTCATTTTCATAGGTGTAGTAGTTGGCGCGTTCACGCAGGTTCACTAAATCGTTGATTTGCTGCGGGGCGTAAAAATTATTGACACCCCAGGCAGCAATTTCATCGGCCGTGCCGTTCAGGGCCACTTCGGGTACGCCCCACCAAGCTTGGTAGGTACGCTCTTTGCCGCCGAAAACGAGACCTTTGATTTGAAACGTGCCACCGTCGTAATCGCCTGACATGTAATAGCTGCGGAGTTCGCTGCTGGCGCGGTCGACGAAGCCATCGCTGGTAATTTGTGAAAGGCGGCCTTCCATCGCGAGGCCGTTTTCCATGCGGCCTGTGTTGAAGGCTACGCGATGCCTGAAGGTGTTGAACGAACCGTAGGTGTTGCTGATTTCAGCCGAGGGTTCATCCATGTTTCCCGTGGTTGTGATGCCCAAAGTAGCACCAAAGGCGCCAGCCCCATTGGTTGACGAGCCCACACCGCGTTGGATGCTGATGTTTTCAGCACTGCCCGCGAAGTCGGGCAAATTCACCCAGAAAACACCGTGCGATTCAGGATCGTTGTAGGGGATGCCGTTGATGGTGACGTTGATGCGGCTTTGATCAGAGCCACGAATACGCAACCCTGTGTAACCAATGCCCGCCCCGGCATCACTGGTGGTGACAACCGACGGTGTGAAGCGCAAGAGGTAAGGCAAATCTTGTCCGTTATCAAGCGGACGAAGGTCATCAGGCGAGAGTGATTTCGCGGCAAACACGCCTGTTTCGGGCACGTTTCCGACGGCATACACCCCGACTTCGGGCACAGCGATGAGTTTCACGAGCTCATTGTTTGGCGGCAACAACGGCGGTTGTTCAGGTCCGCCAGTGACCGCCTGAGCCAATTGCGGCGCGAACTCCATCGCGGCGTCGATGTAGAGGTCTTTGCGCAGGGTTTGGTAGCCCGGTGCAGAAACGACCACGGTGTAGGTGCCTGGTGGGAACTGGCTGATGACGTATCCACCATCATCTTCAGACAGTGCCCCATAGTTGGTGCCGTCGAAAACAATTACAGCCCCGCCAATGGGTTGACTGCTTGCATTGGTGATTTTGCCACGGAGCGAAGATTGCTGTGCCGCGGCGACAAAGGAGATGCATGTGAGCGCGATGCTCAAGATTACATGTCTCATGGTTAATAATTTATGGTGTTTAACGAAGAGGCGGCCGAGGGGTTCGGTCGCCCATGCATTAACCCGCTTCCTTCCTGGCATTACCCGGGCAGGTTCGAAGGGTATAATCTCAGCCTTTGCAGAACGTTTTC
>CAMCHP010000095.1 GCA_945874695.1 Chryseobacterium gleum
GCAGCGGCGAAAAGCCGGCGTTGATTTGAAATGAAACACCCGCAAACTTTTACCCCCCGCACACAAAGTTGCGGCCGTTGCAGCTTGCAAGTCATCGGCCGAATCGCGATTTTTGGCCCATAGGGGAGGTGGGTATTAACCCGTGTATACACGTGACGTGTAATAACTCCAAGGGTCATCTTTCGATTTGGGTTTTGGAGATGCTCTCGCGGCGACGTAAATGGTTTGTCCGCATCGAAACAACGATTGAAGTAGCTCCCCCCATCCGCGCAGCGCAAAAAAAAGAAGTAAACTTTTTGAAACGGTCGCGAGAAGTTTACCACGCACCTGAGCCTCGTCTCCAAGATCATTATCTTTGGCGCCATGAAAAAACACCTCGCCATTCTCGGCTCTACCGGATCAATCGGAACCCAAGCGCTTGACGTCGTTGCTGCTAATCCCGACCGCTTCGCCGTGGAGGTGTTAACCGCACAGCGCAACGCAGATCTGCTCATCGCTCAAGCCTTGCAGTTCAAACCGAATGCCGTGGTCATTGGCGATGAAACGCAACATGAGCGGGTCAAAAACGCGCTGTGGGACGCAGGAATCAAGGTGTACGCTGGCGCTGATGCGCTCGCACAAGTGGTTGAAATGGAAGAAATCGACATTGTGCTCACAGCCTTGGTTGGTTTCGCGGGCTTACGTCCTACCCTCGCGGCAATCCACGCGGGCAAACACATTGCGCTTGCTAACAAAGAAACGCTGGTCGTGGCGGGTGAATTGGTGACCCAGTTGGCCAAAGCGAAGGGCGTAAACATTTATCCGGTAGATTCAGAGCACTCGGCCATCTTCCAATGCCTTGTGGGCGAATGGCACAACCCCATTGAGAAGCTGATCTTAACGGCGTCGGGTGGACCATTCCGCGGAAAAACCCGCGAAGATTTGCAACACGTGACCAAGGCACAGGCTTTGAAGCATCCGAATTGGGACATGGGAGCCAAAATCACGATTGACTCAGCCAGCCTCATGAACAAGGGCTTGGAGGTGATCGAGGCCAAGTGGCTGTTCGGGGTTCGCGCTGATCAAATTGAGGTGATCGTGCATCCACAATCTATCATTCACAGCTTGGTGCAATTCGAAGATGGTTCGATGAAGGCGCAAATGGGCTTGCCCGATATGAAACTGCCTATCCAGTATGCCTTAGGATTCCCTGAGCGCATTCCGGCGAACTATCCGCGCTTCAACTTTCTTGACTATCCCGCCTTGACTTTCGAGCAAGCCGATACCACTACATTCCGCAACCTCAATTTGGCGTTTGAAGCCATGCATCGCGGCGGCAATGCCCCCTGCGTGCTCAACGCGGCCAATGAAGTTGCCGTAGAACTTTTTTTGAACGATCGCATTGGCTTTCTTGCCATGAGCGACTTGGTTGAACGCTGCCTCCAAGAAGTTTCTTTCGTGGCTTCGCCTTCGCTCGATGATTTGTTTGCAAGCGATGCTGAGGCGCGTGCAGTCGCGAGAAGAGCCGTCGGCTAAAACAACGGCAATTACACCGTCATAATGTCTTTCTCTTTCTTATCGAGCACTTCTTCAACGCGCTTGTTGTAGGCGTCGGTAAACTCTTGCACCTTGGTTTCGGCTGACTTGGCGAGGTCTTCGCTCAAACCATCTTTTTCAGCAGATTTAATAAGATCGTTGGCTTCTTTGCGGGCATTGCGGATGCCCACGCGGGCAGCTTCGCCTTCTGCGCGCACCCGTTTGGTCAAATCACGTCGGCGCTCTTCGGTAAGGGCCGGAACGTTGATCATCACAACTTCGCCGTTGTTTTGTGGATTCAATCCGAGGTTCGCATTGATGATCGCCGTTGAAATGGGGTCGATCGATTTTTTCTCCCAAGGTTGAATGCTGATGGTACGGGCATCCGGTGTTGAAACGTTGGCAATTTGCTTCAAGGGCGTCATGCTGCCATAGTAATCAACCATAATGGTGTCGAGCATGGAGGGGTGCGCTTTCCCTGCACGAATTTTATTCAATTCAAATTCGAGGTGCGCAATGGCTTTATCCATTTGTGCTTTTGCCTCGTCGAAAATCATTTGAAGCTCTTCCGTCATAACCTTAGGTTTTCGTTGCGAAACGCAAATGTAAGGAGAACGCGCTGAACTCGCCAAAGTTGTGCTTCATCTCTTCAGCCTGGGTTGCGGCCCCCTCCCCCATCCGACCGCAGGGAGCAAAACAAAAATCAGCGTGGTTACCACCCAAAGGGGTGAAATTTCAACTCACCCGACGGGCAAGGCGTAGAGCGGAACGTTGGTCATCCAGCCTTCGTCTCGGAAAGGCGTGAGTGAGGCCCTGAAACAATGCAACCCAGCGTGCTTGGTGTGAAATACCTTGAGCGATTTGCTCTGTAGGTTATCTGACGCCTTGACTTCAAGTGGAATGATGCCCGATCGACCCTCGAAAATAAAATCCACTTCGGCTTGTCCGCTCGGATTCTCCCAATACATCGGCTGGTGGTAACCGTAGGCGAGGTATTGTTGCACCGCGTACTGCTCGGTTAATGCGCCTTTAAACTGTTTAAACAGGGCGTCACCATCAACGATCACCTCGGGCCTGATCTGCGCCATGGCGCTCAAAAGGCCAACATCGTGGAGGTACAATTTGAATGCCTTGGGATCAGCAAAGGCCATCATTGGCTGCTCGATTTTCGTGGTTCGCTCCACCCGGTTGAATAGCCCATAATTCAACAGCCACGCAATGGCTGCTTCATATTGGGCAGCGCGCGCACCTGATCTGATTAAGCCATAAACAAACTTTTTGTTCTCTTTAGCGAGTTGGGGCAGAATGCCTTGCCAAACTTGCAGTATACGCGGCACCACATCAGACGGGGCGTGTTTACTGAAGTCGCGTTCATACGCCATGAGAATCTGTTCTTGGATTCGCCGCACCGCTTCGAAATCGTTCGTTGTCAAATAGGCGTTCACAACTTCAGGCATGCCCCCTACGATATAGTAATACCGCAAGTATTCGATCAGCCGCTCATGAAAAACGGAAATGACCTCCCATTGACGGTTTGCAATATGGCCTGCGAGGGCGCCTTGCCCACACGCTGTCAGAAACTCGCGAAAACTCAATGGATGAATGTAGAGCAGCTCAACCTTCCCAACCGGAAATGAGGCGCGTGCTTTTGTCCCCACCCCCAACAGCGAACCCGCGGCAATAATATGCAGTTCAGGAACCTCCTCACAGAAATACTTCAGCGCGGTGATACCCATTGGTGCCTCTTGAATCTCATCGAAAATAACCAGGGTTTTCCCAAGCACAACAGAAGAACCTGTAGCTGTTTCAAGGGTCTTAATAATTCGGTTCGGATCAAAATCAGCATCGAAAATACCCGCTAAAGATTTGTTTCGCTCGAAGTTGATGTAAACCGTGGATGAAAAATGGTCTGCTCCTGCACGCTTCATCAGCCATGTTTTCCCCACTTGCCTTGGTCCGAGCAAGACGAGCGGTTTGCGGTTTTTTTTATTGACCCACTGAGATATGGTGTTTTCGGCGTCGCGCTTCATGATCGAAAGATAGCAAAAGTCCCAAAGAAAAATGCACGCTTCAACAAAAAGTCGTACGAGAAAATGTCGTTTACGACAAAAAGTCGTACGACTTTTTGTATCTGAACCCGGTAAAATATTCAACAGGGCGTGCTGAAGCATCAATAGGTTCATTTTCTCTGCCTGGCGGCAGGATGGTCGCTGAACCGCGCGTGGTGACACCTCCAAAGCCCCTCCTCAAAAACAGCCTTTCGGGTTTAAGGAAGGCGATGCGGGCTTCGTAGGTGGCGGTTAAAGCATGCAGTAAATTTTCATGAGCTAGACTTAAACGAATACCCCTTGAGGTACTCACCAAAAAACAGAACCTTCTTGATCTCATTCGCAGAAAATAAGAATGGACTAACATCATCTGCCATTTCGGCCATGTTTAACGTCATACACTTATCGAGCAAGCGACCCTTCAATTCTTGGGTCGATTGAACCTCCAGCTTAAATTTGAGGTAAGCCAAGTTGGGCGCGACATCCATCCCCATTAAAAAAACAAGATCAAAAAAGTCTCTGCCTTTATTGCGCGGCCGGTTCAAAATCGCGTAGCATTTTTGGGCCATTAATACATCGATTGGCGTAACCCGAATACGTGCAAACACATCAAACCTGTTCAGCACAACCCATTCAGGGTCGAAATCGAAGTTTTGTGCCTCGGTGTCGAGTTGTATCAATATGCGTTCTTCGTAATGCCCAGAAAGCCCTTGTTCGAAAAGTAATTTGGGGAACTTGAGATAGCAATGGTAGGCGCCCCGGGTTACCTGTTTCGTCTCAACTTCATAGCCTTCCCTTGAAAGTTCGCGCTTTATGTTGTCTGATACTTCTGCAAACTCATTTTCCGTCAGTCCGAAATTATCGAAATCCAGATCTTCAGAAAAGCGCTGGTTTCCGTGAACCAACCGCAAGCACGTTCCGCCAAGAAATGCCAGCTTTTCGGCGTGCGGGCCTTCAAACACAATTTCAAGAATTCGGCATTGCAGGTATTCTCTCAGGATGAATCGCTTGAAAACCCTGAGTGGCTCAGGATAATACTGCATAAGTGTGTGAATGTCAACCATCTAAATAGGTCTTGAGCAGTTGAATCTGTGCGTCGATCTTAGGTGCATTGAAGAGCTTTGCAAAGTCTGCAAGTTGTTGGAAATCTACCTGGGATATTGCAACCAGGCTCCATCGCAACGCTTGCAAGTCTGTCGTGCTCACCACATTGGGATTTAAGTAGAAAAAGTCAAGGATTGCCTTTTCAAGTGTAGCCATGCGAAAAGGGCCTTTTTCAGAAGGTACCAGAGCATACCCAAAAAACAAATCGGCTTTAATGGTGCGGTAGTTGAACCGAGCAATTGGCGTATTGAAGCAATTGGTTTTGCGTGTCGCCACTGACTCCACTGAATATACGCCCTCGGGTATGACCCCATGCCAGCTCAAAGCGGATTCAAGGGAGACATAAGAGGGCTCATAAAGCCTGTTCGCTACCACAAAGAGGTCTTGCTCTGTGTTTGCCTGCGCAGCGAATGTATAGAAGCCGTTCCGCAAGCGAACTACGTACCCCTTTTTCTGCCAATTCACTAAGTTGCGCGTATCAAAATTGGGGTACACCTTTTTAATCTCCGAAACAGAAATCACAGGGTCATTCGCAAAAGACTGTCGAAACCGCTCGTACATTGCATTTCCAATAATGTGTAAATATACGAAATTATAGAAACTGGAGCGGGGTACCCTCACACCTTTATCCCCCTCTCAAAACTGAATTTCGTCTTTGAGCAGTAAAAGGAAGATTATTTCTTCAAGGGGTGAAATATGACCCGCGACACCGCGTTATTTTGTTTAGATTTTACACCGGCGTCAACACAAGTTGTAACTACCTCCGTTCAAAATAATCTACCCACATTTTATATGCAGACTAACAACCTCCAAACCATCCTCGAAAACCTCAAACACCGACCGAAAGTGCGCATGACGTACAAAGGAGAGCGCATGTCGCATGCGTTTTTTATGTCGAATCCCGATGTTGCCGCGCTCTACCCGCCGATGAAATTGCTGCGCGAACGGGTACTCGACCCTGCCTGGGAGTTATCACTCATTGAGCAACGCCCCATTTACATCGACATCACTGAACATGGCGTTTGGGTAGAGGGCATTAAGATTGATCCTGCGCGATAAAGCAAATCACTCTGCAAAGGGTGGCTGCCTTGCGCGCCGATTGGTGCGAGCAGCGATCTTGCGGGCACGACACACCGCTTTACAGGCACATGGGAGCCCCATTTACAGTTGTAAATAACAACGGCCAGTGGTTGTGTGTGGCCGAATACTCGGCGATATTTGACTTGTTATTTCAACTCATCCCCATGAAACGCACCCCCATTGTAGCACTGCTGCTATCGCTCGCTTTAACCACCGGCTGTGTGGTTCAAAATGCCTTGTAATGGAACTCAGGACACGCACAATGAGTCATAGATAAATTTCATCAAGATCCATGGTCAGTCGCATGCGACTGGGCCTGCGTTATAAGCCAACTCTCAGATTACATCATTTAAACCCAAATTACCATGCCAAGTATGCCTATGACCGCTGAAGCGTTGGTTAAAACGGTCGAGAAGACAATAAATCAACTGTATGATCAATCAGACAACGATGACAGGGAGTTTGATGATGAGGATTTAGACGATAATGTTCAAGGTAGCATTCATGATTTTCTGAAGGAACAGTCTCTGGAATGCATTGGATGGTTAGAAGGTGAAATCTATGGTGCCATGGGCTGGGCTTTCAACAATTTCTATTTTTTGGGCAAAACGGAGGACCCCAATCCTATTGATAGCAAATGGCACTTGTTTTGCCTTAATAAATGGGATGACGAGAGCTGGGGATTTTGTCAATTAGGAGAGCGATCAGCACATGGCGTGCCCCTTGAGCAGGCGGCGCACGAGCTGTTGACTAAATACGCAACGCAGGGCAGCGACGAGGAGTCAATTGTAGAGTTCGAATTACTCCTTGAGGAATGGCGTTGCAAAATGACAGGAGAGCCCTATGACGAAAAGAAGTTGGGGCTAACTTCGAAGTATCAAAAGGCACACAATGTACTGCAGAATGCACTAAACAAATTGCTCGAAGTAACTCCCGAAAAGAACGTCCCCTTCGCTGACCTAAACCTTGAGCCCGACCCAAAAGTGCTTGATCAAATAGCAACAAACATGGTAGCGGTAGAGGGCGGAGAGTTTTTGATGGGAGCCGGTCCTGACGACGCCGAAGCAGATACCAACGAGCGTCCGCAACATCTGGTGAAGCTTGATGGCTTTCACATAAGCCGATACCCCGTTACACAAGCACAGTGGGTTGCTGTAATGGGGAACAACCCGAGCTTTTTTAGAGGCTGCGACGATTGCCCGGTAGAACAGGTGAGTTGGAACGATATTCAAGATTTCATACGCAAGCTAAACCAGCAAACGGGCAAGAATTATCGTTTGCCTACGGAGGCCGAATGGGAGTTTGCAGCGCGTGGGGGAAACTTAAGTAAGGGCTACCGGTATGCCGGCAGCGATGACCTGAGCAGAGTAGCTTGGTATGCTGGTGGTAAGACGCATGCTGTAGGCCAAAAACAAGCCAATGAACTGGGCATATATGATATGAGCGGGAAAGTACGGGAATGGTGTGAAGATTGGTATGGCGACTATTCGAATACGGCTCAAACCAATCCCAAAGGCCCTTCAAGCGGGTCGGACCGCGTGCTGCGCGGCGGCAGTTGGGCCGACAGTGCCAGGAACTGCCGGGTGTCGGATCGCTACAACTGCATCCCCGACCGCCGCTACAGCCCCCACGGCTTCCGTCTGGTTCTTCCCTAGTTCTGTAAAAAGTAGGGGCGGAATATCTTCCGCCCGCCCGCCCGCCCGCCCGCCCGCCCGCGCGCAGCCGGGCAGACAAGGGCTGTGAGCAAGGCGCACTGAGAGTGTGTTGTGTTGCGACAAGCACACGCTGAATAATACAAGTGGCAACGATGCGGCTACATTTCAAACGAAAATCAAATGATTGATGGCGTACTAAAAACAACCGTTAACGGCGTGCAGGTCGAGGGCAAAATTATTGAGTTGACACGAACGTTCATCAAGGTTGAGATTACAGCCCCGTACATAAAGTGGGCCGGTTGTCTCATGAAGTCGGGGCCTGGCGCCCATCCAAATCCCAAGAATAGTTTTCTCGTGACCTATGCAGAAACCGGAACCGAGCTTCTCGCCAACGTTTGCCAAAAATTAAACATGCTGGATGAGAGTATTGACCGTATCTGCGTCCTTTATGAACGGTTGCTCTTGGAGATTGAGGCAACTCGTAAGATCGACGATGATGCGATCCGCACGCAAGTTATCAGTAAGAAATGGTGCAGGGCGTCATTTGTAGAGCCCTGCTGAGCATCACAGGTTGTGAGCACAGTGACGGTTGTGAGGAATTAGCCGTAGCGACAGCTTACACTAACGCTTTACGCACATTTGAAACGGGCCAATTCAAGCATCGAAAGTTTATCAATACTAATCGCAGTTCGTCGACTAGAGGGCTTGAGTATTTCAGCTGCGATAAAAATTCAGGCCTTCTACTTCTGAAAACAAAAAAAACTTATAAATTCTGACGTACTTTTTGATGATTGGAAAGAGTTTAAGAACGCCGCTTCATTCGGTCGTTTTTACAACAAGAACACCAGAAATAATTCCGTGTGGCCAGTGAGTGAGTGATCCTTTGCCTCCTAATAGCAGTATCCATAGACGGCAAGGGAAGAGCTCCGGAAAACACGTTTCTTTAGCAATTCTTTGGCACATTGACGCGAAAACACATTTGCCTTTGCCCTGCAAAAGACCCGTTAGAAATGTACATAGGAGCTGCTCAGTTTATGGAAAGGAAAAACCGACGCCGTCTTAGAGGAATTAATCGAAATAAACCGATTACCCTGTACCAAAATGCCGCCTAAACTAACTTAGGTCATAGAACCTCTGGTCGGAAGATTGGGGAGTAGCACAACATGCCAATGGCTTGCCTCCGAGAATTGGATTGTCATCCAATTCCGTCGTAGATTGTAAATACTCAAGTTTGCAATTGGCGGAACGACTAAACCAATCGATCATAACACAGGCCCACCAGACTGCGAGATGTGTGTCAAAATCAAAAGTAGTATTTTACAATTCATGAAGGTGCTTAAAACAGAAAACGACTACCTAACTTTGAATTTGATAACCATTGAATAAATGCTTCTACCACTCTGAAACCTTCCCTAAAATTAGCTACAGTTAAAAGTACTAATTTAGAGAAGCATGAAGAAGTCAAGATTTACAGAGAGCCAGATCGTTTCGATTTTGGCACAACACGAGAAAGGTCAACGTGTAGCCGACATTTGTCGTGAGCACGGCA
>CAMCHP010000096.1 GCA_945874695.1 Chryseobacterium gleum
CCCTCAAATACTTTATCATCCTGCTTTCTTCTTTCGCCTAAAAGCGAAAAGGCTTGTTCTGAAATGGGCAATGTTTCTGCACCCTTTGTTTTCTTCTGCCTGAAACGGATGTAATACCCGGATTGCTCGGAGTGCTGCACTTCTGACCAAACCAACTTTTCTATATCCGACCAACGCAAACCACTCAATGCAGAAAAGATGAAAGCATTTTTGAGCACTGGCATTTCACATTCTACTTTTGCTGCTGCCTGTAATTCTTCCAAAGTGAGAAACTCTCTATCAGGATCATCTGACCTGATGCCTTCCACCTGATTTGCCGGATTGGTTTGAATGATGCCTTCTTTAACTGCTTCCTTCAAAGCTGCTGTTACCTTGCTGAAATATGAGGACTGTGAATTTTGTGAAAGGTGTTTATTGGTTTTACTCTTTGCTTCGGATATGAGATAGGTTTTGAAATCTTCCAACCAGTTTTTATCAATGTCTTTAAATGATGCACCGTTCTTGGCGAACTTCTTCAAGTGTTTCAGCACACTATCCCAATTGCCCCAATTTCCCTCGCTACCTTTCCTTTTCTCGGTAAGCCTTTCAAAGTAGGCAATGAAACTGCCTTTGGCTTTATCGGTATCCCTAAAGCCATATTCTTCATTCTTTATCTGAAGCAATCTTTTTGACCGGATGGCTTCTGCCAGGATCATTGTTTTACGGTTCTCTTCCTTCTGTTCTTTGGTGAGCTTGCCTTTCTCCGGCTCGGGTATGATGTATAATTGCAAATACTCATAGTCTCTTTTACCATCACCATAGTAATCAAGATACAGGCTAATTTTATCGCCCTTTTTGCGTTGTCTTAAAGTTACTGTCATGCTTCAGTTAATTTGAATAGTTCGTTGATAGCTGTTCGGGGGATACGGGTACTTCTGCCCAACTTACCTGCTTTGAGTTCGCCTTTGTCGATGAGCCTGTAAATGGTCCATCGGCTGGCGTTGATTAACTGGCAGGCTTCATCTACGGTTAGAAATTCCTTTTGAGAAATGGCAGGGTTGTACATGGCTTTCTCGGTTTCTTCCTTGATGGCCACTTCAATTTTTTCATCCCGCTTCCGCTTTTTGTATGCTCTCTTGGCACAGGTATCTGAGCAAAACTGTGTAACAGTAGTCTTGGCGATAAACCGATTACCACAATGCTGACAAGTTTTTTGAAGACGAATGTTGCTGCTCATTTTGTTGCCTGTTGTTGCTACATGTAGCAGCTTGTAGCTGTATGTAGCATGTTCTCTCCCGAGTGTTGACTGATTTGTGGGCAACAAATCTGGGCAACAATCAGGCAACAAATATAGGTAAAAAAGTGGAGTTGGGCAACAAATAAAAGAAAGATAAATCAGCTAAAAGATAACAAAAACAGGCATTTATGAAACAAAGGAAAGATAGTTACTTTCCGATACAAAACTTCCCAAAGATGTTACTCAGCAAGTCATCGCTGCTGATTTCGCCCGTGATTTCACCAAGGTGGTAGAGGGCGCGGCGAATGTCGATGGCCAAGAAATCACCCGTGATGCCGATTTCCATGCCCTCGCGTACGTTTTGAAGGGCATCGCGGCTTTTAACCAGCGCTTCATAGTGGCGGATGTTCGTTACCACGGTGCGGCCCTGACTCACAAGGTCGGTTGCTGCAAATTGGGCCAATGCGGCATATAAGTCGGTCAATTGAGTGCGATCGCGGGCGCCAATCCACACCAGACCCGGTGAGGTGGGCGGCACATGATCAAGTAAATCAACCTTGTTGCCTACCATTAAAAGATGCTGTCGTTCAAGGTCGAGTTGCGCGAGCACACTGTTGCGTAACGCTTCGAGTTGCGCGTGATCGGTGTTGCCCGCATCAAAAAGGTAGAGCACTACCGTTGCTTTTTCCATTGCAGCATGACTGCGCGCTACGCCAATGCGCTCAATCGTGTCATCGGTTTCACGCAAACCCGCTGTATCAATGAAGCGGTAGCGCACGCCGTCGATCGTAATTTGGTCTTCAATCGTGTCGCGGGTGGTGCCAGGAATGTCACTCACAATCGCACGTTCTTCATTCAAAATGGCATTGAGCAAGGTCGACTTCCCTGCGTTGGGCTTGCCCATGATCGCAACAGGAACACCATTTTTTATGGCATTGCCGGTGCTGAACGATGCAATGAGCCCTGTTAGTAGGTTGTCAATGGTTTGCAACAGCGCTTTGAAAGCTGTTCGATCAGCAAATTCAACATCTTCTTCGCTGAAGTCAAGCTCGAGTTCAATCAACGATGCGAAATTGATCAGCTGTTCGCGCAAAGTGCTGATTTCACGACTAAACCCGCCGCGCATTTGATCCAGCGCTAAGCGGTGTGCGCCCGCTGTTTCTGAAGCGATCAAATCGGCCACCGCTTCAGCTTGACTGAGGTCCATTTTGCCATTCATGAAGGCGCGGAAAGTGAACTCACCTTGCTTGGCGAAGCGACAGCCGCCCTTTACAAGGTGTTGCAAAATTTGCTCCTGAATAAATAGGCTACCGTGGCAAGCGATTTCGACCACATCTTCGCCAGTGAAGCTGTTTGGTCCACGAAAAAAGGTCATGAGCACTTCATCAAGGTCTCCTGAATCGCCAATGAAGCGACCAAAACGCACGCGGTGACTAGCGGTTTCATCCAAGCTCCCGCTGAAGTGGTCGTTGCAAATGGCAATGGCATGCGGACCCGAAACGCGAATAACTGCGATCGCACCTGCACCTCCTGCGGTAGAAAGTGCGCAAATTGTTGCGCCGTCGACGTGGAAATTCATGTTGCGAAGGTACGCACTCCTGCGGGTCGTTCACAGGCGATGGAATGAATCAACCGACTATCTGACATTTGTCATGTCGTTCGTGATACATTCGCTATTCCATTTTTGCACATTTACCTCATCAAATCTGTGTTATGAATAAAGTGCTCCGTTTTTTGATTGTTTGCGTGCTCTGCTTCGGCATCGCGCTGGCCATCGGATTGCTGATCAGTTCAATCGCACATTAAACTTCAAGTTTATGAAATCAAACGTTGGAAGCATCGACAAAGTCGTGCGTATTTTAATCGCTGTAGTTATCTCAATTTTGTATTTCACCGGCACGGTTCAAGGCACGGTTGCGTATGTACTTCTTGCGCTGGGAGCCATCTTTTTGCTGACTTCACTCATCGGTTTCTGCCCGCTTTACCGCTTGGTAGGTATCAGTACCTGCAAGGTAAAGTAGTCGGCCATCCGGCCGTTTAGGCCGAAAACAAAAAAAGAAAAAACGGTGCGCGCCTGAAGTAATTAGTACTTCAGCCACATCGTATTTTTCACCCCTTCTTGCGTGGTTATTTTTACGGCGTAACCGCCGGATGCAAGCCCCCACGTGTTCACGGTGCAGGTGTTCGAAAACACGCGCTCGTGCAACACCGTATGGCCTGAAAGACTAATGATTTCAACCGTTAGGATGGTTTGCAAGCCTTGGATGTGAAGTACATCTTGCCCAGGATTGGGGTAGATTGTGAACGCCATTTCGCGCAGCTGTTGCACCGAAGATCCACCATTTGACGCGTTCGGTGTCGGGGTATCGAAGAAGATCCAATTCGGTGCCCCATCGGTCGCACGTCCTTCAGAAATGTCAGTTGTTTGCGCGTTGAATGTGTAAGCATCAATGATGCTCACCCCGTCAGGGGCAGTGAATACTAAGTCTTCGCCGAGTGCACTCAAAGCGAAGCTCGCGTGCAAGTCGCCTTGCTCTACTTGGTTGTCGGCCCAAATCAAAAGCCAGCCCGACGCTGCAATTACGGCGTTGTCGCTGTTTTCTGGAATTTGGTACTTCGTTAAATTCGAAAGGTCATCTGAAATGTAGTAGCCGGCCAAATCGATGGCGAAGGGATTTGGATTGTAGAGCTCGATCCAATCGTCGAATTCGCCAAATTCATCAGCGATTGAGGCCGTGTTCGATGCCATGAATTCGTTGATGTAGATTAAGGGTTCTTCGTTGGGCTGTTCAATGATTGTTCCATTCAATTGCACCAGAACTTCAAGGGCAGATCCTGTTAAAAGGGCGTTTTCGGTTATGTCGCCGAGGCTGGTGCCATTCAAACGAACGTACACGACGCTTGCATTTAGCGCTCCTTCGGCAGGGGCAAGCTGCACGCTTTGTGTGAATGGTCCGTTGCTGTTCAGCGCGATTTCAAACGGAGCGTTCACCGCAACATCAATGGCTTCAAAGAGATTTTGACCGTTGCAAACAAACGACTGCACGTTTGAAGGCGTACCCAAGGTTTGGTTGAATCCGTTCAATGCAATGGGCGATGCACTCAAGAATGGCGCCCCTGAATTGTTTGACGCGTTGGGGGTGGGATTGATAAAGGTTATCCAGTCAGGATCTCCGTCGCCCGCTCGTCCGATCGAGGCATCGGCTTCAGCTGATGTGTAGGTAAATTCATCGATGATGGTTTGTCCGTCAGTGCCAACCAAAACGATCGATTCACCCAATACGCTGAGCGCGAAATTGGTATGCAGGTCGCCTTGGTTTGATTGGTCATCAGCCCAAATCAGCACAAAGCCGCTTGCTCCAATTTGTTCGGTGCTGTTGGTCGGAATGCGATACTGCGTAAGGTTGTTCAAGTCGTCGGTCAGGTAATAGCCTGCAAGGTTGATTGGGGCAGCGTGCGGATTGTATAACTCGATCCAATCGTCGTATTCACCAGCGGCATCAGCGATGGTTGTGCTGTTCACGGCCATGAATTCATTGATAAATAGCGGCGGGTGAGCCGTACCAGCAAGAAAGAGGTCGAAGCTGCTTGCTCCTTCGCTTGAAATCGAAAGGTCTTCATACACAACGCCCTCGTTCGCGGTGTTCATGCGCACGAACACCGGAGTTGGATTGAGGTTTCCATCTACTACATCAAGTACCAGTGATGCGCTAAAGTTTTGGTCGTCGAGCGATACTTGAAAAGGAGCAGGAACCATGATTTCAGCATCGCCTAAGAGGTTACTGCCCGAAACGCTTATGGCTTTGCTTAGGCCGCTTTGTCCAATGATTTGGTGCAACTCGAGTTGATTTAAATCGGCCGTAATCAAAGGTTCAATGCTTGATTGAGGGGTGAACCGCAGGCGCGTAAGCAAAAATTCGTCGCGTTCGCCGTTTCCACTTACATCTTCAAACACCCAGCGAATAAAGATGAAGCTGTTGGGCAAGATGTTCAGTCCGGTGATGCTTTGGTTGACCGCCGTTAATTCAGGTTGCGGATTTGCATCGGCCGCTTCGTCAGATACAACGGCGGCTGCAGGCAGCAGGGTGTAAGAACTCGCAGCGTTGCTGGTCGAATAATAAAGGTTCACGGAGTTGCTTCGGTCGCGGTCGTTGTAAGTATACAGGTCATAAGCCACTTCTAAGGCATTAACGGTTGAACCCGTGAGGTTTTGCACCCGCAGGGTTACTGCACCGGAGGTGAAGTTGCTGCCTGAGGGGTGAAATCCGAAAGCGCGCTGCCCGTTCACGGTGGTGGCGTGCAAGCCGATCGAAGGCAGCGGTGGAAACTGGTTGAAACCTTCACCCGGCATCAGCACCTGACCGAATGTAGCCGCAGCATTGATGGCATTGGTGCTGCTTCCATCGTTGAGGATCGCCCAGGCATTGGAGTGCAGATCTCCGGCACCCGGCATGGCAGAGCCTACCGCCGCGGCATTCGCCGTGAACGGACCAACTAAGGTATTCGTATAGGTGTTGTTGAGGTCGAGGGCATGTTCGCCGCCAATGTTCTGCAATTGAAATTGACCTTGAACAGGAATGCTCAAGCACAGCCATGCGGCAAACAGGGCAAGTAAGCGGTTGAAATTGCGTGGTGATTTCATCGGAATCATTTGAAGTTGTATTGAAAGCCTAGTCGTATTTGGTCGGTCCAGCGCAAAGGGTCCAGCACTTCTTCTTCAGCTAAAACATGAAAGTATTGCACCTTAAACATTGCGTCGTAGCCTTTCATTTGATAGGCATAAGCAGCAGAGATTCGCTGCAGCTCACCATCGGCGAGGTCGTTGATGTTGAGCGCTTCATAGCGGGCTGAAAAAATGCTTTGCCAGTTTTTCGCGAAGTAATTGAGCTGGCCATAGTAGCCTCCAGAACGTACATAACCTTCGTGAATACTTGGGTCAACACCGAGAAACAGCGCGCTGGTCGGGTCGGGGGGCGTCATTCTGAATTGGTGCATTTCAAATTGCGCTGAAAAGCCTTTGTATTGTGCACTCACATCGAAACCATATCCTGACTTTACCCCATCAATTACTTTAATGCCGTACTCGCCACCCGCACCCGGTGGGAAAACGCTGCTTTCGGGCTGACTTTTGTCGGTGTACCGCGCATTCAATCCAAGGTTCACCATCAGCACAGGCGAAATGCGGTCATCGATGTCGCGGTAACGGTATCGTGCAGGATATGCAAAATCAACGCGCCCAATGTATTCAAGGCTTCCGCTGGGGTCATTGTCGCCACGCAGCGAAATTTCGCCGATGCCATTGTAAGCACCTGCTTGAATCTGCACGCGCTGCTTCCAGAAGCTTTTCATGAGGGTGACGCCCACATCACGGCGTGCAAAAACATCGCCGCGCACGAGTTCAACACGTTGCCAATACGGACTGAAAATAAAGGGGACTTGTGAGCTGCGGCTGTATGGCGTTTTACCATACCCAAACTTGATGTCAATGAATGAAAGACCTTTGTAGATGATATAGGCATCCATCAACCCTGGGTTTTCTCCATCGATGGCTCCCGTACTTGATGATGCCAGGTCAACAAAGTCAACCTGAAACTCATATTCAAATTGATCGCGGTAGCGTCCTTCGAGTTGAATTTGCGCATCGCGCAGGCGAAATCGGTTCTTACGCAGGTTGTCTTCACCCGGCTTCATAAACCGATGGTTGTAGTAGGTTGATATTGATCCTGTAATTTCGAGGCTGTGCACCCCGTTAGTGAATGCAATTTGCGCAAACGCTGATGCAGGAAAGCAGGAAAAGGCCAAGATGATTAAACGTAGTTGAGGCATCATGGCGTAAAGTGTTTGGCTGAGAATACGAACAAACGTTCAAGGTCATCGGAGCAAACATAAAGCTTGCCGCTGCTGTCGAATGCCAGTCCTTCAGGATTGATCACCGGAATCACGAACGCACGTTCAACCGTGAAGCTCGGGTATGAGCACTCAAACACGGTGCGGTCTTCATCGCTGAGCAACCATACTTTGCCGTTGTGCCAGGTGGCGCCCGAAATGTCGCGCACCTTAATCGGGAGTTCAATTTGATTGACCACTTCAAGCGCCTTGTTGAAGGTCCACACCCAAATCGGATCGCGTTCAGTGATGGCTAAGAGGACTTCATGGTCTTCAATCCAGACCAACGATTCAAAGGCTTTGTTTCGTCCGCCGAAGTAACTCAACTGCATGCGTTTTACGGCTTCAAATTCGTTGGTGACCATGCCTAAGGTACGGGTCATTTCATCCATCCAAAACCATTGCTCACCCTGCTGAGTCAAGGCCTCCATGTCGTAGCCGAGTTGCTGTGATTTTCGAATGAGGTGGCCTGTGGAATCAATTTGTGCAATGCATCCCTCATCGTCACTCACCACATAAAAGGTTTGGCTTGCACGATCAAAAGCCAAATCTGAGGGCTCATGAATTTCAATGTTGTATGAAACCGATGGACGAATTTTCACGGCTTCAGTGCTTTGCGCTGTGGCATTCGAAAGCTGCAGACAGCCAAGCGCAACGGGTAAAAGTAGTTTACGTACCATGGCTGCGATTAGTTATTGCTTTCTCCAGGCGTTGGTGCGTTGTAGAAGGTCCATACACTGCCACCGTCAGGTGACCTGCCTTCACTTAATCCAAGTTCGTGCGCACCGTAAGCGTAATCGTCGACCAAAAGTCCGAGCGATTCATCTACGGCATAATACAAGCCTAGTTCTTCGCCAGCGCTTGATAGTGCGAAGTTGGTGTGGATATCGTTTGCCACAACATCGGCGTTATCGCACCAGATCACCAGAAATCCGCGGGCGGGTAGGGTAAGCTCAGGGAGCAAATATTTTCGGGGTGCTCCTGAAGCATCGTCGGTGATGTACCAATGGCCAGCTTCGAGGGTGTAAGGTTCAAGGGCTGGATTGAAAAGTTCGAGCCAATCTGATTCTACACCAAATTCGTTTTGAAAGGTTGAGCCGTTAGCCATGAACTCATTGATTACAATATCACCACGCATGACATCGGTATCTAACGGAGGCTGCGGCACGTCTGGAATTTCCGGGGTCAGTCGGTCTTTCGTGCACCCGAGTAAACTAAGGGCCACATACGTAACGAGCGCAAAGGAGAGAATGCGGTATGTTTGCATAACATCAAAGCTACGCGGAGCATTTACCTTCAACGTAAAGCGAGGTTTAAGCCTACATTACCCTTAGCGCGCACCATGTTAAGCAATCGTTTTTTTGGACATTCAGGTAGGGGAAGCGGCATGCAATTGGTATTAGGGCTGTATTTTTGCAGTACAATTCACATTATGAAGCGTCAAGTCGGACTTTTTTCAATGCTGTTTTCCTTCCTTTGGGTGGGGAGTGCGCCACTGTTCGCACAGCTCGCTACCGACTTCACCATTACCGATACCGCAGGCGATTCACACAGTTTGTATGCCGACTATTTGAATCAAGATCAAGTGGTTGTCTTGGGCTTGTTCTATGAGGGTGCCCCAATGGTTGAAACGCTTTTCCCCGCTTTGCAGAGCTACGCCATTGCTGAGTGGGCCAACCAAACCCCGGTGCGCTTTCTGCTTTTATCGGGCATTGATTTGCATACCTCGCTGGCATTGTTTGCAGAGAATCATAACCTCATTTTGCCCGTTTCAGGTTACGACGGTGGTGCACCTGC
>CAMCHP010000097.1 GCA_945874695.1 Chryseobacterium gleum
TGTTGAGTTGAACGACCGCCGTTGTGAACAGCACATGGGCAAGGAATGGCGATTTAAAAAGAACCTGGTCGAGCTGCTTATTTTAGTTGATCAGGATAAGGATGAAACGGCGCTGGCTCGTTTACGCAGCATGCAGCGCTATTTCGTGACTTTTTTGAAGGATCCAATGAACGCCTGGTCAGTTCATTTTTTGAAAGGCATATCGCTTTATTTGAGTGACCGCAATCAGCCGAATACGGGGCTCATTATGGAGCATCTTGATCAAATGGTGATGTACTGGCCTGTGAACCGTGTAGACCTGTATGCATTGTCGTTTCGCGCGTGGTTGGAAAGCAAATTAAATCGGCTCAATTACTATACCTTTCTCATTGAGCGTTTGCATCATCAGCCGAGCGACCCCGGAGTGGAGGCCTACGTCCAAGGAAATTAGTCGCAGAATTTCGTGTAATATATTACCTTCACCGCATGAAAAGAATACCCTTATTGCTCATTCTGATGCTGGCTTGCATCACTTTGCAAGCGCAACCTTACAAGAAAGAACTCAAGGCACTTGATGCCTATTTTGCGCAAGCCTTGGTTGATTGGAACGTGCCGGGTATGGCGGTGGCCATCGTAAAAGATGGTCAGGTGATTTTTGAGAAAGGCTATGGCGTGCGCAACACCGACGACCAAACCTTGGTTGATCAACACACGGCATTTGCAATTGCGTCAAACACTAAATCGGTAACGGCCGCGGCTTTGGCGATGCTAGTTGATGAGGGGCGGTTAAATTGGGACGATCCGGTGCAAAAGTATTTGCCGTTTTTTCAGTTGTATGATTCGTATGTATCAGCAAATCTCACGGTGCGCGACCTGTTGTGCCATCGGAGTGGTTTGGCAACCTTTAGTGGAGATTTGCTCTGGTATGGCAGCAACTACAGCCGGAAAGAAGTGCTTGAGCGCGCGCGCATGTTGAAGCCAGTTTCAGGTTTTCGCTCGGAGTATGGCTACCAGAATATCATGTTTTTAGCGGCAGGCGAGGTTATTCCAGCGATCACCGATTCGTCTTGGGATGATTTCGTAGCACAGCGTGTTCTTGCTCCTTTGGGCATGACGAATACGTATTTGAGTACACATGCGCTGCGTCGTGAGACCAATGTTGCATCGCCCCATAATGAGATCAAAGGGCGAAATCAACCCATCAATTGGGTTAATTGGGACAACATCGCACCTGCGGGTTCGATCATTACCAGTGTGCACGATTGGTCGAAATACATCCTCTTGCAGCTTGGCCAAGGGGCTTTCCAAGGTGATACTTTATGGTCTGCCGACCGAACTCGGGAGATGTGGTCGATGCATACTCCCGAAGTCATTTCGAGCGGAAGAGAGCGGTTATACCCAACAATGACATTTGCGGGGTACGGATTGGGCTGGCAATTGCATGCCATGCACGGGAAAAAGATCGTGTCGCACGGCGGCGGATATGACGGTATGGTGTCGCGTACGGTGATGGTTCCTTCAGAGCAGCTGGGCATGATCGTTGTCACAAACAGCAACACGATCTTATCCTACGCGATGACGCACCGCATTCTCGAGGTGATGCTGGGGGAGAAGGATCCTGCCGATTGGTCGAAGAAGTTCTTAGAACTGACACGACCGGATGGTTCTGAAGTTGAAACCCAAACCATCAATGGCATTGAGCCGGTCGAAGGCACTGCACCCACTCTTCCGCTTGAGGCTTATGCGGGAACGTACCGCGATGCCATGTATGGCGAAATTGAATTGCGTTTGGTGGGCGATCAATTGGCCTTTCAGTTTGTTCCAACGCCGCTTTTTCGAGGCACGTTAAGGCACTTCCATTACGACACTTTCGCATTGAATTGGGGAACAGTGATGATGTTACCCTCCGGTTTGGCGCGATTTGTAGTTGGTTATGATGGCAGAATCAGTGAGTTACATATTGATGTGCAAAATCCTGATTTCGATTTTACAGAAATCCTGTTCAAGAAGCTTGATTGAAAGAGAGCTTTTTATATATTTGCACCCCGTTTGCGCAATTATGCGTCTTACGGATACGGATGGCTCCGTAGCTCAATTGGATAGAGTCCCTGACTACGGATCAGGAGGTTTTAGGTTCGAATCCTAACGGAGTCACAAAGAAAAAGGGTTTCAGCATGCTGAAACCCTTTTTCATTTACGTAAGTATTGGTCTAAACTTGCGTGTTTTTAATTGCTTGGGATGTATTGAAAACGCTGAATGACAATCTCATGTTCTTGTCCGTCGGTGGGTTGCAAACTCACGTGAGGTAGAATCCAGTAGTTGATACGCGCGTTGGTGTGTTCGTCGGGTGCGGGAATCACAATCGGTGCAGAGGCCTGTCCATTCTCATACTTGATGCGCGCCGGATTGTCGAGGTCGAAAGTCCAACCAGCGATTTGTTTCGCGGGGTCAACATGCGCTCCTGCGTAAGAACTCCAGGAAATCAGTGTGTCGGTCCAATCGAACATGTGGGTGCTCACACCAATGAGGGCATTGGGGTTTACCGGTGCAGCGTTTGAGCGCTCGGGGTAGTACGGGCCAAAGTTGACCGGTTGCACCGAATAGTGCAAGGTGCTTGCTTCGGGGTTACCCCATTTTGCAAATTCGATGTCAACTTCGCTGTTCGCCTGGGTAAAGAACGACTCATTGCTCCATGTGAACAGTCCAAGCACTGTATTTTCCGGAATGTTGACCAAGTCGCCTTGTACCGTAAAAATGTATTTACCATACCCAAAGTTTTCTTGGGTAATGACTTCCGTTGAGTACCACACGCCATTGCGCTCTGAGATGCGCAAGTGCAGGTATCCGAGGTGGTCGACAAAGACATCCTCATACAAGCCTGAGAAGTAGTTTGGACCCGGGCCCATTTGAAAGTTGGCGTACTTGACATCCCATAAATAGCCTGAGAAATTTACAACGTCGCCGTTTCGCCCGAGGTTATCTTCGGGGTCTGACTGCTTGCATCCGGCCGTTAAGGCCGAAATAAAAATAAGAAGAATGAGGTAACGCATGTCAATTGGTTTTAACGTAAATCGAATCACGGAGATTGGCAATGGAAATATCGAACCAGCCATTCTCTAAGGTAGGCGTGAGCGATTTTCCGATGTATTGCAACGATTGAGCTGGGATTTTAACAGTGAATTGTTTTGACTCTCCCGCTTGAAGTTCAAACTTATAATAGGCACGCAAACGCTTCACCGATGGGGTAATATCGGCAAACCGATCAGCGCAGTAAGCTTGGGCAACATCTTTGCCCGCGCGGTCGCCTGTGTTTTTCACCGTGAATGACACCGCGAGGGTGTCGCTGAGGTTGATCGTGTCTGAAATCAGCGCAAGTTGGCTGTATTCGAAGGTGGTGTAGCTCATGCCATGGCCGAACTGCCATTGCGGATTGAAGGCATTCATGCCAAATTTGGGATCGAGCTGTTCAGTGCGCTTGTGGTCGTACCACACCAAATCAGCTTCATCGCGCGGGTAGGTGAAGGGCAGTTTTCCCGAAGGGTTTACTGTACCATGCAAGATGTCGACGAGGGCAGGCCCGCCTTGGTCACCGGGCAAGTAGGCCATGATTGCTGCGTCGGCCTCATCGATGAATTTGCTGATAAAGCGCGGCCGGTTGAAGACCATGACCACAATTACCGGTACACCCGTAGCCAACAATTCTTCAGCGAGAATTTGTTGCGCGCGGGGTAAGTTGAGGCTCGAAATGTCGCCAACTTTTTCAGTAGAAGGTGTTTCGGCAAGGCAAAGTATGGCGACGTCTGCTTGCTGGGCCATGTTACGCACCTTGGTTAAATCGTTTGTTGAAGAAATGCTGGCATCTTCGAGGTACGAAACCGGGTTGTAGAAGGTAATTTGTCCTTCATGCTGTGCGCGCAAAGCATCGAGAATGGAGCGTTGCGAGGCATCGTTCCATGTGGTGTCAGTACCTTGCCAAGTGCGCGTCCACGCGCCATTGATGGCTGTGACATCATCGGCGCCCGGTCCGGTAATGAACACTTTGGCTGTTTTTTTGAGGGGAAGGATACCGTTGTTGCTAAGCAGGGTAATGGCTTCATTTGCGGTATTGCGCGCTGCTTGGATGGCGTCAGCGTTGTTGAAGTCGGGGTAAGCTTCAATGCTCGGTGGGAAGGGGTTATCGAACAACCCGAGGTCAAATTTCAACTTCAAAATGCGGCGCACCGATTCATCGAGGCGCGCTTCAGAAATGGTTCCTTCTTCGACTAATTCGAGGAGGAGGTCGCTGAATTCAAAATCGTTTGGCACCATGCTCATGTCGATTCCGGCTTCGATGGCCATGCGAACGGCATCTTTGAGGGTTGGCGCAACTTTGTGGAGGGTGTGGAGTTTGATGATGTCTTCCCAGTCTGTCACTGCTAGTCCTTCAAATTTCAGTTCAGTGCGGAGCAGATCGGTGAGGATGGCTTTATCGGCGTGTACGGGAATGCCGTTAATTTCTCCACTATTGATCATGACCGTTGCGGCACCGCTTTCGATGGCGGCTTGGAAGGTGGGGAGAAAGTACTCGCGAATTTGTCGCTCGTGGAGGTATACCGGCGTGCGGTCTTTGCCAGTGCGGGGCATGCTGTAAGCGAGAAAATGTTTCATGCAGGCAGCGACACTGCTGGTACCGTTTAAGGCTTCACCTTGGTAGCCCTGGATGCATGCTACACCGAGTGTTTTTGCGAGCAGTACATCTTCACCGTAAGTTTCAAAGAAACGCGACCAACGGGGATCGCGCCCGAGGTCGAGCACCGGAGAGAAGTTCCATGGGATGCCACTTGCACGCACTTCGTAGGCGGTGATTTCGGCAGCTTGTTTTACCAAGGCCGGATTCCAGGTCGCGGCTTGTGCAAGCTGTTGCGGGAAAAGCGTGGAGCCTAAGGTGTAGTTTGCCCCGTGGATGGCGTCGATGCCGTACAGTACAGGGATTTTCATACGTGTTTCATTGACAGCAACCTGCTGAATACCGCCGATGATTTCGTGCCATTTTTCACGGGTGTAAGCGTGTCCGCCGCAGTTGAGGATAGATCCTACAGCGTATTCGACAATGGCTTTTTGCACCTTATCGGCTTGAAGCGTATGGGGTTCGGTGAGGTTGAATACTTCACCGACACAGAGTACATCGAGGTTGAGCTGGGTCATTTGCCCCACCTTTTCTTTGATGGTCATTTCAGCGAGCAACGAATCGATGCGATCGTTTGAGTCGCTTGATTTTTCGCGCGTTGCCGCTTCATCGGTTGTGCAGCTGAAAAGGAGTGCCGCACAAAGAAAAAGGTATGTTGCAGTGGTTTTCATACGCATTAGAAGGGAATT
Organism: Chryseobacterium gleum; assembly: GCA_945874695.1. Taxonomy (GTDB): domain Bacteria; phylum Bacteroidota; class Bacteroidia; order Flavobacteriales_D; family Sanyastnellaceae; genus CAMCHP01. The sequence continues at coordinate 5,336 of CAMCHP010000097.1, forward strand.
ATGGTTGCTGCCCCCCAAAGGGTTGGATTGGTATGGAAGCCTTCGCGGTACACGCTATTCCAGCGGTATTGGGCGTTGCGAATTCCAGTTTCATCGCCTTGATCAATGGCAATTTCGAAGGCGTAATTTCGGTTGGGTTCACGCACACCGCCGATTTCTTCGAGCGGTATGGCTGCTAGAATACGCACGCGGTCGCCTTCAACTGAAACTTGGGTTTGCGCATTTGTAATGGGTGCTGTGGTGCGCCAATTCCACACTTCAGCCGCGGCATTGAGTTTGATACCCAAGTGGTGGTCAGATCGCAATAAGAACTTACGGTAGGGGTCAGCCTCAGCGTTTGAGGCCCAAGCCAGTTCGAGGCAATCGCCGTTCCAGATGTTGGATTCGGTGTGTTTGTTTTGGAGCGGACTGTCGTCAACGATGCTTGCTGAGATGAACAGGAAACGGTTGTTGCTTGCGAGTGCAATGCTGTGTTGTTCGATTGTGATTGGTTCGGATTGGAGCCACGGTTGCGTGGTAGCGAAGGCCTGATCGAATGAAATGTCGTTTGAGATTTGAGCGATGTGGGCCTTCTGTTTTTTTCCTTTGGTGTAAGGAATGACTTCAATTTGATCGATGATCAGCTCGCCTTCCGCTTCAAATTGAATGATCATTTGCTTGACCAGGGTCAGATCGAAGTCGTTTTCACGGTAGTCGAAGCTTGATAACGGCACGATCACTTGTGTCCAGCCTGTTTCAGTGATTACCCCGCCTTGAATGGTTGCAGGAAAAACGCCAGCATAGGCTTGCGCCCCGCTGTAGTCTTCGAGCGCAATTGCCCATGGAATGCTCTTTAAGTTTCCAGACGTTGAACGCGCGTAAAAAGAGACGGCAGCCCGATCGGTGATTTGACTGATGTCTTTGGGAGCCCATCCGCTCCAGCCGAAGCCCATCCCCACCCAGGTGCAACCTGCTGCTTGGCGGTTCCAGGTGAGTTTTAATCCACCGCCTTCTCCCTTTGCAAACTCCGCTTTGTTCTCAACCGTAAGGCATTGTGGAAATTCGGTGTGCCAATTTTCATCGTTCAAGTAATCGGAGAAGATTTGCAGGGCATAAAAGTTTTCGATGCCTGCGACATCTTGCGCGGGTGCTGGCACTTGATAGAGCTCGGCATGCTTTACTTCAGCACAGCCTCCTGCAAGCAGAAGCGTCAGTGCACCGATTGTACTATGTATTTTTCGTGCAAACATGCTTTAAGGCTGAAGTGGGGTGTTTTCAGTGAAGATGAGGAAGTCGAGGTAGTTTTGTGAGTACCCGGTTACCGGATTGGCCAAAAAGAGCACAGACACTTGAATTAGGCGATTTGGTTCGTGAATTCCATTTCCGATTGGGGCTGCGGGCTGCCCGTTGATGAGTGTTGGCATATCGCTGTAGCGCTGAGAAATTAGGTGCCATCCGGCCGCTAGGCCGGTAACCTCAATCGCCCAGAGGTCTTCATTGGCCTCGTAGGTTCCATTGCCATTGTCATCTTCACGAAATTGAATGAGTGTAATGGCGTTGTTGATCGCTGGTGGATTGTAGAGCAGGCAGTTGAAGAAGATGTTGTTCGGGTTGTTCGCGAGAGGGAATGTTGCTTCATCGCCGTACACTGACCCGGGAATGTCGAACATGCCAATGAGGTAATCCCAGTTTACGGTTCCACCCATATCATAGTACCGATTGCCTTGTCCAGCGATGTCAACTGTTGCAACAACAAAGCTCATGTTGGCACCGCTCTGCACGAAAGGAACCCAACCTTCTGGAAATCCATCTTCAAAGTCGCTGAGGAGCAGGCCCGAATAGGTGCGTGGCGCGATGACTTCTACCTCCGCTTGAAAGGTTTCTTCCTCATTGGCAATGGTGAGCTCGACGCTGCAGTTTTCAGCGCGGAACATGGGCAAAATGGTGGTTGTTCCGTTCCAACGGGCATTCGATGCATTCAGTTGGTTTGAGAACCCTGTAATTTGACGCACTGCGCCTGACGATTCACCGGTAATGGTGATGGTCCAGTTCACGTTTTTAGAGAAAAGCGCCGTGAAAGTCACGGTTTGTCCTTCGGCAAAGTTCACGGTGTTCGAGCTTGCCTGAAATTCATTAATCACGGTGAAATCACCGTACAAGTCAATGAGTGCAGGTCCATCGAAGGTGTCTTCTTTCGCACATGAAGCGAGCAGTAAGAGCAGAACAGGCCAAAATCGGAGGAGCATGGTGTATGGATGTGTGGAGGTTGTCATGATTCGCGGATTAGAATTTCATAGAAAACAAGAAAACCAGCTGATTGATTTCATAATTGGGCAAAGTGCCAAAATTATTTTCACTGTTGAAGTTGTTCCATTGAATGGTTAAATAGTCATTCGCTGAAAAATCATATCGCAGGCCGAGTCCGATCATTTGTTCGAGACCGTCGACTTCAAATTCATTGTAAAATACGACTTGGTCGAAGTCGCTGCGCAAAGGCAAGAAATCGAAGCCTTCATAGTATATGCCCTGAACGGCTCCGGTTAGCGACAGGTTCTTGGCGAATTCAATGGCAAAACCGGCCGACATGAGGGTGCTGCTGAGGTCTACAGCACGCACGCCTTCTTCGCCGTCGCGCTTGGTTTGATCTTGGCGAAGACCTGCTTCGAGGCGAATTGCTTTTTCATAGTTGGGCAACCAGCGGTGGATATTCACATTGCCGAGGAGTTCAAAGCGTTGAAAGTTCTTGAACTGCGTAGTGCCTTGTCCGCGCAATTCGCTAAAATTTAGCCATGTTGCTTGTACGGCGTAGCGTTCATCTGCTGGTGCATGATCGATGGTTAGTGCGAAACCACTTCGGTTTGGCGTTGCTTCGCCATAGGGGGTAATGTTATCATAGCGCGGATCGAAGGCCATTAATTCGTCGCTCAGTTGCATGTTGTACAAATCGGTTTCACGCAAGAGGTCGAGAAGGGTGAATGTACGTATGCTCTGTTCGTTGGTGATGCGTTGAAAAGTTTGTGGCGCAGCATTGAAATTGATGCGTTTGGTTTGCGCACCTGGACTTCTGAAATCGGCTTCAACACTGTGCAAATTGAGGGTTGCAACGATATTTCGCGGCTTGAGTTCGGCGATGATTTTGAGATCACCGAAGGCGCCTTGCATGTCGGGGTCAGCTTCGGTTCCGCGGTAGAATTGACGGCTCATTCCGAATTCAGAGGTAGCCGTAAACTGCCAATCTTTTTGTTCGGGGAGGGTGAGGTTGATTTGTCCGGTAATCACGGGATTGTTAAAGTGCACCGTATTTCGGCTGGTACCTGCCCAGTCGTACATGTTGACATAGGTTGCCGCGAAACTGATCAGGTCGCTTTGAATGACCTCCATGCGCAAGCCACTGAACAGGCGTTCACTCACTGAAGTGAAGTTCGTGCGATTGATGCGACTGGTGAAGAAATTGAAATTGACTTCGCGCACGTACTT
>CAMCHP010000098.1 GCA_945874695.1 Chryseobacterium gleum
AACCTCAATTTCATTGCTAAAAAAGAACTGAAGCATACCCCCGTGGTAGGTTGGTACATCAGCGCGACCAAGCAAATCTTTATCGATCGCAAAGACAAGCAAAAAGCACAGCGAAGCATGCAAGTCGCAGCCCAACGCATTCGTGAAGGCAAGCATGTACTCAGCTATGCTGAAGGTACGCGTTCAAAAGACGGTGAAGTACAATTGTTTCGTCGCGGTGCATTCATTATCGCCAAAGACGGCGACATTCCAATTGTACCGGTTGCGGTTTCTGGTGCCCACGCCTGTCTTCCCGCCAAAGGTTGGTGGGTCAATCGCGGTACCATCACCATTGCCATCGGCGAAGCCTTTCGCCCGAGTGATTACCCATCTGAAACCGCTGAACAACTTGCTGAAAGAGCGCGTCAACGGGTGATCGCTATCATGGCTCTAGTTGCAAACTGTTCCAAAAGCAGCCAAGAACGACAACAAGTCGGTTGAGTTGATTAAGCCATCATAGTTCAAATCGGCAGGACAACTCTCAACGCATTGCTGCAATTCCTCAACCCAAATCAATCCTGGTCCACACGCTGATTCGCAATCGCCATAAATGCACGAGCCATCATCGTTCAACGCGAAAGGCTGATAATTCAAGGCATTCACGTCGGTGCAACCAAACTCACTGCATGCATTAAGCAATAAAACGCTGGTAATATTCACTGGGCAGGCCGCATCGAAGGTGACCAAATCTTGATAAATGCCTTCCTCGGTTTGCCAAGCGCCGCCTAAAAAGATTGAATCACCGGCACAAATGTTAACCACATTTAACTCAGTAAGCTGATCACGAACAAAGGTTGAGTCATAAACCGGAATTGACCAGCCACAGCAAGCATCACGCACTTCGAGCTTCACGTAATATAAACCCGTAGTTAGTTCTACAGGCGCTGGCGCCGCCCCTTCGCGCGTTGCCACCATGCTCCCCGCTTCATCAAGAACAGACCATTGAATTTCCAATCCTGTTGTCGGAGTGCTAAGAACCAAAGCTTCACCAGCGCACAACGAGTCGGGGATTGCTCCGATACTCGGTAACGCACGATTCTCACGCACCTCGAAAAAGTCTTGCAATGCACTCAATTCTGTAACCAAGTCTTTCGGACCTTGCGCTGTGTAGTACACTTGAATCGCATTGTTTGAAGGATCAAACGATGAAACGTCGGGCAACAAATCGTTGATCGCATTCGCCCCCATTGCACCCAAATCCCAGTTTCCAGCTGACTTGCTTAATTCGATCACACTGTTTGTGCAGCCTACACCTGACAAGGCAGTATAATCTTGCGGATAGGGCCAGCCTGTAACTTGCAGGTCGACCAAACTTCCCGATTCAAAAAGCTGCAAGGTTTGTCCGTTGGCACCAAAACCGCCAGTTCCACCTGTTCCTCCTTGACCACCACTGTTGCCATTGCCGCCATTACCTCCGTTGTCAGGGCCAAATCCACCGCTTCCTCCTGAACCTCCTGCCCCGCCAGGGCCTCCGTTTCCACCAGATGCTCCTAACCCTGCATTTCCGGGGTTCAATAACACATCACGCACGAGGGCGCCATTTCCATTGTTCCAAGCCAAAATGGCAATGGCATTTCCGCCGCTTCCGCCACCAGTTCCCCCGGTACCGCCAAAACCACCTGCACCACCGCCACCACCGCCGCCGCCGCGATCGTCCAAACAGCAATCTGTTCCACCGCCGCCTCCAGCACCGCCGCCGCCGCCGCCTGCGATGCCATTCTGCCCATTTTGACCAGCTAAAGGCGTTGCATAGCCGTTTACAACTTGGGCAATTGACGCATTCGAACCATTCGCTCCTGGCGCACCAGACAGACCAACACCACCAGGATTGCCTGTACCGCCATCGTTGCAACCAAAAACACAGGTCGATCCATCGCCAGCACCGCCACTACCACCAGCACCGCCGCCAACACCTCCGCCTGCAGCACCTGAAGCGCCGTTTTGATCACCATAGCCGCCTCGGCCACCGGCCCCTCCCGGATTTCCTCCGATGCCACCATTCCCACCAAAGCCATTGTCTGAACATCCATCACAGCCCACTTGCCCTGCTTGACCTTCGCCGCCGGAGTTTCCTAGAACTCCAGAAATGCCTGGTAATCCTGAGCCCGCATTACCGGTGATAATTTCACAACGTTCAAAGATGTAGTTTGATGAATTCAGCACGCGAACTCCATAAATACTGGCACCATTAACACCCGTACCAGATGGCGTTTGCCCCTCCAAAACACGAATCTCCAAATCGCGCAAACGCACGTTCACCGTGTTGGCCAACAAAACACCCGTGTAATGAGCATTCCCAGAAACAACCTCCATCGGTGGAGCAATGTTGATTCGTGTTACCAGCGTGCTATTCTTCAACCAACCGTTGCCCGTGTTCACAAAGCCCCCTTCAATCGTCAGTCCACTTGGAATCACCAACGTTTGATTGAAGTTGTAATTTCCCTCTAAAAGAAAGATGACATCACGTTCATTGTCAGCGATGTACAAATCAATCGCGGTCAATAAATTCGCGGGTGATTGCAAGGTTCCATTCAGGCCACTACCTGTAGCTGTGGCATAGATTACGTTGCAGTCATCTTGCGCTTGGCCAAGAAATGAAGATGCAACAAAAAGTAGAGTAAGGTATAAACGTGTCATTTGGTTAGGTATTGCGCTTCGAATATAGCGAATTTCGCTAGCCTAACCGACAAACAATTAGAACTTGTTCCCCAGGCGCATTCCTTGTGAAATGGCGCGTTTGGCGTCAAGTTCCCCTGCTTCAAGAGCCCCTCCGATGATGTGGAACGATACCCCTAAAGCCTTTAATTCATGCTCCAATGAGCGCTCTGACACTTGACCCGCACACACGACAATGGTATCAAAGGCAAGAGTTTGCGGCTGCCCTTCAACTGTAATGTGTAAATTATTGCCTTCTACGCGCTCGTACTGAACGCCAGCGAGCATTTTGACGCCTGCCATTTTAAGTGATGCACGGTGAATCCAGCCGGTCGTTTTCCCGAGTCCTTGTCCTGGTTTTGATGACTTGCGTTGCAACATCACAATCGAGCGGTCAGCCTTCTCCGTTTCTGCGGGTTTCAATCCACCCCGATGCGCATACGATTGATCGACTCCCCAGCGACTCATGAATGCCGCTACCTCCCCCACATGGGTTTGATGCTCAGGGTGCGACAAGTACTCAGCTACATCAAAACCAATTCCACCAGCTCCAATGATCACAACGCGCTTACCGACGCGTGCTCCACTGAGTGCTTCGGTATAGCTCAGCACATGCGCATCATCGCTACCTTCAATGCGCCATTTGCGCGGCACAACCCCTGTACTCATAACCACTTCATCAAAACCTTTCAATTGGTCAGCTGAAGCGCGGTGATTGAGTTTTAGTTCTACCCCATGCTTAACCAGCATAGTATTGAAGTAGCGGAGGGTTTCGTTAAACTCTTCTTTACCTGGTATTTTTCGAGCATAATCAAATTGCCCACCAATGTGCCCTTGTGCCTCAAAAAGGGTTACCTGATGCCCGCGTTCTGCAGCTGCAATTGCACACGAGAGGCCTGCAGGGCCTGCCCCAACGATGGCAATGCGTTTCTTACTTTGAACTGGCGCTGCTTTCCAATCGGTCTCGTGACAGGCCTTGGGATTCACCAAGCACGAGGCCACGCGTTGTTCAAAAATGTGATCTAAACAGGCCTGGTTGCAAGCAATGCAGGTATTGATTTCGGCCTGGCGGCCGGATGCAGCTTTTAAGACCAATTCAGGATCAGCTAAAAATGGCCGAGCCATACTCACCAAATCGGCACAGCCGTCACGAAGCACCTGCTCTGCTGTTTCAGGCATGTTGATGCGGTTGGTGGTCACCAAAGGAATGTTTACTTCTCCCATCAACCGTTTGGTTACCCACGCAAAACCTGCACGAGGCACCATGGTTGCAATGGTCGGAATACGAGCTTCATGCCAACCAATTCCGGTATTGATTATGGTCGCACCCGCTTGCTCGATGGCTTTGGCCAACTGCACAACCTCTTCCCACGATGAGCCATCTTCAACCAAATCAAGCATAGAAAGCCGATAAATAATGATGAATTCTCGACCCACCGCTTCCCGTGTTTTGCGCACAATTTCGAGTGCAAAGCGGCAACGGTTTTCAAATGATCCACCGTAATTATCGGTTCGGTGATTGGTTTTACGAACGATGAACTGATTAATCAGATATCCTTCAGAGCCCATTACCTCTACCCCATCGTAGCCCGCTGTTTTGGCCAATTCAGCCGAGCGAACAAAAGCGCGAATGGTGCGTTGTATGCCCCATTTCCCGAGTGCACGGGGTGTAAACCGATTAATAGGCGCTTTGACTTTTGAAGGAGCTACACACAGGGGATGGTAACCATAGCGCCCAGTGTGTAAAATCTGCATCACAATTTTACCGCCCTCGGCATGCACAGCATCGGTAATCATGCGGTGTTTACGTGCATGGCTCGAAGTAGCCATGCGCGAGCCAAAAGGCGCCACCCATCCTTCGCGATTTGGTGCAACACCACCAGTTACAATGAGGCCAACACCACCGCGTGCACGTTCGGCATAAAAGGCGGCCATCCGTTCAAAACCGTCGCGCTCTTCTTCAAGCCCCGTGTGCATTGACCCCATAATCACGCGATTCTTCAAAGTCGTAAAGCCTAAATCAAGCGGAGCAAGCAAAAGCGGGTAGTTTTCCATCAAATCATATTTCGCGATGTGAAGATACAACACCTAAACTGTAACCAAGGGCTACAGAATAAAAACCTTACTTTTGCAACGCCTCTAGACGTGTATATCAACCCAAATCTTATATACAATGCCAAGCACAACGCTGAACGAAACCTACAGCAATGAACTGAAGGTTTATGTCAATCAGGAGCGGGCTGCAGTTGACCTGCTCCATTCCATTGGCAAGTTGCTCTTCGACAAGTCGATAGAGCTTGTTATTTTCCGTAACCACTTGGTAGATAGCAACATCTCTGAGATCTTGCGTCTACACCAGTACGCTGCAGAAGTGGTTAAAAAACCCATTAGTGTGTTCGATTCGGCCGACATCGCCCGAGCACTCTATGAAATGAACCTCGCTCCGGCGAAAATCGACATCGGTAAATTAGCCAGTGAGTGGCTGGCCGAGCGCGACCGTTTTAAGTCGCTCGAAGATTTCCTCGACAGCAAACTTGGCAACTTCATCGCTGACGGTGCCACCCCCTTTGAGCCACGCGATGTGGTACTCTTCGGCTTTGGCCGTATCGGACGCCTCGCAGCGCGCGAATTAATCAAGCAAGCGGGTAAAGGCCAGCAGTTGCGCCTCCGTGCAATTGTTGTGCGCTCAGTTGATGAAAAAAGCCTGATCAAGCGTGCCTCCCTCCTCGAAAATGATTCGGTGCACGGGAGCTTCGCTGGAACAGTTTATGTTGACCACGATGGTCAGTTTTTGGTGGTAAACGGCCAGCGGATTAAAGTCATTGGCGCAGCTGATCCTACAACCATTGACTATACCCAGTATGGCATCAAAGATGCTCTGGTTATCGACAATACAGGTGCTTACACCGACGCAGAAACACTCAGTAAACACCTCCAAAGCAAAGGTGTGAAAAAAGTGATCTTGACTGCGCCGGGTAAAGGTATGCCGAACATTGTTTACGGCATCAACCACCGCGATCTCGACATCACGAACCAAGACCTGTTCTCTGCAGCCTCATGTACGACGAATGCTATTTGTCCGATATTGAAGGTCATGGAAGACGAGTTTGAAGTTGAGCACGGCCACATTGAAACGGTGCACGCCTATACGAACGATCAAAACCTACTCGACAATTACCACAAGAAAGAACGTCGCGGACGCAGCGCAGCCGTTAACATGGTCATAACTGAAACTGGTGCAGGCAAAGCCGTGACAAAAGTTATTCCTTCGTTAGAAAATAAACTTACGGCCAATGCGGTCCGCGTGCCAACTCCCAACGGTTCGCTGGCGATTATTCACCTGCATCTCAAGAAAGCGACGACCCTCGACGCGGTCAACAATGCCGTGCGCAATGCAGCTTTAAATGGTGATTTGGTGAACCAAATTTTCTACTCGATCAACCCTGAGCTTGTTTCGAACGACATCATTGGAAATGAGTGTTGTAGTGTGTTTGATAGCAAAGCAACCATCGTTGGTCCTGCGGGTAAAAACGTTGTGCTATACACCTGGTATGACAATGAATACGGTTACACCAAGCAAGTCATTCGCCTAGCAAAGTATGTAGCAAAGGTGCGTCGCAATATTTATTACTGATTTTTTTCTCTGCCTATCGGCAGGATAGGAAGGCACTTCGCGAGAGGTGCCTTCTTCGTTCACAAAGAATCTGAAACAATTAAGAAAGATTACCCACGTTTCAAATTTTCAATGCTAAGCGGAGCGGAGTGATTTGTATGTTTTTTCAAAATTCTGCTCCCCTCTTTTCTAACGGCATCTGTATTTCTGAAACTCCATACGATGTCGCTGGCTGCTTTACGTGTAGATTCAATATCTACAATGGGATACGGATAGTCTGACCCGATATGCACATTGTACAACTGCTGCTCCATTGCGCTCATTTTCCAAGGTTCATGGATCAATGCTGGCGGGACTTCACGCAATTCAGGAATCCACGTCTTGATGAATACACCTTCGGGATCATGATCTTGCGAGTTCTTAATGGGATTGTAAATCCGAATGGTATTTACCCCTGTAACCCCTGACTGCATTTGCAACTGCGGATAATGAATGCCGGGCTCGTAATCTAGAAACTGCCGCGCCAAGAAATGTAACTCGCGCCAATCTTGCCACAAGTTGAACACAAAGAATGAAACCACCATCGCCCGCATCCTGAAATTGATGTATCCTGTGGTCACCAAACAACGCATGCAGGCATCCACAATGGGTACACCAGTTTTTCCCTCTTGCCACGCTAGGATGAAGTGTTCGTTTCTTGATTTTTCTAAGCTGTCATAGGCGCTGTTCACATTTTCAAACTCCATGCGGCATTCATCTTCGAATTTTTGCATGAAATGGCAATGCCAATGCAGCCGTGATACGAAATTACTGAGCGCTCGTTTATTACTCGCCTGCGTGTAGCGCTGCATCGTGCATTGATACACCATGCGCATGCTAATGTTGCCGTAGCTGAGGTAAGGCGATAAGCGGCTGCAACTTTTACGACTTAATGCGGGCTTTGAAATGTGCTTTGAATAATTGAAATACCGCTCCTTCAAAAAACTCTCTAAATATTTCCATGCATAGGATTCACCGCCCGGCTGGAAATTTTTGTTTGGTGTTGTGATCGAGGTGTCCAATGCTGGGCCTTTCAAGCGGTCGTAGAGCACGGGTTCAAGGTTGAGGGCGTTCCAATCGGTTGTTCGTATCAACTTCGGGCTCTCCTGCATTTTTTGCTTCCAACGCTTTTCCCAATCTTTTCTTGATTTCAACTTTCGCACTACTCCGTTGTGCTGGTATTCGCGCCAATCGATGCCATGCATCGTGCAAAAATTGCCCACTGCAAGATCACGATCATAGGTCACCTTGTTCCCTATTTCCTGATGCGAATAGATCGTTTTAATGTTGAATGCACCATGCAGTGCTTGGAACACCGCGAGTGCTTCAGCATGAAAAATATAGACTTGGGTGTTGACGCTTGCCAGTTTTCCTTGCATATCATGGATTGACTGATGCACAAAACGCCAGTGCCGCACATCGCTGTCTACATTGCACATCACCGTGGGTTCAAAGCAATAAATCAGCAGCACTGGCAGACTTTGATTCAGCGCATGCCACAGCGGTTCATGGTCAATCAAACGCAAGTCGCGCTTGAACCAAACCAAGGCAATATCAGCTCTCTTCGTATGCTCTGAAGTGTTCTTCACGGTTATGTATTGAAGGCCCTATGACTCCGGCACTCACACATGATTCATACAACAGCTGGGAAGGGAGCACTGTTTATGCCCCGAGGAAATAACTTCAGATTACATAGGCTTTGCAAACCGCATTTGGGCAAGGGTTTATCATGATTCGTGGCCGCAAGAAAGCCCTTACCGAATCTACACTTACTTTAACAAGAACCGTGCTTTACCATGATTGGCTACTAAGGATTCTTCAGAAATTATAAAGCTTTCTATGCCTCCTTGTGAATGGATAAAAACTTCTTGAATCTCGATTGGAATTTCAAAATCAACCGTTTGCGCCACGTCTTTAACTGCGAACGTAAGGAAGAATATTTCGCCATTGATTGCCCTAAAAGTGACCATGCCTGAATGTTCGGTCATGAAATCGAGCTGGATCGATTGTCGATTATGCCAATTATAATAGCTACACCGCTGGCGATCTTCCGTGC
>CAMCHP010000099.1 GCA_945874695.1 Chryseobacterium gleum
CGGAGATGTGGCCGAGCTTTCGCAACACACGACGCATCCCTTTGAGCTCCTCGCGCATGAGCACTGCCTCGACCTCGCGCATGTGCTTGCGACACGCCCGCTCATCTGCCGCGACAGCCATCCTGCGCAAGAAACTCACATCCTCAAAAACATGAACGACACCATCGGTTCGTGGTACCGCGCCACTTCCGATCGCTTGCACACCCCTGAATGGTCCTTTGACTACACGCAATTGAAAACATGGTGATTTGACCTCTAAAACTGTTGTGCACGAGACGTCCTTGAATGATGAGATTCACTCGTCAATCAGCACTGTGGGCGGAATGGTTCCACTTGGCATGGCCGCAGTGAAGGGGTACACCAAATTAAGTCGGTGTTAAGTTTTGGCGCGGAGCGAGGTGAATCGATTTGCACAATTATTTTTGCTGCGTAGTTAAACCAAAACTTACCGACTAATGATGTTTTCTAGTTCACCCTTTTCGTTGATGCGAGCGATTTTTTTGAGCTTTTTCATGGTTATTTTCTTTCAAGCGTGTAAGAAAGAGACAAATTTGAGCTCGGAGGCGACACCTGTTACAGGTTCGCTGCAGTGGGAAGGCGAATTACCTGAGGCGCCATCGGCTCCGCTCAGCGGCTTTCAGGTTGACGACATCGTACTGAGAAAATTACACGAGTCAGGGGTTGTACATTGGAATGAGTTGAGTGATGAGGTGGTTTGGAGTGCACTTGTAAATTCAGATTCTTTACTCTCTGTGGGCTACCAACCCGAAGGGTTTGCGCAAATTGAAGAGCTTATACACGAAATAGATGTTCAATCACCTGTTTGGCGAGACATCAAGAAGCGTTTGGTTGATTTCATCGTTGCCGAAACAAACCGCCTTCATCCAGACCGCAGTGTCGAGGCCGCTGACATTCTGGCGTTTGAAGACAAACCCTTGCCGTACTTCAATATCAAAGTCTATGACTTTGAAACGTTGGCAAAATTGAGAAGAATTAGTGTCGTTCGCTATGCAGAGCCTATGGGCTTCATGCTTCAAGAAGATCAGCGGTCATCAGCAGGTTGTGGCGACAATGAAGGCGATACAGATCTTGTAAATGGAATAGACTACACTGTGATTAGTCCTTCGGCAAAACGGAGTTGGAACTTCAATGTTAATGGCATAAGCGGCGCATGGTCAATGAGCCAAGGAGACAACATTACAATTGGCTTAATTGACACAGGCGTAAGCGAAGATCAAGCAAAATTGAACAGTTTGTTCAGCAGCGGCTGGAGCACGGATCGCTTCATTTCACGGCATGGTTTTTTTGAATCGTGCTGGCTGTGGTGGTGCGAAAACACAGGTGTATACGACGATTGCGGGCACGGTACTGCAATGGCGGGTATGATTGCAGCACCCCGAACTTCATATAACAGCGTTGGTGTTGCATACAAAGCAAACTTAGTGAGCTGCAGAGCTACAGATGACGTAATTATTAATGAGAGCCTAGAAAAAGATGGGGTTTCAGACTCATTTTATTACCTCGGCAACCGGTCAGACGTCAAAATTATTTCAATGTCACTTGGCGACATCTTTTACAGTGGGCAAGTCGCTGACGCGCTCATTTATGCGCACAACAAGGGCAAACTCATTTTCTGCGCAGCCGGCACCTCAGTTCCAATTACCAATTGGGTTGGCGTGGTTTTCCCAGCAAGCATGTCTCAACCTCAGGCTGTTACGGGTGTAAAAGATGAGATGCCGCTCGATAATTGCAATGAGTGCCATTATGGCTCGGCTGTTGATTTTGTTGTTGCGATGCAAGATGAAGATAATTCTTCACGGAAGCCGGTGACATTGGCGATGAGCGGTAACCAACCGCTCTACGTAGGAGGTTCGTCTATTGCAACGGCAACATTGGCTGGAATTGCGGCACTCGTGTGGGCTGAAAACCCAAGCATGTCACGCACCCAAGTGATAAATGCGTTGAAGGTGACCGCGAGTAATTATCCGGCCAAAGATGATCAGTATGGTTGGGGTTTGGTTAATGCTCAAGCAGCCGTTCAATATGTTCAATAGTTCCTGTTGATAGAGCTTAATGCTGATATTGAGCAGGCAACACCGGCTCACCCAAGCCCAAAGTATACTAAATTCCCCCCGCATTCCACCAAAAACCGTATCTTCGCGCACCGCTAAAAAAAGAGTACGCAATGCCGGTGAAATATCCTGAATATAAACAGCTTAACCTGCCAGAAGTGGCAAGTGAAGTATTGAAGGTGTGGGACGAACAACAGGTCTTCGAGCGGAGCATTTCTACACGGCCAGAAAGCAAGCCTTGGGTGTTCTACGAAGGGCCGCCCTCGGCCAATGGTATGCCCGGCATTCACCACGTGATGGCACGCGCCATCAAAGACATTTTTTGCCGTTACAAAACCTTGAAAGGTTTCCGCGTAGAGCGCAAAGCCGGCTGGGATACACACGGCCTTCCTGTCGAGTTAGGTGTCGAAAAAGAACTCGGCATCACGAAAGAGGATATTGGGAAATCAATCACCGTAGAACAATACAACGCATCCTGCCGTCAGGCAGTAATGAAATACACCGACGTTTGGAACGACCTCACCCGCCAAATGGGCTACTGGGTCGATATGAATAACCCCTACGTCACCTACGAAAACAAGTACATTGAGTCGGTATGGTGGCTGCTCAGCCAGTTATACAACAAGAACTTGCTGTACAAGGGATACACCATTCAGCCGTATTCGCCCAAGGCAGGTACAGGCCTCAGTTCGCATGAACTCAACCAACCGGGCACCTACCGCGATGTGAAAGACACCTCAGCGGTTGCGATGTTTCGCGCAACACCCGCGGCCCGTCAACGCATTGCGGAAATCGCGGGCGGGGCAATGGAAGAGGCGGTGCATTTTCTTGCTTGGACCACCACGCCGTGGACATTGCCTTCGAATACAGCGCTCACCGTAGGGCCTGATATTGATTATGTGATCGTGAATTCGGTGAATAAATACACCGATCAAGCCAATACTGTTATTCTCGCTGAAGCACTGGTAAGCAAGCACTTCCCCGTGAAGAAAGAGGCCGCGTTTGAAATCGTTGGTCGCTGCAAAGGACGTGATTTGGTAGGTTTGACCTACGAGCCGTTGCTCGACTGGGCGACACCGATGAACGATGCTGACCAAGCATTTCGAGTGATTCCTGGAGCTTTCGTTACAACCGAAGACGGTACAGGTATTGTACACACCGCGCCTACTTTCGGTGCTGACGATGCCCAAGTGGCCCGTGAAGCCGGTGTGCCGCCAATGCTCATCGATGATGGCAACGGCAATGGCATGCCCTTGGTTGATTTGCAAGGAAAACTCATTGTAGGGCCCTTCGCCGGATACTACGTGAAAAACGAGTTTTACCCCGATGGCGAAGCGCCTGAGAAGTCGCTCGATGTCGAAATCGCTATCTTGCTCAAAGAGCGTGGACAAGCTTTCAATGTTGAGAAATACGAGCACAGCTACCCGCATTGCTGGCGCACTGATAAGCCCATCCTGTACTACCCGCTTGATTCATGGTTCATTCGTGCGACTGCTGCACGCGACCGCATGGTTGAACTCAATCACACCATCAACTGGAAACCAGCAAGCACGGGCACTGGACGCTTTGGCAACTGGCTCGAGAACCTCAACGATTGGAACCTCAGCCGCTCGCGCTTTTGGGGCATTCCAATTCCGATTTGGCGCACCGAAGACGGCACCGAGAGCCGTTGCATTGGCTCGGTGGCTGAACTCAAAACGGCATGTGAAGAAGCCAAAACAGCGGGTCTCATGACCGAGAATCCGCTGGCTGATTTCGATGCCGCTGACATGAGCGATGCGAATTACCACAGCTTCGACCTCCATAAGCCCTACGTTGACCGCATCGTTTTGCGCAGTCCGTCAGGAAAACCCATGCGCCGCGAAAGCGACTTGATCGATGTTTGGTTCGATTCAGGAGCCATGCCCTATGCGCAACTCCACTATCCGTTCGAGAACAAAGAAAAGGTTGATAACAACACCGCTTTCCCCGCCGACTTCATCGCTGAAGGGGTTGACCAAACCCGGGGGTGGTTCTACACCTTGCACGCCATTGCGACCCTTTGCTTTGATCAAGTGGCCTACAAAAATGTGGTGTCGAACGGATTGGTACTCGATAAAAACGGACAGAAAATGTCGAAACGCCTCGGCAATGCCGTGGAGCCTTTCTACACCCTGAAAAAGTACGGTCCGGATGCGACGCGCTGGTACATGATTACCAATGCACAGCCATGGGACAACCTCAAGTTCTCTTGGGAGAAACCTGATGTTAGCAAAGGCGAGCAATTTGAAGAGTTTTCTCCGGGTATTGAAGAGGTGCAACGCAAGTTCTTCGGAACCTTGTACAACACCTATAATTTCTTTGCGATGTACGCAAACATCGATGGATTCGCATACAGCGAAGCTGATGTTGCACACGCCGACCGACCTGAACTCGATCGTTGGATCCTCTCGCGCCTCAATTCGCTTGTCGCTGCTGTTGACGAAGCCTACGCGAACTTTGAACCGACCCGTGCCGGTCGATTGATCACCGATTTCACGGTTGATCAACTCAGCAACTGGTACGTGCGTTTAGGACGCCGCCGCTTCTGGAAAGGCGACTACGCGGGCAACATCGATAAAATTTCGGCCTACCAAACGCTCTACACGTGTTTAGAGACCATCGCCATTTTGTCGGCACCCATTGCGCCGTTCTACATGGAGCGCTTGTACAGCGATTTGACGCGCATTACCGGTCGATCAAACCACGGTTCAGTGCATTTGGCCGACTTCCCAGCAAGCAATGCTGCGTTGATCAGTGAAGCGCTCGAAAGCCGCATGGATCTCGCCCAGCGCATCACCACACTCGTGTTGAGCATTCGTAAAAAAGAGAAAATTCGCGTGCGACAGCCGTTGCGCCGCATCATGGTGCCCATTCTGAATGCCGAATTTGAAGCACAACTGAAGGCCATTGAGCCGCTGGTGCTCAGTGAGGTCAACGTGAAAAACCTCGAGTATTTGCACGATACCGGCGTTTTGGTGAAGCAAGCCAAAGCCAACTTCAAAGCCCTCGGGCCGCGTTTTGGTAAGCAAATGAAAGATGCCGCCGCAGCCATCGCAGGGTGGAGTCAAGATGACATTGCACAGTTTGAACAGCACGGTGTTTTCGAGCTAACGCTCGGAGGTATGACCACCGCGATCACACGCGATGAGGTTGAGATCGTTTCACAAGACATCCCCGGATGGCAAGTAGCGGCCGATCAACGCGTAACGGTGGCGCTCGACATCACCCTCGACGCCGAGCTGGAGATGGAAGGTTTGGCGCGTGAGGTTGTCAACCGCATCCAAAACATTAGAAAAGACAGTGGATTCGAGGTCACAGATCATATTTCTGTTACCATCGCCGGTAACGAAATACTCGAGAAAGCCGTACGCAACAATTTAGAATATATTTGCCGCGAAACGCTGGCAGGAAATTTGGAGGTGGTTAGCACCCTCTCCAACGGTCAATCCGTTGAGGTTGCCGAAGGCTTAAACGCCACCATCAGTTTGGAATTGTTAACCTAATAAAACGAATAGTTATGGCAGATATCCGCTATTCAGATGAAGATTTGAAAGAATTCGAGGACTTGATCCTCGAGAAGCTTGAACAAGCTCGCCAAGACCTTGATCAATTGCGCCGTTCATTGTCACATGAAGATGATAACAGCACCGATGATACATCACCGACCTTCAAGATGATGGAGGATGGATCAGAAACCATGAGCCGCGAAGAAACCGCGCAACTTGCTTCACGCCAAGAGAAGTTCATCCACAACCTGGAGAACGCCTTGATGCGCATCAAGAACAAAACTTATGGCGTTTGCCGCGAAACCGGTAAACTCATTGCCAAAGAACGCTTGCGCTTGGTGCCTCACGCCACCTTGAGCATCGAAGCAAAGAACCGCCAGTAAATAACGCACATCACCCCGCATGGGGCTGATGATAAGCTGAGAACCGCATGCTGAAACGTGTCCTTTGGGTCATTTTTGCCGTTTTGTTCATTGATCAGATTTCAAAACTCTGGATCAAACTGAACTGGACCATCGGCGAACGCATGACCGTTATTCCAGGATTCTTCGAACTGCATTTCATTGAAAACAATGGGATGGCATTCGGCATGGCGCTTCCCGGCGATTGGGGAAAGATTGCCCTAAGTGTGTTTCGCATCGTTGCGATCATACTAATAGCGCTCTACATCAAACGGCTGATCAAAGAGGGTGCGCACCCGGGTTTTGTGACCTGTGTGGCCCTCGTTTTGGCTGGCGCTTCGGGAAACATTATCGATAGCGCGGTGTACGGCATTTTGTTTGGCGCGAGCACCTATGTCGATGTAGCCGGATTTTTACCCGAAGCGGGCGGCTACGCCGGATTCTTGAAAGGTCACGTGGTCGATATGTTCCACTTCACGGTTAAGTGGCCCGAGGGCACACCGTGGGTCGGCAACAGCAACGCCGAGATCTTTCCTCCAATCTTCAACGTTGCTGATGCCGCCATTACCATCGGTGTATTATGGATCCTCATCCGCCAACGGCGCTACTTCCCCAAAGAGAAAGCCGCCCCTGAAGCCGAATCATGATCTTTGAAAAGGTGTCCAACGGATGCCCGCATAGGCCATCGCCCCAAATACCGGCCCCCAAAGCAACGAAGCATCAAAGAATGAGCTATTGGGCTGCTCAGCCGATAAAATCGCCATCGGTTGCTGGAAGTTGAGCAAATTCTCACCGCCCAAGTAGATTTCAAACGCGCGGTTGAACACGCGTGAAACCTGTCCGCTCACCAATACATAGTCGTCACTACGCGCTTTCAGGCGAAAAGCTTCCGGATTGGCGTCGGTTGACGGCAAACGCTGATTCCCAACCCAAACCGTGGTTACATCAAAACGCCATTGGGCCTTTTTCTCATTGGGTTTGGTCTCGTAAGCGAGGTTCAAGAATCCACGGTGTGTTGAAACCAAAGGCACATCCAAGCGGCCAACCGCATAGTCGGTTTGCACTTCAAGCCAGCGGTAGGCGAGGCGCACATCCACACGTCGAGCAGGTGTCCATGCCAATTCAGCTTGCGCACTGTTCGAGAAACTGCGGCCTTCGAGATTGTAAAAACGGACTTCCCGCGCGTTTTCGAGATCCGTAATGACCTGATTTTCGAAGTCAGTGCGGTAGAAGTCAAGAGACAGGGTTGCCTCGCGGTGATTCAAGCGAAAACGGTGGTTCAAGTTGATGCCGTAATTCCAAGCGACTTCGGGTGCTAAACCAAAGCCCGCATCATTTGCGAGCCCCGCAATCACCCATTGGCGGTTGCTTGCGAGCTGGCCGATGTTTTCCATAATCACGTTCGCCGTGCGGTAACCTCGTCCGCCAACAGCCTTCACGCTCGTGTTTTCGGTGAAGCTGTAGCGTGCGTGCATCCGCGGTGTATAGTACATGCCATACAGGTTGTGGTGGTCAACGCGCGCACCAGCAACCAAGGTAAAGCGTTCCAACATCGACCACGTGTACTCGAAATATGCACCCGGAATTTGCTCAGCGCGCTGGTAACGCGTGCTGTCGAGGTGCTCATCGTATGCATCGTACAAGAAACTTAAGCCTGTGGTAAACTTGTGGTTGGTGTTGCCAATGATGTCGGCGTACAAAATATTCGCGCGTAAGGTGCGCTGAATACCGGTGTAGCTTCGCGCTCCGAACATCGAGTTTTGCTCATGAAACTCACCTGAAAATTGCGTGCCAATGCTGCGGCCAACATGCCCGGGGAACACATAACCCGTTTTGGCGGTCGCCTCAATGTGTCGGGCCTTCATATCCGCACGCCACAAATCAACCTCTGGCGCAAATTCACCAATTGAGCTCAACTGCCCCGATTGCTGATCGGTTGCAACCGCTGTGAAGCTGTATTCACCCTCCATTCCGCGATCACCGATGAATTTCCACTCGTTGCGCAAGATGTTGACCTGCTTGAGCGGATTATCCATAAATCCATCGCGGTTTTGGTCCATCTCCATGTTGTTGAACTCGTTGTGGTACATCACCATGGTCGCCCAACGGCGTGATACATTGTGCCGTGAATGAACATTCAACTCAGCACGTCCGCCTTGATTGATGTACGCATTGAGGTGAAAGCGCTCCGGATCGAGGGGGCCCTTCATCGCGATGTTGATTTGACCTGTGATGCTCTCAAATCCGCTGGTTACAGAGCCGACACCTTTCGAAATAAAGATCTGGTCAACCCACGGTCCGGGCACATAGTACAAACCAAAAACGGTCGTTAAACCCCTTATGGTCGGGATGTTA
>CAMCHP010000100.1 GCA_945874695.1 Chryseobacterium gleum
TTTCGAAGCTTTCCATATCGTTATGTTGGAAGACCAAACGTTTGCCGTGGTGCAAGCGTACCCCATCGACCATGCAGGCATGCGATTCTGAGTCGTATACGATCACGTCGTGGCGGTCAACCAATGCTTCAATGGCGCTCATGCAGCCTTGGTATCCATAGTTGAGCAAGAAGGCGTCTTCTTTCTGCATGAAGTCAGCCAGGTCGCGCTCCAATTGCTCGTGGTACTTGGTTTGACCCGACATCATTCGAGCGCCCATGGGGTAGCCCATACCCCACTCTGCAGCCGCGTCAGCATCGGCTTTGCGAATTTCAGGGTGGTTGGCTAAGCCAAGGTAGTTGTTGATACTCCAAACCAACATATCCTTCCCACGGAAGCTCATGCGGTTTGAGATCGGACCTTCGAGTTTAGGGAAGGTAAAGTAACCGTGTGATTCTTTCGCGTGGCGACCGAGTGGACCACGGTTGTTGCGGATGCGTTCAAAGATATCCAAATCGTTGTGTTTTAAGTTTGACCCGAGGTTTCTCATCTTCGGATTTCGCGACAAAAGTAGGTTGAATACAATTCACAGACAAGCGCCACAACCGTATGTATGCGCAAGTTTATCAACCGCTAATGGTCAACATTTTAATGCCTTACATTTGATCTAAAGCCTGCTTGAGGTCTGCGATTAAGTCTTCATAATGTTCAACCCCAACACTGAATCGAATCAGGCTCTCCGTGATGCCCATTGCTTGTTTCAAGTGGGGGTCTACGTCGGCATGCGTCATTGTTGCAGGATGCTCAGCCAAGCTTTCAGTACTTCCCAGTGAAACGGCTAAATGCGCCAACGTTAAGGCATTCAAAAAGCGGAACGCTTCAGCCTCTCCCCCTTTTACGTGGAAAGACAACATTGCGCCCCCCGACAAGCACTGCTTCTTGAAGATCTCGTATTGAATACCATCGGCCTCGGTTAGGTGCCCGAGGTAGTATACCTTCTCAACCTTCGGATGGTCGCGCAAAAAGTCGGCGACATGTTTCGCATTGCTGGCCTGACGGTCCATGCGCACCTTTAGCGTTTCAAGACTCCGCATCAAAAGCCAACCTGTCCATGGTCCTGCCATACTCCCCAAATAGGTACGTAAAGAGCGCACAGGAGCCATCAACGCTTTAGAGCCAAGGCATGCGCCAGCGATGAGGTCTGAATGACCTCCAATATATTTAGTCGCTGAATAAAGAATCAAATCAGCCCCTAGTTTGAGCGGATTTTGCCAGATTGGCCCCATGTACGTATTATCTACTGCAACGAGCACACGACGTTCAGATGTACTGAGCTGTTTGGCAATATCAACCACACATGAAATATCGATCAGGTGATTGGTCGGATTGGCAGGCGTCTCCACGTAAATCATTTTGAGGTTTTCTGCGCCTGCGGCTTGGATTTTTTCGGTGATCGTAGCACAATCATCCCAAGGATCGAAGCCGACCGTTCGAATACCAAAGCGACGCAACACATGATTCATGAAATGATCGGTGCCGCCGTACAAAGGATTACTGTGTACCAACAGATCGCCCGGACTAAGGTAGGCGAGCAACATGGTCGAAATGGCTGACATGCCACTCTCGAACACGGCACATTCTTCCGCATCATCCCATAAGCAAAGGCGGTTTTCGAGAATTTCCAAATCTGGATTATTCAAACGGCTGTAAATGAGCCCCAAACGTTCATCTGGCTCTTTCTCGCGCAAACCATAGGCCACCTCGAAAAAGCGTTTGCCTTCTTCTGCCGTTTTAAAAACGAAAGTCGATGTTTGAAAAATCGGACATTTGATGGCGCCTTCAGACCACGAAGGCTCATAGCCATGCGACATCATGAGTGACTCCGGACGCATGTTTTTGCGGATTTCTTTCATGCCGCAAAGCTACAACAGTTAACAGGTCAGGCAAGGTGATCATGCACACAAAACCGCTGCACATCACGCGTTGCCCATGAAAATGATTTCACAGGGCAATATGCTGCAGCGAGCCACGTTGATTGCATATCTTTGCGCCCCATGGTAAAAAACGGCAGTATATTATTGGTCATTCTGGTTTCATTTGGGGTAATGGTTGGATGCAGCGATTACAACAAAGTATTGAAAAGCACTGACCTTGATTTCAAATTGAAACGGGCAATCGAGTATTATGAAGACGAGCGCTGCTACCAAGCTTTGCCCGTTTTTGAAGAATTGATTGCCTTAACACGCGGCACGCAACGCGCTGAGCAAGTCTATTATTACCACGCCAAATCGCACTATTGCGCTGGCGATTACTACATGGCCAACTATTACTTTACCAACTTCACCAAAAATTTCGCGTTCTCAGCGTATGCCGAAGAGTGCCAGTTTCTAGCCGCCTTGTGCAGCTACCGCTTGTCGCCCAATTTTAGCCTCGACCAAACGGATACGAAACTTGCGCTCACCGAGCTTCAGCTCTTCATGGATCGCTACCCCTCATCAACGCTTCGCGACAGTTGCAATAGTATGATCACCGAGCTAAATTCGAAGCTCGAACTTAAGAGTTTTGAAATCGCCCAACTTTACGTCAAAACCGAAAGCTACAAGAGCGCAGTTGTTGCTTTGCGCAACGCATTAAAAGACTATCCCAATTCGATTTACCGCGAAGAAATGATGTTTCTGATGGTAAAATCGAGCTATTTGTATGCCACCCGAAGCGTTGAAGAGAAGAAATTGGAACGTTTTAACGAGGCTATCGAACATTATTTTAACTTTGTCGCCTATTTTCCCGTAAGCCCACGCCTCAAAGAAGCCGAACCTTTTTACGAAGCAAGCCGCAAGGAACTAGAAAGACTGATCAAAGCGACCAGCAATTTATGAGTAATCTTAAGAATTTGAAACCCGAACGTTCAACCATTACCCGCGACACATTCGAAATCGATGCTCATGTCGGCGGAAACCTTTTTGAAGCCGTTGTGGTTATCGCGAAGCGTGCTAACCAATTGCAAAAAGAACTCAAAGAAGAGTTGAACTCGAAACTCGAAGAATTTGCAACTTCTTCTGATAACCTCGAAGAAACCTTCGAAAACCGTGAGCAAATCGAAATCTCAAAACACTACGAGCGTTTACCTAAACCGCACAGCGTGGCTGTAACCGAGCTCCTTGAAGGTAAACTTTATGTGCGTCGCCCAGAAGCCGAAGAACAAGCTTAAAAATTGCTTCCTTGAAGATACGAAACCCCGCTAATTGCGGGGTTTTTTGTTTTTATTCCCACTGAAAGCATTCCACGTCTATCGAACTATTATTCATACCGCAGGTGAATAACGTATGCATTCCGATTGTATCTTTAGCAACGAAACCCGTTAAGAACCTTTCGAAATTCCTTTAAATGACAGCTTTATACCGCATTTTGCCTCTGCTTCTTTTTGTTGCATGCGCTACCCTTGCAAACAGTCAAAAACTCAACTACGACTATTACGACGGTCAGCTCTGGGTCCAGTTCAACGAATCAGCCACCGCTCATATTGACCATACGTTCGATGCGGTAGAGCTGGGTGATTTTAGGCACTTGATTTCAGATGAACTCCTCAACACCTATGGAGTTACCCGCATTCGCAAACCCTTTCATTTTGCGAAAACAGCAGCCATTGCTGAAGTCTATCAAATTTACTTCACAGCAGTAGGCAACGAAATCCAGTTCGCACGTGAACTGGAGAAGTTGACCGACGTGAATTACGCCGAAAGGGTGCCAATTATGCGCCCAACCTTCACACCTAACGACCTTGGCCCGGAAAGCGGAACGAACGATCAATGGCACCTTTGGCGCATCAATGCCCAAGACGCATGGGACCTGACGACCGGAGACCCTCAAATTGTTGTTGCCATAGTGGATGACGCGGTATTGGTCTCACACCCTGATCTCGCCCCCAATCTTGTTGCTGGCTTCGATGTGGCTGACAACGATAACGATCCGATGCCCAACGAATCGGGCATGACCCACGGCACCCACGTAGCGGGTATTGCAGGTGCTTCAACGAATAACGGCGTGGGCATCGCTTCCATTGGTTTCAACGTGCGCATCATGCCCGTGAAATCATCGAATGTGGCAGAGTTTATTAGCGATGCCTATTCGGGCGTAATTTGGGCAGCTGACAATGGCGCCGACGTCATCAACATGTCTTGGGGAGGCAATGGATTCAGTAACACGGGACAGAACATCATTGATTATGCTTCAGAGGCTGGATGTTTAAATGTCGCTGCAGCAGGCAATGACAATGTGAGCTCCATCTTCTACCCTGCCGGATATGCCAACGTAATCTCCGTGGCGAGCACAACAACGAACGACGGAAAAAGCAGCTTTTCAAACTTTGGAACGTGGATTGACGTCGCTGCACCTGGCAGCGCCATTCGAAGCACTTACTTCAATTCATCGTTCACCCCCAACTACGCCGACCTCCAAGGAACATCGATGGCATCGCCATTGGTAGCCGGCTTGTGCGGATTGGTATGGTCTGTAAACCCCGAAATGACAGCAGCACAGGTTACTGACTGCGTGCTCAACTCAACCGATAACATTAACGGAGTCAACCCGAATTTCATCGGCCAACTGGGTTCAGGCCGAATTAATGCCTTCTCAGCCGTACAATGTGCACAAGCTACGGTGAATGCGCCGCCTGTCGCAACCATTGCGAGCAACGCAACCGTGAGCTGCCCGGGTGGTTTAATTCAGTTCTTTGGTAGCTCTGCTGGCGGGTTAGCGACCAATTACAATTGGACTTTCCCAGGCGGAAACCCTGGCGTTTCAAACCTTCAAAACCCGGTCGTATCGTATTCTGGCGTTGGTTTTTACGCAGTGACACTTGCCGTTTCAAATGACTTCGGTGACAACGAAATTACGCTCCCCGGCTTCATCGAGGTTTCTTCAAATGGCATTGATATATTCTTTACTGAAGATTTCGAAAGCGGCAGTTTTACAGATATGGGTTGGTCAGTTAGCAACCCTGACAACGGCCTAACATGGGATCTCTTCACCGTAGCTGGAAGCGTTTCGGGTAGCCGTGCAGCAGGAGTCAATCTATTCAACTACGAGGCTGAAGGCCAACGTGATCGATTGATTACCCCAGTGATCGATTTCTCAAATCACACCAACGTTCAGCTCGACTTCCAACACGCACACCGCCGCTATTCACAACAAATGAGCGATTCGCTCATCGTTTATGTTTCGGTTGATGGGGGGGCTACCTGGCCATTCCGCATCTTGGAGGCGGCTGAAACGGGTCAGGGAACATTTGCCACAGGCACCATTCTTAATCAGAATTTCGTCCCGACCAACGGCAGTGATTGGTGTTTTGGCGGGGAAATCGGTTCAGGATGCTTCACCCTAGACCTCAGCGAGTTTGATGGACTCGAATCGGTGCGCATACGATTCGAAACCTTCAATGATTACGGCAACAACATCTACATCGATAACGTGCAGCTTTCAGGAAATTGCTTGTTGGTTCAATCTGCTCCGCTTGCAGGATTCACTGCCCAAGAGACCGAAATCTGCGCCGGTGGCTCGGTACAGTTCATCGATCAGTCGGTCAACGTCCCTACAACCTACGAATGGTTCATTCCCGGTGGTCAACCTGAAACCGCATCGTCTCCCGCACCAATTATCAGCTTTCCTGAGCCTGGTACCTACAGCATTACTTTGGTGGTGAGCAATGCCTTCGGAAGCGATGAAATTACCCTTACAAATTACATTACGGTAAATCCGGCGCCAACCCTCGAATTGAATTCGACCGAACTCACTTCTTGTGTGGGAGTTGGTGTGAATCTCACTGCATCAGGTGCTGACTCTTACACTTGGGCGCCGAACTTAGGTCTTTCGTCAACCATCGGAAGCAGCGTGGTTGCCACACCCGACGAAACACTCACCTACACTGTAACGGGCTTCGGTGGCGGGTGTTCGGTTTCTGAAACGGTGACCGTGAATGTTTTGCAAGGTCCCGAAGCGCCAACCGTTGTTTCTGACGACGATGTTGCTTTTGTGCTTCTCGACCCACAACCGGTTCAGGGTTTTTATGAATTTGCTCTGCCTGCGGCAGGATGGGGTGTCCCTAACCTTGCAAACGTGACCCTCGAAGCCAATTTGGTGATCGCCAGCGATGGCACCCAAGCAGATAGCTTGCTCTGCAATCCGGCCACGAATGGTGCTCAGCTCGATGGAAACATCGCCGTGATCTACCGCGGTGGATGCGAATTCGGCATCAAAGCACTCAACGCCCAAAATGCAGGTGCCGTCGGTGTCATCATCATCAACAACGAAAGTGGCCTAATGGAGATGGGCCCCGGCGTAAATGGCGCGAACGTCACCATTCCTGTAATTATGATCTCGCAAGAAAACGGGAACTACCTTTACGAGCAACTTATGAACGGTCAATCCCTTGCACGCCTTGGAAATTTCAATGGCGGTAACCTGTTAATCTGCCCGGGTGAAAGCGTTGAGCTTGCTGGTCCTGGCGGTTGGAATGACTACCTGTGGTCAAACGGCAACGAATCGGTCATCATTGAAGTCGGAAATGCGGGGGCTTATGCCGTTACCGTGTTTGACGAAAATGGCTGTGGCACCGCTTCCATCAACTACAGCGTAACAGTCGCCGCTCAAGCCGTACCAAACATCAACCAAAACGGCAACACCCTCAGTGCCGGTGTTGGAGCAAGCTCGTATCAATGGTTCCTCAACGGGGTCGCCATTGAAGGAGCGAACCAAATTACACTGGTGATCACTGAAGATGGAACGTATACTGTTACAGCAACAAATGCCATCGGCTGTCAAGCATCGTCAGCTGATTTCAACGCCACCGTGGTAGGCATTGAAGAAGCGAACATCCAAACTTGGAAACTCTTCCCGAATCCTACTTCCGATGTGCTCTACATTGAATCTGCAAACGCGCAACTTGCACTTTTTGAAATGTATGCCAGCGACGGCCGATTGGTGCTCACGCAACAGTTAAACGGTCAAGAATCCCTTCGCGTACGCATCGATGTAGGGCATCTTGCACATGGAAATTACATTTGCAAACTCACCGACGCCTACGGGGTTAGCAGCCACCAACGTCTGATTGTTACCCGTTAAATCGATTAAAACCCCTTTAATGAACAGACCGAAGCAGCACTTCGGTCTGTTTTTTTTTATTTCATCAAAATTAGCAAGTAGCTTTGCACACTGTGGTGAACATTCTGAGGCAATGCGTAGTTATTTCCTTATAAGCTTCCCACATGACAATTCAAGGATATCCCAACAGCACAGAAAAATTCGACCTCATGGGCGATGATCATATTGGAACTTCGGTTGAAACGCCGCTTCGCGCTGACGCATTTGAACTGAGTGACCAAGAAAAAATTGAACGCATCAGCGAAAAATTCGCTGATATTATGCACTTACTGGGCCTTGACCTTACTGACGACAGCCTCAGCGGCACGCCGCGTCGGGTGGCCAAAATGTATGTGCAAGAAATCTTCAAAGGACTCAATCCAGCCAATAAGCCGATCGCCCGTACTTTCGATAACAAATACGGTTACCGCGAGATGTTGATTGAGAAAAACATCAACCTCAACTCAACCTGCGAGCATCACTTTTTACCAATCATCGGCCATGCCCACGTAGCCTACATGAGCAATGGTAAAGTGATCGGCTTGTCTAAAATCAACCGCATCGTTGAATACTATGCCAAACGTCCGCAAGTGCAAGAACGTCTCTCGCGTCAAATCGCAGAAGAATTGAAAGCTGCGCTCGACACCGAAGACGTAGCCGTAATCATCGAGGCCAAGCACCTTTGTGTTTCGAGCCGAGGCATCGAAGACGAAAGCAGCTCTACCATCACTGCCGACTACCATGGCGCATTCCTCGATGCCAAAGTACGTGATGAGTTTTTGTCGTTGTTGAAATAAGACATCCCCGAAAGCATGCACCCAATGCGGGTTTTCACTAAGTTCGCGAAGTGATCACCCGCATTTTTTATTTGATCAAACACGAAGCCCGATTAGAATTCAGGCAGAAACACACCCTGGCAGGAATTGCCCTGTTTTCGCTGGCTGCTGTATACCTATGTTACCAAGCCTTCCAACGTGCTGAAGATCCCCGGGTTTGGAATGCGCTCCTTTGGCTCATCCTGCTTTTCACCGCTTTCAGTGCCATTGGCAAGAGCTTTGC
>CAMCHP010000101.1 GCA_945874695.1 Chryseobacterium gleum
ATTGATTCTTTCGTCGCATTTTTTTCAATTTCCTCAGATCTTCGTCGCCTCGGAAACAGCGCTGGCCGTCAATAACATCGAGCACTGCACATGCCGCTTCGACGTGGTACTGAGCGCTGGTCAGAGCTTCGTTGCGTCGGTCAATGTGCGCCAAGGCCATGCCATAAATAGCAGGAAACAAAAGCTCTGGATAGCGTTTTAATATCGGCATTACTCGAGGTTCAAGACGAACAGTAAAATCGGGATGACCGCTGAGCCAAACTAACACGAATGCGTCAAGCGCGTTACGGTCTGTTGTGCACGAATTAAGTGGCGTCTCAAGTAGCCACTTCATGCATTTTACACCCAGTTGATCAGCAGCACGATAATCATCAACTGAGCTAAAAATGTGCTGCTCCTTTATTTTTGGCGCAACGCACTGAGCGTGCAATTTCCCTTGACCAAAAAAAGCTGCTAGTACAATGAGATTAGCGAATAAGCGTTTCTTGAAAATCAATTCCATACATGCGTAGCTCTTCCAAAATGGGCTCATAAATACCGGGTAAGATAGGTAAATGTACCCCAACTTCATGGATTCTATTCTCGAGAATCATCTTGGCAGCAATTGCAACTGGTAATCCAACAGTATCACTCATCGCCGTGTACGTTTGATCACGCCCAATAAACACCATTGAACTGTGCATTTCGTGCTGAACCCCCGCTTTCTTATAGTCGAACCTGTGCCACATAACGATCATGTCTTTATCATCAACCGCCAATGCCCACTTTTCTTCAAGCAATTTTTGAAGAATCGCAGCGGGTGTGGCACGTTCAAGGCCAATCTTTCGCGTTTCAAAAATTCCGAGCCAAGTCAACTTATCCATTACCTCTGCGGTTAACTTCAAGTAGTTCCGAAGCTTTTCTTCAACCGGAAGCACTTCGTCATACATCAAGAAGGCATTCAAAAAGTCGCGGTAAGTCATATCTGCGCACTCAACCTCAAAATCCTCGGTGGTAATGCCTAATTGGACAAAAACACTCCACGCCTCGCAAAAGCCTTCACCACGCAGTGTGCCTCTGTAAATGGTTGGAACATCTTCAATGCCATAAACCTTTCGGTACGAGAGGCTATCGCGGTTAGCATACCCCTGAAAAGAGCCATACCCAGGAACGTCGATCACCTTATACCGATGAAAGATTTTATGAATAGGTATGTACTTTAATCGCCCGTTCTGTAAATACTGTGCGGTTCCCCCTTGGCCAGCCATCACCACATTTCTTGGATTCCAAGTGAATTTATAGTGCCAGGGATTATTGTCACTTTCAGGTGCCACCAAGCCGCCGGTAAAAGACTCGAAGCGCACAATCTTAGCGCCTTCTGCCTTTAAATCGTTGATGATTTTCATGGCACTCATGTGATCAATGCCAGGATCAACGCCCATTTCATTTAAGAAGAGCAACCCTTTTTCGCGTGCTTCCGCGTCAAGTGCCCGCATCTCTTTCGAAACATAACTTGGCGTGATGAGATGCTTACCGAAAAGTAAGGCATCTTTCGCCAGCTCAATATGCATTGTTGCAGGCAACATGCTAATTACCAAATCAGCGGCTTGAACCAAGGCTTGGCGCCGCTCAACTACACTCGCATCGAAAGATTCAGCTTTACCGAAACTGTGACTTCCAACCCTACGCTGCGCGAGTGCCTCATCGCGATCTGCAACAACCACCATCCACTGATTCGCCTCCGCATGATCTAACAAATACTTAATAAGCGACGATGACGAGCGCCCTGCCCCAATTACTAGAATCGTTCTCAAACCTTCATAATTTTGCGGCCAAAGATACATTTTCGCTCGGGGTCATCCGATCAAAATTAATATGATTCTTATTATCGAAGTTTTTGGCACGGAGATTGAAGAGTAGCGAATAAGTGTAACTTTATCACAAAATTTCAGAACAATGAAAAAAATCTTACTCTCCGCGTTAGTCGCCCTCTTGGCTTGGCCAGTTATGGCTCAGCAAGCCAATGTTGTATTCTTCTCTGAATTCGGCGAAGAATTTACCATTTTCATCAACGGACAGCAGCAAAACTCAGAACCTGCTGCAAACGTTCGAATTGAAGATGTAAAACAAGAATTCTTCCAAATCCGTGTTGCCTTTAAAGACCCTGTGAACGCAGGATTTCAGGCCAATGTTGGCGCAGAAATGGGTTCAGAAGTAACCTACATGATTAAGAAGAATAAAAAAGGTGAGTTCGTAGCACGTGTGCACAATTCTTCACCGATAGGAAGCGCCCCAGCCGTAACTGTTGCGCCTACGCCAACACCTGCACCTGCTCCAACTGGTCGTCCGGCAGAACAAACAACAACAATTCGCGTAGAAGAGCCCGTGCAAACCACGCAAACGATTCAAACAACAACCGTAATTACGGAGACTCCTGATGAAGACGTAGACTTCAAATTGGAAGTTCCAGGCGGAGCTGTTAAGATCAAAATTGATGGCGGTGGCATTGGTATTGATGTGAAGGAAAACACCACAACTACTGTAACCACTACAACAACAACCACAGGCACGCCTCAACCGTCTGCCCAGCCTACAATTATTGAAGAAGAGGTAGCTCCTGCTCAAGTGTCTTCAGGCGGATGCAATGCACCTGTTAGCCAAGCAACAATCAACCAAATGAAATCGGCTATCGATGGTAAGTCATTTGAAGATTCAAAAATGACTGTTGCCAAGCAAGCTACCCGCGGGAAGTGCTTGAGCGCTGAGCAAGTAAAAGAGCTTATGGGCTTATTCACCTACGAAGAGTCTAAACTGGAATATGCGAAGTACGCTTATGATTTTACCTTCGACCGCGACAATTACTACCTGGTGAATGATGCGTTTACCTTTGAGTCATCAATTGATGACTTGAATCAGTACATCGAAGGACGCTAAGAACGACTTAAGATTTTTAAAATGAGAGCTCTGTATATCATACTATTATTGACTGCAATCATCAGCGCAGGTTGTGCAACTTCTCGCTCTTTTTCAAAGCGCGGTCAGAAGCTTGAGCAAGCTGGCATGTTCGAAGAAGCTGCAGGGATGTACTTCACATCGCTACAGAAGAATCGCGGCAATGTTGATGCGCAAATCGGTATGCGTAATACAGGGCAACTTCTTTTAAACAAGCGTTTGCAAGAGTTCACGCAACTGAGAACCTTCGATAAGAAGAAAGAAGCAATCGTGGCTTGGCAAAATGCCATCGGATATGCGAATAAAGTTAAAAGTTTGGGGGTGTCTTTGAACATCCCCGACTTTTACCTCGCTGATTACGAAGAGCTGAAAGGCATTTACACCGCTGAACTCTATGATCAGGGTATTGCTTTGATGGATGAGGGCAAGTACAAAGAGGCTGAAGCGAAATTCGTTGAAATCTCAAAGCTCGACCCAGACCACAGCGAGGCCAATGATTTAGCTGCAGTAGCTTATGCTGAGCCACTCTACAAAGCTGGACAAAGCGCCTATTCGATTGAACGTTACCGCGAAGCATACGAGAATTTCGATTTGGTGGTGAAACGTCTACCGACCTATAAAGATGCTGCACAGATGCGCGTAAAATCTATTGACGGTGGACTTTTCACGGTTGCAATGTTGCCGTTTGAAAACGGAACACCGAATACAGGTTTAGACACGAAAATGGCAGCTTACGCGCTCGAAGCACTCACTTCATTGCAAGATCCGTTCTTGAAAGTGGTTGACCGAAAGAATATGGAGCTCATGCTCGAAGAGCAAAAGCTTGGTATGAGCGGCGTTATCAATGAAGAAACAGCCGTTTCTGTGGGTAAATTATTGGGGGCAAAAGCCATCCTCAGCGGCACGGTGATTAGCTATGCGACAGAAGTAGGCCAACCGAATCGCTTCAACATGGATGCCTACGAACAATACCGCGTTCAACTCACTAATGAAGAGGGTAAGCCATACTTTGAGTCACGCTACCGCAAAGTGGCTGTGACTGAATTCACGCGTGAAAACAGAGTTAGTATATCAGTTCAGTACAAAATTTCTTCACTAAGCACGGGAGAAGTACTTTTATCGCGCATTGTAGACAAACAATTGTCAGATGTTGCCCACTGGGCAGAATACAGTGGAACCTTGGATAACCTCTACCCTGCGCGCGGTGCGAACGTTAGTTTTAACCGCAATGACCGCCAAGCACTCATGGCATTGTTCTCTGCAAGTCGCACACCGCGGCACAGTGAAGAGCTCACCAACGACGTACTTCAAGTTGTTACATCAGACATCAAGGGCGAATTTGGAAAACTCTTGCGTCAAATCGTTCAGTAATTATGCGGATTGCCTATTCACTCCTCTTGTTTGCCATTGTTCTTTTTTCTGCCTGCGGCGGAGGGAAGGATCTTGCGCAAACACCGCAAAGGCCAATGCCTGAATGGGTAAAATCACGACCAATTGATCAGGCATACTACATCGGAATTGGCTCAGCGAATAAACGGATCGACCCGGCCGACTATGCTAATGCAGCCAAAAAGAATGCACTCAATGACCTTGCATCTGAAATTCGCGTCACCGTAAAGAGTGAGTCGTTCTTGAACACGATGCAGGTTAATATGCAAATTCAAGAAGCTTACAATCAAACCATTGCAACAACGGCGAATGAGTCAATTGAAGGCTTTGACGTGGTCGACGTGTACGAAACCGAAACTGAATACTTCGTGTTCTATCGGCTTTCGCGAGCAAAACATGCCCAAATTCGCCAAGACAAAAAGAACCGAGCCATGTCGGGGGCTTTCGACCAACTCAAGCAAGCACGTGAAAGCCGTGATCGCGCTGACGTGGCACTCGCTGGCGATCTTTACTTGCATGGTTTGTTTGAACTGAAAGACTATTGGAATGAGGCCAACAACTGGCGCGACGGAAATGAAGATATTTTCATCGACAATACGATTTACCGTGAGTTTCGCCAAATGGTGAACGACATCATCCTCTCGGCCAATCGCGAAACCATTGAACTATCGGCGTCGAATGAATTTCGAGATGAAGTTGTGATCAAAGCCACATTCAACGGGCAACCTGTTCGCGGCTTCAAATTGAACTATTCCTTCGACAACGGACAACTTCGCAACCAATTAACCGGCGAGACCGATATGAATGGCGAGCTTCGAATCGCCGTTCAAAAAGTGAACTTGGCAAATCCTTCCAATGCTTTGAGCGTTCGAGTCGACATGGCCCAATTTCGACCGAACGATCTCGACCGAAAATTAGTGAACCCGCTAACAGAAGGTTTGCGATCAAGCCCGCTGAACGTGCCAATTCGCGCCACAATGCCCGTGATTTTCATGGAAGTTCAAGAACGGAATATGGGGAGAGCATTAGGCTCAGAGCGGGTTGCCGCACCCGTTCGTCAAGAACTAAGTAACCGCGGTTTTCAATTTACACCGGATCGCAAACAAGCTGATTATTTCATTGAAATCAAAGCCGATACGCGCGAAGGAGGAACCTCGCAAGGTTTTTTCGTAGCCTACCTCGATATGCAGATTACCGTGCGCAATACAGCAGGAGTCATTGTTTATCAAAACTCTGAAAATAATGTAAAAGGGCTGCAATTGAACTTTGAAGCAGC
The DNA here is from genome assembly GCA_945874695.1 of Chryseobacterium gleum. GTDB lineage: Bacteria > Bacteroidota > Bacteroidia > Flavobacteriales_D > Sanyastnellaceae > CAMCHP01. Next base: position 5,597 of record CAMCHP010000101.1, read on the forward strand.
GGGCATTGAGTCCTATAAAGCAGGTACCCAACGGATGGAACGAACCATAGCACCTGCCTTGGTAAATTCGCTCTTCTAAATTTTTGGCACGATTTTCGTAAACCCAATAATAACGATTAATTTTACCCATCGCGAACAAAAACCATGAATATGAAAAACATCATCGCTAGACCAGGTCTGTTGCTCACCTTTGCATTGACCGCCTTCATTTTTGCTGGAACAGGCTGTAAAAAGAAGAAAGACGTTGCTGAAACGCCAAAGCCAAAAGGTGAAGTTGTAATCAATGAATACTGCACAGGTACTCAGTACAACTCTGACGAGAAAACCTTCCGCTCAAGCGCGACAGGAGAAAGCATGAGCCGCGAAACAGCGAAGAAAATAGCCCGTTCAAACGCTGAAGATCGTTTGGCACGTACAATCTCTTCGACAGTGAAGGCCGTTACTGACAATTACGTGAACTCTACGAAGTTCAACAATACAGAAGAAGTTACTGAAACCTTCAACAACCTTGCACGCACGATCGTTGATCAGGAATTGCGCGGTGCCAAAGTGATCTGCGAGCAGCTCACCCAAAAAGAAGGTGGAACCTACGTAAGCTATATCGCAGTAGAATTGTCAGGAGACGACATCGCTCAGGCATACAATGAGCGCCTCTCTAAAGACGAGCGCATCAAAGCAGAATACAACTACGAGAAGTTCAAAGAAACCTTTGAAGAAGAAATGCGTAAACTCAGCGAAGGCAACTAATCAATCCCCGCTGAAATCGAAAGCCCCAGATGATTCTGGGGCTTTTTGTTTTTATATGCTATTGTTTTTTTGACATTCAACTTGAACCGAATGAGCCTCTTCCTATCTTTGACTTCCAAATATTGGCCGTAATGCTAACTAGGTTTCTTTTCGTTGTTCTCCTCTCTTTTCCTGCTTTATTGTTTCATTCAGCGCACTGCCAAGTGTATGGCGATCCCATTTTAGTTTGGGATTTCGCTGATGGCATTCCCGCTGATTGGGAGAATAGCAGTCAGAACGGCATCGCTGTTTGGGAATATCGCGGCCCAGACACCGAGCCAAACAATACAGTGGGTTCACTCGGATCATGCAATACCAACTCTTTGCCTATTTCTTCGCCAACAGTTGATAACGGGTTCGTGATCTTCGACTCGAACTTTTGGGATGATCCGAATGGACCTTGTGGTAATTTGGGCTCCGGGCCCGACCCGGCACCGCACTTGGCATGGTTAACGACAGCTTCTGTTGATTTGTCAAACCAGTCGAATGTTGTGCTCACTTTCAGGCAACAATTTCGCCACTTCAATACGACTACCCGTGTTTTAATGTCAACCGACGGTGGGGTAAACTGGAATCCCATCCATACCAATCCCATCACCCCATCCGCACAAAGCGCACAAGGTGTTTGGGTGAGCGTCAATATCTCAAATCAAGCTGGTGGGCAGTCAGACGTGCGCTTCAAATTTGAGTTTTCGGGCACTTACTATTGGTGGCTTCTTGATGACATTACGCTTTATATCCCCAGTCAGAACGATCTCATTCTTGAGAATCCAACTTTCACGCTCTATACAGGTTCGCTTGATCCAGACGGTTTTGGAGACATGCCTTACGGGGGATGGCCTTCATTTATAGCCCCGCCACTGAACTTTAAATCGCGCATTACCAATGTGGGTGGCATGGTTCAGAACCAAGTACGAATGAATATACGCGTGACAAACTCTGAGGGGATAATTCAATTTACTGAAAATTCAACCCCTCAAAACTTGAATTCTGGTGGCGTCTTTAATGCCACGTTGAGCAGTCCGTATACCCCCCCAAGCGCAATTGACCGGTACACCATCCGATTCAAAGCCGAACAAACTCAAACCGACGAAACACCTTTAAACAATGAGGTAAATCGCAGCTTTTATATAACAAGCTACAGCTACCAGCACGATCAAGGCGCTGTAGAAGATGTTTTCATTCCGAGCGGGATCTATGCCAATGAAAGTTATCAAATCGGCAACCTCTATGAATCGCGCACTG
>CAMCHP010000102.1 GCA_945874695.1 Chryseobacterium gleum
GCTAACTTCGGATCTCGACCAGGAATGTAACACAACACATTCTCACTGGTAAAGTGCTCAGTCTTGCGAATTACTTCAATCGCATAAGGCACTCTCAAGACGCGCTTCTTCAGTTTCTTGTTCGATGAAAGAACCTTCGCCAAAGCATCAACCGATTTCATCTTTGCTGATTTGAGCAGACCAGCAAACATCTTTGGTGATGCAAAGAAAACAGGGATAACTTCCTCCCTGTCTTCTAAGTCTCTTTCGAGTTTCATACCCGGTGTATCAAGCCAATACTGAATACGCGGTAATATTTGCGCATAGCTACTGTTCAGCATGATCACCGCCTTTGCACCTTTGGCTGTTGCAATATCTCGCTTCAAGCGCCAGTCACTGCTAAATTCTGACTGCGTAGTGGAGTTAGTCACAAGAAACTTACCATCGGCAAAGGGTTCTCCATCGAGCATCAACACCACACGATTCGATACATCCAAATTCGCGTAGTCTGAATAAACCTCAGTCTCTACGCCATATCCGACAAAAACAACCTCACCGCCGGTAAGCGTCGTCGTAGGAAATCCAGGAAAGAAGTAATAATCATCCTTAAACGTATAGCTTTTGCCACCGAATGCAAACGATGAACGGTCAATGCCTTCTGACCGCAAAGGAAACTCTTGAAAATATCCGCCATTCACACATGGGGCTACACCCAAACTGCTGAAATACTCAGCAATGTAGCTTGCGGCCAGCTTCTGACCTTGCTTTCCCGTTTCTCTTCCCTCATACGCATCACTCGCAATTATCTCCAAATGATCGCGTAAATTATCGGCCTCAATCATTCTTGCATAGTGCATTGCTACCGTATCTTGAGCGACAACCAGTGAACCGAGTAAACTCCATACAACCACCAAAAAACAAACCTTCAATTTCATATACAAGCTATTTTCTCTACGCGACGCGCGTGACGACCACCTTCAAACACTGCACTAAAAAAAGCATCCAAAATAGTCTCTTGTTCTTGCTCTGAGATAAATCGAGCGGGTAAACAACACACATTCGCATCATTGTGCTGACGCGCAAGTGAAGCAATTTCGGGCAACCAACAAATGGCTGCTCGCACATTCGGGTACTTATTGGCCGTCATAGCTACACCATTTGCTGAACCACATATGAGGACACCTAACGGCACTTCTCCTGAATCAACTTTCTTTGATAAGGCATGCGCATGATCGGGATAATCGGTCGATTCAGCTGAATACGTTCCAGCATCTTCAACTTCGTGACCCTTAGCCTTTAACCAAGCTATTGCCTTCGCTTTGGCCTCAAAACCAGCGTGATCTGATCCTACTATTACCTTCATAATGGGGGTTTCATTAACTTACACATGCAAAGAAACAACAATTCATTGGCTGTACCTCGTTCAAAATATCGCTTGCACAAGTCAATGTGAACATGATGTTAATAGCATGTGAACAGCGTTGTACAACGTGTAGGAATATTATTTGGTGAGCTCATCAATTTTTCCAGATAACAAACGTTATGAACAATCAACCCAATGGGGTGTGTTATTTTTACCAGAGAAATGCACGAAGTAACGAACTTTACCAACATTCATAGAACTGCAAAGTTAAACACAATGCACATGGCACGGCGATTGTTAACAGCAACTATAAACGAATGAAAAACAAGGCAAACACCCGTTGAGAACCTGTGTATATCTCAGCCAAGATGTCGATAACTGAAAAAAGCAAGCATCAGCACCTCGAATTATGCAGTGTATGAACACCCCTATATACCCCGATCTCTTTTTTTAAAAAGAAAGATTTGATTTGAATAGTATGTTAACAACCCGAATCGTTTCAATTGTCATTTTTCAGTGTATCACCTGGAGTGCCCTCGCCCAGGTCGACACAGCGGCTGTTGGATTCACTCGTTTTTTCTATGAAAATGGCATTGTTTCAAGTGAAGGCATCTTGACCAATGGCGTACCTGACGGCTATTGGCAAACCTATTATGAAACCGGTTTACTGAAAACGGCAGGTAATCGTGTTAACGGAATTATTGACGGTGAATGGCGATTCTTCAGAGCAGATGGGACCCCGGAGCGTGTGATCAATTATGCAGTAGGCAAACGTAAAGGCATTGAACAAGAATTTTCAACGGCTGGTAATTTAATCGCTGAGATTCCCTGGGACGATGACGTTCGAAGTGGTGAGGCTCGCTATTATTATGAAACCGGTGAGCTCTATCGAACCGTGAGTTTCGTGAAAAATAAAGAAGAAGGAAAAGGGTTTGAATATGCTCAAGACCAGCGTATTATCACATTTTTGAGTTACCAAGACGGCTTTTTGCGCAGCATTGAAAAAGTGAATCGCCTGAATAACAGCGGTCAGAAAACCGGCTATTGGGTTGAGTTTTATCCGAACGGTCAGGTGAAAATGGAAGGCTATTTTACGAATGGTGTGCGCAACGGTATTTTCAAATTTTTCACCAAGAAAGGTGATCTCGATCGCATTGAGCAATATCGAGCGGGCGAATTGGTGACAGGTGCTGAAGCCACAGTGATGCTTGATATTCGAAAAGAGTTTTACCCCGATGGAACACTGAAATTGGTGGGAAGCTATCGCGAGGGTTCACGCCAAGGTGTTTTCCGAGAATTTGATCAGGAGGGGGTGATCATCAATAGCTACATCTATGAAAACAATGTCAAACTGGGTGAAGGTGTTGTAGATGCTGAAGGACGAGAACAAGGCATGTGGAAGTTGTTTTATCCGACCGGTGAGGTACAAGCAGAAGGTGAATTTATTGACGGTAAGCGCACGGGTTTGTGGAAGTTTTATTTCTATGACGGCAAGTTGAGCCAAACAGGAACCTACCGTGAGGGTTTACCAAATGGTCAGTGGACTTGGTATTTTGGCAATGGTGATGTTAAACGCGATGAAACGTACCGCCGTGGAAAAGAAGACGGTGAGTTTGTTGAATATGACGAACAGGGCAATCTTATTCACAAAGGAACGTACATTGACGGATCGAAGAACGGGCAGTGGTTTTACCATGTCAATGATCACAAAGAGGAAGGCGAATACATCGATGGTGAAAAAACAGGTGAGTGGATTTACACCTATGACAATGGAAAAAAGTACTTTGCGGGAGAATACCTAAATGGAGTTCCTATTGGGAAGCACCGGTGGTTTTATTACAATGGTCAAGTAAAACTGGAAGGTAAACACACGGGGGGGGAACGCGACGGCGACTGGAAATTTTACAACGAAGACGGAACCGTGCAAGTTGTAGTCAAGTACAAAAACGGCGAGCAAGTTAAAATCGACGGTGCCAAATTACCTGTTGAACTAGAAAATTGATTCACGAAGCATAGTATGCCCAATCCGAAATCTTCTTTGAGTTCGAAAACGCTGAAATTGTTTGAGAACAACGTCGCGGGCATTTTTGAAACGTCAATTGATGGTGAGCTCATAACCTTCAATACCGCATTTGCAGATTTCATGGGGTACGCACCCGATGAATTAACGAAAATGTCGGGGGTTGATTTGTATTTCAGCCCGGCTGAACGTGAAAAATTCATTGGTGAACTGCTTGAGAGCGGCAATGTTCGAAATCGTGAAGTCAAGTACCGCCGCAAAGATGGCAGCGTGTTATGGTGCATAGAAAACGCCTACATCACCGATGAAGGAGGGCAACGAACCATCATCGGTACATTGACCGACATCTCAGAGCAAAAAATTAACTCAGAGCGTTTTCAATCGTTGTTTTATGCTTCAGGCGACGCTGTTTTCTTGCTCGAAGACGATAAGGTAATTCAAGCCAATAAACGCTGTTGCGACATTTTCGGTTATTCCTTAGATGAATTTTTGGGTATGGATCTTTTCGCCCTAACGGGCGGATTGTTCGAATTCCCCCTCGATAAAACAGAGCTGCGCACACAAATCGCAGATTTTGCTGAAGATATTGTACGCGTTTGTTTAACGTCAAACCGAAAGGATGGCTCGGCCTTTCACAGTGAACTAACCATTACCCGTTTTCCGGCGAGCAATTGTTACCATACCCAGGTAATCGTGCGCGATATTTCAGAACGTGTGCAGCACGAAGAGGCTTTGAAGAACAGTGAAGCCCGCTTTAAACTGCTCAGTGAAGTTGCGATTGAAGGGGTTGTTTTTGTCGATGAAGGCTTTATACGCGACTGCAACCAACAGTTTGCTACACTCTTTGGATACAAGCGCACCGATGACATCATTGGTCGCACCATGACTGATTTCATTGGCGAACGAGAATTAAGCCGTATTGAGCAAACACTCGGCATACGAAGCCTGAATAAAACAGAGGTTACAACCACAACCCGTGAAGGTGAAGCGCTCTTTTTAGAAGCGACAGGCAGTAGAATCGGCTATAATAACGAGAATCTGAATGTTTTCTTATTCTACAACGTAACCTCCCGTAAGCGTGCGGAGCAAGAACTTGAGCAAAGCACCGAACGATTCAAATCGCTTGTAGAGCACTCGCCAAATGGCATTGTGATTTTAACCGAAAGTCGTTTGCGGTATATCAACCAAAGCGGACTTCAACTCTTGAAGTACGATGATGAAGATGACATTTACGACGACCTGTTCTATGATTTTTTTCACAACGAAGATCAACGCATGCTACGCACTGAGCTCAAGCGTGTTCGCGAAGGTGAAGATGTAGAGCAAGCGGAGTATCGGCTTATTGCCAGCGACGGGCAAACCGTTGTGGTAAGCTTGAAGGCGGTTTTGACTGTATACGATAAGGTGCCCTCTATTCAGGTGACGTTGAACAACATGAACACCAAGATGAAGCTCATGCAAGAAACCTTGCGGGCGCAATTGGCTGAAGAAATCAACGTCGTTTTAAAAACTGAAATCGAAGAACATAAACAAACGCAGCGTAAACTCAGGCAAGCCGAAAATTTTACGCGGAACATTATCCAAAGTTCAATCGACATGATCATTGCGATTGACAACGATGATTGCATCACGGAATTCAACACTGCGGCCCAAATTCAATTTGGGTATAATTCCAAAGAAATTATCGGTAAATCAGTGAATAAGCTTTATGCTGATCAAGCTGATTTTATGACGGTGAAAAATGCCATTTCGCAGCATCAGAAGTTCACCGGAGAAATTGTGAACATCAGCAAACGGGGAAGAAAGTTCACGACATTTTTATCGGCAAGTATCATTCGCAACGACGATGGTGAGCCCATTGGCTCCATGGGTGTTTCGCGCGATGTGACAGAAATAAAGAAGGCTGAACAAGAGCTGCGGGAGAGTGAAGAACGCTACCGTGATTTGTTTGAAAACGCCAAAGATTTCATTTTCTCGGTTGATACAGATGGCCGATTCATTTTTGCGAATCGGGCATTTCTGAAAGCCATGGGTTATTCAGCTGATCAAATTAAGCAGCGCTGTTTGCATGATGTGGTGGCCGGGTTAAAGCAGAATACCGATTTGTTGCGCGATTTTGCAGGACAAACCATTGAACTTGACTTCATTGGCAAGAATGGCAAAACGATCAAAGTTTACGGCGATAGCAGCGTAAAACTAAAAGATAAGGAACCCGATTCTATTCGCGCGATCTTCAGAGATATCACTGACCTGCGTAAGCATGAGCAAGCCGCGCTTGAGCAGGCCGCGAAGCTCGAGTCAGTGTTTAACTCCACAGAGAATATGTTGATGTGGACCATGAACCTCGAAGGGTGTTTAACATCCTACAACAACAACTTCATGCGATGGGCCAAAATTGATTTCAATTACGCATCGAATCTAGGTGATGATATCCTTGATCGCATGGAGTCTTGGATCAACCCCGACGCCTATCAAAATCAGCTTAAGCAGTTTTCTACAGCGTTTGATGGTGAAGCCCGGCAGTTTGAATTACCGCTCCAAACCGTGAACGGAAATAACATGTGGTTTCAAGTATTCATTAACCCGGTGCGCGTAAAAGACCGCATGGATGAAGTGAGCTGCTTGGCCTATGACATTACCGATCGAAAAGAGATGGATCGGAAAGTTCTGGCTTCACTTAAAGAGAAAGAGGTGCTTCTCAAAGAAGTGCACCACCGCGTAAAGAACAATTTGCAAGTCATCAGTAGCATCTTGAATTTGCAATCATCGTTTGTGAATGATGAAAAGGTTCTGGCCATTTTGAAAGAGAGCCAAAGCCGCATTAAAACAATGAGCTACATTCACGAAACCCTCTATCAAACCGCTGATTTCTCGTCGATTGAATTCACAGAATACATCAGTTCGTTGGTGCGTAACCTCATTCAGTCCTACTCGCCTCAGGGCACCGAAGTGATGTTGGAAACAGATTTTGACGAGATGTATCTCAATCTTGACCAAGCCATTCCATGTGGATTGATCATCAACGAACTGGTGAGTAATGCCTTGAAACACGCGTTCAAAAACCGTAAAAAAGGCACATTGTTGATTGCGATCAAAGAGGTGAGTGGTGAGGTGCACATGCGCATTGAAGACAATGGCGTTGGACTGCCACCGGGTTTCCGTTACGAAGAGTCAGAATCACTCGGTATATACTTGGTTCATGCCCTTATTGAGCAAATCGATGCCGCGATGAAGGTTGAATCAGACAAGGGTACCCGCTTTTTAATTACCTTTGGGAAACAAGCATAACTTCATCCGATGTCAGTAAACATTCTCGTTACAGAAGACGAAAGCATAGTAAGAAAAGACATTGAGCGCAGCTTAAAGAAGCTGGGCTACAACGTTGTAGGGTCTGCTGACACGGGCGAGAAGGCTGTTGAACTGGCGATTTCATTGAAGCCCGATATTGCGTTAATGGACATTTTTCTCAAGGGAGAAATGACAGGGATAGAAGCCGCAGAGCGCATTAAAAAGGAGATTGATATTCCGATTATTTTTTTGACCGCTTACGCGGATGAAAGCACCCTTGCGAAGGCCAAGGTTACCGAACCACACGGCTACATCTTAAAGCCATTTAAGGAGATCGACATCCACACGTCGATTGAAATGGCCATTCATAAGCACAAGAAGGAGCGTGAATTGAAGGTTGAGGCCGAATTGCTTCGCAGCATTACGCGCCATAAAGACAACGCCGAGTACCTCTTTGTAAAGCACCAATCGATGCTTGTTAAGCTGGAGGTGGAAGAAGTACTGTTCGTGGAGGCTTTAAAAGATTACGTGATCGTACACACGTCGAAGGAGAATTATACGATCCATAGCACGATGAAAGACATTGAGCGCAAGTTGCCAGGACGTCATTTCTTGCGTGTTCACCGGTCTTACATCATCAATA
>CAMCHP010000103.1 GCA_945874695.1 Chryseobacterium gleum
CGATTGATTCTTCAATGTATTCGCTCAAGGGCAACCAGTAGGTTTTGCGCCATGCTTCAGTGAGCCAGCCATCACACGACTCAGGAACACCAATGTGATTCAAACTAATTTGCGTGCCACCGTTTTCATTGCGCTCAAATTGGAGGTCAACAATGGAGAAGTGGTGACGGGGAAATTTCCGGTGCGTCCACGCCAAAACAATGCGCTTGTTTTTGATGATGCGGATGAAGTAGCCCGTGTGATTGTTGTTGCAAAAAGCGAATTCACCACCTTCTTGCGGATCAATACTGGCTGTTTTCTGGGTGAAAGCGGCGTGTTTCTCGGCGTCCATTAACATGTCGTAAACGTCTGACGGACGAGCCTTTACGTTCACAACTTGAAAAATATTGGCAGTTTTGATCATCATAGACTTGCGGCTTTTGGGTATAACTAAGATACATCGCCTCATAGCCGAGTAGAAAAAAAGTCATGAACATCTTTTGCACAGGTGTGGATAACTTTTTCAATCCGCACGGGCAATACACGGCTTATCCTTCGATTTCAGCCCGCACTTTCGCCTGCAATTTCCGCCGGTATTCTTGCTGCAGCCATACCAAGTAGCTCTCGGTGGCTTTGCTGATGCATTGCGAGTACAGCCGAACGCGAAACTCGATGTCGCCTTCCAATAAGTCTACTAAATCAAGGGCGTCCCAAAGGTCTTCGGCGTTCTCTTTGATCATCTCGAAGTGATGATCGATGCAGTATTCGACCACTTCACGCGGACGTTTGCCCGCCTTGGTTAAGCGGAAGTACACGTCTTTCACATCCAGCGGCTCGGTGTTCGATTTCTTGAAGCGCATTTGGATCTCATCGGGCATTTCGTAAACAAACTCCCGTTCGATGTCTTCGTCGGTATACAAGCCGTCGATGTAGGCATTCGGCGCTTTAAAAATGTCTTGCCAATCGATGTGGTTGTCCCACAACCCGAATCGGCGCGCATTATTTCCTAAGTCAATCACCGTGAACTCTGACTTATTGGGCAATTTACGCGACCCCCGTCCGATCATTTGATGGTAAAGCGTGAGCGACTTCGTTGCGCGATTCAAAATGATGGTGCGCACTTCGGGTACGTCGAATCCGGTTGTTAAGATGCTCACGGATGTGAGAATCGCATCAGGCTTGGTGCGAAACCACGTCAGAATATCTTCACGCTCCTTTTCACCGTGGGTGTTGTCGAGGTGCCGAATTTCATAGCCTGCTTCTTTGAACAAGGCCTCTACTTGCTTGCTGGTGGCAATGCCGTTGTTGAAAATCAAGGTTTTGGTGCCTTTGGCTTTCTCTTCGTAGGCATACAACAACTTCTCTTGCATGAAATAGTTGCCGTACAGGCGCTCCGATGAACTTACCGTATAGTCGCCGTTGATTCCCACTTTGAGTGAGCGCAAACTTACGTCGTAGCTGTATTGTTCGGCTTTGGCAAGAAAACGACGGTTAACCAAACTCGAAATCGATTCGCCCACAATGAGCTCCTCATAGTTGTCTTTCAAAGGCAACTTGATGTTCGAACTCAGTGGGGTAGCGGTTACCCCCAAAATAATCTGGTCTTCAAAAAACTTAAACAGCTTGCGGAACGAGTTGTAGTGCGCTTCGTCGATGATCACCAAGCCCAAATTCTGGAAGTCAGCCTTCTCATCATTCAAGCGGTTGTTCAAGGTTTCAACCATCGCGACAAAGCACAAATAATCGTCTTCGTCTTCAAGGGCCTTTACTTTGCTGTTGATCACCTTATTGGAAACCCCAATTTCAGTCAGTACACGGCTGGTCTGGGCCAACAACTCGATGCGGTGCGTCAGAATCAAGACCTTTTGCTTGGTCTCTAAAATGTAACGCTTGGCGATTTCAGAGAAAATGACTGTTTTACCTCCGCCAGTTGGAAGCTGAAACAACAGGTTGTAATTCTTCGGATGCAGGTGAATCCGCTCGAAGATTTGCCCGATTGCCTCTACCTGATAATCATACAATTCTTTGCCCTGACTTCTTTCCAGGAGCTCTATCTTCGGATCAATCATTCGTGCACGGAGGTCGATTTGCAAAGATACCCACTATTTAACGGGATACACAAGGTATTCGTATTCATTTTATACATTCGTTACATGCAACAAATTCGCACATCCATCGCGTCATTTACCTTTGAACGGCAACAGCTGTTGCACGATACCTCATGCGATGCTTGCAAAAATTGATCCAAGTTGGCACGCGCTCCTCAAGCACGAGTTTGAACAGCCCTATTTTGAGCAATTAACGGCTTTCGTGGAGGGTGAATATGCGTCGGGGGTGTGTTATCCTCCGAAGGAGATGATATTCAATGCCTTCAATGCCTGCGGTCTCAGCGGGGTTAAAGTCGTAATTATCGGACAAGACCCTTACATCAACCCAAACCAAGCGAACGGATTGTGTTTTTCGGTCAATGAAGGCACCGCTATACCCCCTTCGTTGGTCAATATTTTTAAAGAGTTGGCCAGCGATTTGAACATTGCGCCGCCCGTGAGTGGTGATTTATCGCGGTGGGCAAGCGAAGGAGTGTTGCTGCTTAACGCTACCTTAACCGTGCGGGCAAGCCATTCCGCATCGCACCAAAAGCAAGGCTGGGAAACGTTTACCCAAGCGGTAATCACAGCCATTAACGCGCACTGTGATCATCTGGTGTTCATGCTCTGGGGAGCCCCAGCCCAAAAGAATGCTGCGCGCATCGATCAAACGAAACATTTGGTGCTCCAAGCGCCGCACCCTTCGCCGCTCTCGGCATACCGCGGTTTCTTCGGGTGCAAGCATTTCAGCCGCGCCAACGCATGGTTAATTGAAAAAGGTGTGAAACCTGTAGCGTGGTATTAATGCAACTTTGTTACATTTGCAACCATGAAGCGTTCGCTGCATTTGCTTTTGCGTCTTCTAGCCGTGGCCATTGTGGTGTTTTTGAACACCTACCTCACTGCGCATCAGTTTTTTGCGCATCGCCACGTCTTTGAATCGCACAGCACGTGCAGCCACGCAGCGCACCACCCCGACGACTTACCAGCCGATGAAGACGCACATTGCGAACTGTGCGAGGTTGACTTTGCTGCCTTTACCCCGCCTGAACTGGTAGGGTGGGGTTTTCGGCCTAACGGCCGGATGGGGGAGTACTTGGTATACTACCTCGCCCCTGAATACGCACAGGTGTGCGCATGGCCTGCTTTGCGCGGACCGCCAATGAACGTTTGATCACTCCCGCAGTGCGGGAAGTTCACCACAACGTATCATTTTACCCATCCATGCATGTTTCGTCTGATCTCAGCGCTATCGCTGCTTCTGCTGCCGATTGCCGTTGTTGCGCAGGTTGAATTGTCAGGACATGTGCACAGTGAAACCACACGACGTCCGGTAGTTGGCGCTGTGATCACTGTTTCAGGAAACGATCAGTTGAATGTGACCGATGAGTCGGGCCATTTTCAAGTTGATCTACTTCCAGGATCGCATGTCATTACCATTCAACATTTGGCGCATAAAATTTATGCCGACACACTCGCTGTGCTGCAAAACCTGCACCGCGACTTCTATTTGGTTGACCGAAAGGTAGCGCTGGCTTCGGTAACGATTGCCGCAACCCGTTCAGGCCAATCAGAAGGGGGTATTGTGCCCGTGCAAATGATTCCCGGTCTTGCAGAATTCACCGCCGATGTGAATTTGCACCTGGGGGCCATGCTGCGTACAGTTCCAGGGGTGTCGAGCGTGAACACGGGGGTATCAGGTGGCCAGCCGTGGATTCGCGGTTTGGGTGGCAACCGGGTAGGGATTTTTGTTGACGGTGTGCCGCAGCAAAACCAGCAATGGGCTGTTGATCACGGCTCCGATCTCGATCCGTGGATGGCCGATAAAATTCGCATTTACAAAGGTCCTGCCACCTTGCGCTTTGGTCCCAATGCAGCTGCGGGTGCCATCGCCATCGATGTGCCCGATACCTTGCGCCAGTCGGCCATGCAAGTGAGTGCCTTCAGCCGCTTCCAATCGGTGAACGATGGCATTGAAGGCGGTGTTCAATTCAGAAAGCGCTGGAAAGCTTTGCAAATCGAGGCACGCCTTACGCAGCGTGCGTTTGCTGATTACCGGGTTCCCGCCGAGCGCTTCACGCACCTCGGGCGCACATTGCCCATACGCGAACAACGCTTGGTCAACACTTCGGGCGCGATGAATGCCCAACAATTGCGCGTGCGCTACATCAAAGGCAAGCACGATCTGCGGCTCGATGTGCGGCGCAGCGATCAGTTGAGTGGTATTTTCCCGGGGATTTTTGGTATTCCATCAATTCCTGCACTCAATGGCGATGGCGACCGCCGCGTGACACAGTTACCGCGGGTAACGTCGTTGCATCAAACGGCATCGCTCAACTATGAGCGCAAGGTGCACAATCGCAGCCTGAGCATCATTGCCGGTGCCCAACAGGCCCGCCGCACAGAACAAGGTCCGCCACACGCACACAGCAATGCCCCGCTGCCCGATGATGCGATCGCGCTCGATTTGCAGCTTCAGGCCTTCTTTGCCGCGGTGCACTTTGAAAAGCAGCACGCGAATGCACGCAAAACCTTCATTGGAGCACAAACCGAGTTGCTCGATAGCCGCTCAGGCGGCTGGGAGTTCTTGGTTAGCGATTACACCGCACAAACGGCAGGTGTTTATGCAGGCATTGAAGGCATAGCCAAACTCTGGGGCGGCAGGGTAGATGGCGGTCTGCGCTTAGATGCGGCGCACACAGCTACGCTTGATTTTAGTCAACTGGTTTACAATGAATTGCAAGAAGTAGTGGGTTCGGCAGTTTTGGCGGCCGCTACAAACCGCAATTTTCCAGGCTGGAGTGGGAGTGTGTCATGGTGTGCGCCGTTTAAGAAACACCACCAAGCAACGGTGCAACTGGCGCGAAGCATTCGCTTTCCATCGCCGTATGAGCTGGCTGCAAACGGGGTGCATCACGGCACGTTTCGCCACGAGCAAGGACAAGCCCAACTCAATTCAGAAACCGGCTACCAACTCGATGTGCGCTATACCGGCTACACCGGCAGCGTTGAATGGGAATTGTCGCCCTTCGTTGGCTTTTATGATAACTTCATTTATTTACGACCGGCTGCTGAATTCTCCCCACTTCCGCATGCGGGCCAACTTTATCGCTTTGATCAATCCGATGCCTTGCGTTCAGGGGCTGAGTTGCTCGTCAATTGGAACGCATCCGACGCCCTGGCCCTCAGTCTCACGGGGGAGTATGTGAACAGTTACAACCTCAACGAAGGGGTTTCAACACCTTGGACGCCCCCGTTGAAGGGTGAGGCCTCGGTCAAATGGCTCCCTTTGGCAGCGCGCGGTAGCGATTTGAACCTATCCTTGCGGTACACGGCTGTGGCTCCGCAGTATGCAACAGACCGCAATGAGCAAAGCACTGAAGGCTATCAACTCTTGAGCGCTGGCATTGGAGCGACCATCCGCCCGACGCAGGCAGGGCGAATAAAAATAGCCGCTTTCGTAAATAACCTATTTAATCAGCAATATATCGACCATTTGAGCCGGTATAAGTTGCTGAATTTACCTGAGCCCGGTAGAAATGTCGGGATCATGATTCTCTATGAATTCAATAAACCCCAACTTACAATATGAAAACTTCAACTTTTCGTTTTGCACTTGTGCTCCTCTTCGCTGGAGCCATTAGCCTCTCGTCATGCAAAAAAGACAACGACGAAGAAGCACCCAAGATCACCGAAGTCCGCATCAACGGCGAACTTGCGGGCGAGCACATCCACATCGATGCAGCTAGCACCATCGAAATTCAAATTAAACTCACCGACAACGAAGCCTTGAGCCAGCTGAAAATTGACATTCACGGCAACGATGACGGACATACCCACGGGGGCGAAGAAGAAGCGCACAGCGGATCAGCGCAAGGCAGCTGGGAAGAGCTTGCCATTGTGCAACTCTCGGGCACTGAAGAAACCATTACCCGTTCGTTCATTGTGCCCAACACCGTGCGCGGTGAATGGCATTTGAGCCTTCGCGCAATCGATTCGAAAGGCAATGAGTCGCCCGAACGCCTCATCGAACTCGACATCGATAACGACCTTTTGCCGGTGATTGAGGTAGAGACCGTGAATGGGCTAGCAGCCGACATGGAGGTCGAAGTGGCACCGTTGGCAGCTTTGACGTTTGTGGGTTTGATTACCGATGCAACCGGATTAACCGAAGTGCACATTGAGCTCGAAGCCAACGGAACGGTGTTCTATGAAATGGAGTACGATGCGGCAGGTGCCACTTCGTGGGATGTGAGTGCGGCAAACTTTACACTGCCAGATCTGGGCTCAGCCGTGCACGCCGAGTTGCACATTCACGCGACCAACAGCGGCGGATTCGAAACCCATGAAGAAATTGAGCTGCACATTGAATAATGCATCAATCTTCGAGCATCCAAATGGCCTCTTCCAGCTCTGAGCGGGTTTTGAGATCATGCTGCGCAATGGCCAAAGCTTGCCCCTTGCGATATACCGCCAAGGCGGCTGAGAAGTCACCGGCATCTTCAATCAACTTCCCGAGTTGGTAATACAAGGGCAAATAATCGGGTGCCTGATTTAATAAGGATTCTAAAACCGCTCGCGCATCAGCCGGGCGGTTTTCTTTTTTATACTCCAACGCCAAACAATAGTGGGCAAAATGATCGTCGTGGTTTTCACGAATCAATTCGAGAAGCAGGTCTTTTCGGTTCATCGGTCGGTAACTGTGCGCACGTGGTGTTCAGCGTAGGTGAATTTGATTTCGGCCTGAACGGCCGGATGGGTATCTGACCGCATCAAGCGCTTGCCCTTGTCGGTGCTTACTTCCACCAAATAATGTCCGCCTTGGTACATGCTGCGAAGCACCGTACCGCGGTACTCCCCATCGGGATGAATCTGGACGTGTTCAGCGCGGATGATGTTGGCACTTTCATTGAAGGAGAGCACGGTATTGAACGGACCGAGCAAACCGGCAACATAGGTGTCGTGAGGCCGGTCATAGATGGCTTGCGGGGTTC
>CAMCHP010000104.1 GCA_945874695.1 Chryseobacterium gleum
ATTTATGTTACAACACAAGAAGGTCAGCGTTATGTGATTGAATTAAAGATGCCAAAAGATGATTGTGGTACGCCAAATGAAATGTACCGTGCAATTCAAGATGTTAAATTTCTTGAGCAGTTGAGACAAAATCATTTAGATGGTTGTTATGCTATTTTGTTAACGGAGCGCCAAGCTTTCTGGCAAGCACCACAAGCTAATGCCGGTATCTATCAATTATTTAATGGACAACATGTAAACATCCAAACTATTGAAGTAGCACATTTGCCAAATTTTTTACATAAAAAAGGTGGGATACAACTTAATAATCAATATCAAGGAATTTGGAATAACTATGTGGATGTTCATAATACAACATGGAAATATTATGTGCTTGAGATCTGAAATGAAATAAAGACCTAACCACTAACAGCGTGTAAGCAATATTGCCTTGCCGTTGGCGCAACACAAGGCAACATCGCCTCCACGTAAAACTTAACCAATCATTACAAAACGCATCTTTCCACAATAAAACTTAAGATATGAACGAAATAATTTGCCCAAATTGTAAGAAAGCATTTAAGGTTGATGAAGCTGGTTTTGCAGACATTCAAAAACAAGTTCGTGACCATCTATTTGAAGAAGAAATTCTTCACCGACTTTCACTAGCCGAGAAAGAAAAGGAAAGTGCAGTGAAATTAGCTGAAGCAAACATTAAAAATGCTCTACAGGAACAACTCGCTAGAAAAGACCAAGAACTCGCGGACTTGAAGGCAAAAAATGAAATAGAGCTATCACAAAAACTAGCTCAAAAAGAAAACGAACTACTCCAACTAAGGTCTAAAATTGACAACGCTGAAGTTGAGAAAAAATTAGCTGTTAACGAAGCAACTAGAAAAGTAGAAAAGGAACGTGACGATTTGGCTAATGCAATAAGACTCAAGGAAACTGAAACAGAATTACAAAAAAAGTCATTGGCCGAAAAGTACTTGACCGAGTTGAAGGAGAAAGATGCAATCATCAAACACAAGGACGAAGAAATTGCACTAAGAAAGGATATGAAGTTAAAACTATCTACAAAAATGATAGGTGAAACGCTTGAACAACATTGTGAGACCGAATTCAATAAACTTCGTGCGACTGCTTTTCAAAAAGCCTATTTCGAGAAAGACACCAATTCCAAATCTGGAAGCAAAGGTGATTTTGTTTACAGAGAAAGTGATGATGCAGGAAATGAAATCATTTCTATAATGTTTGAAATGAAGAACGAAGGAGACGAAACAGCTACTAAAAAACGGAACGAAGACTTTCTGAAGGAGCTTGACAAAGACAGAACCGAGAAAAACTGTGAATACGCTGTTTTAGTTTCTCTTTTAGAATCAGAGAGCGAGTATTTTAATTCTGGAATTGTCGACGTTTCACATAAATACCCAAAGATGTATGTTGTACGCCCCCAATTCTTTATTCCAATTATAACATTGTTGCGAAATGCAGCCATGAATTCAATTCAATATAAGGCGGAACTTGCCTTGGTAAAAAGTCAAAATATAGACATTACCAATTTTGAAGAGAAGATGAATAAGTTCAAGGAAGGATTTGCAAGAAATTATGATTTGGCAAGTCGCAAATTCAAAGATGCGATTAACGGAATTGACAAAACCATTAAGGAATTGGAAAAAACCAAAGAGGCCTTACTATCCTCTGAAAACAACCTTCGACTAGCAAATGAGAAAACCGAAGACCTGACAATTAAGAAGTTAACTCACGGTAACCCGACAATGAAAGCGAAATTTGACGAACTGAAGAAGCAATAAATAGGGATAAAAACGGGTGGTAACAGGCGTTAGACAAAATGCTGGACAAAAACCAACTCCAGTGCAAAGTAAAACCTTAGACACGCATCAAAAATTCACCACCCCATCACCCCCCTGTGCCTCCAAGCCCCACCAAAAACCCCACCGTATCCACCCCATCCGCATAATCAGTTAACTGCGGAAACTGCGAGCCGCCAAAAGGGACGAATCCATGCCCGACCACACATTGAATCACGTCGGCGCGGGTGAGCAGGTAGTTTTTTAAGGTGGCAGCGTCGGTGTAGCGCTCGATGAAGAGGCTGCCGACCGGACTAACCAAGGCCGCGTCTTCTTTCACCAAAATGAAACCGTTCTCGAGCAACTGCTCGCGGTTCAACAGCCACAAGGCTTTGTGGTAATCGTAGTTGTTCGCGTACTTGTTGTGGTTGCCAATGTCGCGGTACGGATACAAACCCGCAAAGACGCGATCTAAATCGAAATCAGCCGGTAAAAAGAGCTTGGTGACGTTGCGGCATCCCAAACCAAAATAGTCGAAGATGTCGCGGCCCAAGGCAATCAGCTCCGCTTCGGTCTCGCTGCCATCCAAAACGGCGACACTCGTGCGGTTCTTGCGGATGATCCGCGGAATGTGCGCAAAGTAATACTCAAAATAACGCGCGGTGTTGTTGCTCCCCGTCGCAATCAAAGCTTCGGCATGCTCCAACTTGTGCAATACCAAGGTGAAATACGCCGAAAAGGCTGCATCCCACCCCACCAGGGTGGCCAAAACCTCGGGCAACAATCGGTTGTCATCACGCGAAAGCTTGATCAAGGCGTGATGCCCAACCAGCACCACACTCAAAAAATCGTGAAAGCCCACCAAGGGGATGTTGCCTGCCATGATAATCCCAACCCGCTTCGGAGCCGCCTGTACCGCCGGTAAATCATACGGCGCCAACCAAGCGGTGAGCGCGGAATCGGTCAATTGGGCCGCCCAAGCACCCAGGGCCTGGCGGACGTTCGCTTCGGTGAACCAGCCGTTGTGCGCACGCTCACGCACAATCAAGGCATCAAAGGCATCGAGCTGAACCTGCAGCCCCGCAGGTACCGCAACGCGCGCTTCAGGCGCAAGGGCCAAGTGTGAAAACAGCTCGCCGAGGCGAACAAACAGCGCCTTTCGTTGGTTTAGTGTCATAAATTGAGAATAGACATCCCCTAAAAAGGGGAGGCAGTGCTATATTTGCACTGCAAAAGTACGAACACTCTAACAGTTTAGATATGGCGATTATGATTACCGACGAATGCATCAACTGCGGTGCATGTGAGCCGGAATGTCCGAATAACGCAATTTATGAAGGGGGCGCTGAATGGCGCTTTGCCGATGGTACCGGCCTGCGCGGTGCAGTGCAACTGCTGAGTGGGAAAGCCGCCGATGCCGACCTTGAAAACGAACCCGTAAGCATGGATGTGTATTACATCGTAACCGATAAATGCACCGAATGTGTAGGTTTTCACGATGAACCGCAGTGCGCTGCCGTTTGTCCGGTCGATTGCTGCGTCGATGACCCCGACCACCGTGAAACCGAAGCTGAATTGCTCGCGAAAAAAGAATTCATGCACCTGTAAACAGGACATCCAAACTCAAAAAAAGGCAGCCCATCGGTTGCCTTTTTTGTTCACCGCAGTTGCGCGAGGTTGGCTAACTTTGAAGCGATATACCGCGTCCCTCCTTTTTTGCGTTGTGTGTTTGATATGATTGCATCGCTTCTTCGCTTCATACCCGCTGCCGCTGCCCGAATCATTGGCTTCGCGGCCTGCATGGCGCTCATCTTGGCCGCCACACCCCTCCGTGCGCAATTGCCTAAGCACAACGGCCCTGGGCCAACGCCTGAACTGGTCGATCTTGAAATCAGCATCCACGGCTTGCTCGATCGCATGGTGAAGGCCAACGACGACGCCACGCGCCGCGCAATCCACGACAGCTTGTCGCTCAGTTTCCGCGCAGTGGTTGCCCTGCCGGGCAGCTTCAACTACCCCTTCACGTCGATCAAACAAATGGCCATCCTCACCAGCGATGACGGCAAATTGCGCATCTACAACTGGAATGTATCGTTCGCCGACAACACCTACACCTACGGCTGCTTCTTCCAATGGAGCGATGACGTCGCGCGCAAGAAAAAACGCAAAAAAAAGGCCACAGCGGCCAACGATGAAGTCTACACTGCCGTTGAATTCAACGACAACCTCGACGACCAAGCGAGCATCGCCAACAAGTACATGACGCCCGAGAAATGGCAAGGGGCCTTGTATTACGACCTCATTACGGTAAAAGACAAGAAAGAAACGTATTATATGGTTTTGGGTTGGGATGGGGCCAATGGACTCATCAACCGCAAACTCATCGATGTCGTTACATTCCCCACCGCTGCTCAGGTGCGGATGGGTGCACCGGTTTTTAACGTCGAAAAAGGAAGTCCGAAACGTTTCATCATGGAGTATGCCGACGATGCAAGCGCATCCATCAAATACCGTCCGGCTGAAAAACGCTTCGTATTTGATCACTTGGCACCCCGCGGCCCGGGTTTGGAGGGGAATCCGGCCTTTTACGGCCCCGATTTAACCTTCGATGCCTTCGTGTACGAAAAGGGCAAATGGGTGTTTGAGAGCAACGTGTACATCACGCTCGACAAAGAAGACTCGGCGCGTCCGTACGTTGACCCTGCGCGTTTGCGCTAAAAAAAAACGGGTGCACTGTCGGTCGAACAGGCACCCGCTTTGAAAATCTTACAAGCGATTATGCTGCTTTCGCAACTGAACCTTTGCTTGCGCTGATGGCGATGTTGTACACTACCAAACCGAAACCGATTTTGTTGATCGCATCGGCGATGTTGTAGAACAAGTCAACATTTGATGACTCCCAGCCGAGGCCGGTGTTCAACCATCCGCCTGGCATACACATGTAGCCGATTGGGTAAATTGCCCATCCTACAAGTACGAACCACGCGAGGGTGCGCACACCACGCTGAACCAAAGCATTGCCCGAAGCATCGGCCAATTTCTTTACTTCGCCGAACCATGCTGCGTACAATACATACAAGTAACCAATGGTTGACAAAGCACCCCAAATGAATGAATGCGATGCACTGCCTCCTTCTGGATTGTAAGCCTCGCCAATGTAACCGGCGATCAACATCCACGCTGAAGCAATAATCAAACGCCACATCAAGCCGCGTGATGCACCTGCTGCTTTCGTCAACAAGTAAAATTCAACGCACATCAAAGGAACGGTCAACGTCCAGTCGATGTAACGCAATGCGGTAGGGTTTTGACCGGTTGCGGTATAGTAGTCGCGCATGTAGTAATAGTGCACGGCTGCGATACCCGTGATGAGACCACTCACCAACAAACTTGTTTTCCACTTGTCGTCGACCCGACTGCGTTCGAAAAAGAAAAATACCGACGAAGCCAACATGGCCATGTAGCCGATAAAGAAGGTGAATGCTACCGGATCATTAACCGGAATCTCAACGAGACCTAAGATTAAGTTACTCATAATTACAGGTATTAAAGGTTTTTGATAATAACCCCGTAACCTTGAGCAGGTTGAAAAACAATTCAATACAGGTACAAATTCCTGCATTTCATGACTCTATACCCCTTTAAATGACTTTGTACCTGATTTTTATCTAAATGCTTGTAGGACATAGAACATGCCATAATTCCAAGCCAAATTTTGCTAAATTATTTCAGGCGAACCTCGGTAGCGCCGTAGCCATATACCCGAAAATCAGCATCTTGGAAGGTAACATTGGGATAATATTGGGTGAGGTGTTTGCGGATTTCAGCGCGAAGCACCCCCTGCCCTACGCCGTGAATGATGACCAAACAAGGAATGCGTTCGCGTTCAGCGCGACCCATCATGCGCTGAAAATGCTGCATTTGAATCTCAATCATCGCCGCAGGATCGAGTCCGATCTCAGTTTCAACCAATTCATGGATGTGCAAGTCAACCTCAACCACGTCGCCGCGGTAACGCACAGCGCCTTCTTCGCGCTCTTTGTACTTGTCTTTGAACTGGCGGTTGGCGTGTTTCGCCTGCTCCGGATCAACGTTGCGGTGCAACATTTCACGGGTATCAGGCTCGCGCGAGAAGTAGGCATCGGCCTCTTTTCGGAAATCTTCAATCAACACCAACTCAGCCACCGGATAAGGGTAGTCGAAACCACTCTCATCTTCAACCATCACTTGGTCATCTGAAACAACGCGAATAACGATGCCTTGGCCAACGTCATTCAAAAAGCGTACACGATCTCCTACTTTAAACATAGTGCAAAATTAGCGAAACAGTTCCGATCTGATCCAATCGGCATCCATCAATGGGTAACCATCAATCGAACCCGTGTGCGCTCATTTTGTTCACCTTCAATGCTTAGGAGGTAGATGCCTTGTGGCCACTGTTGCACGTCAAGGGTATAATATCCGGCCGTTAGGCCGAAATAATCACCCACCAATTGCCCGCGCATGTCAAAGGCTTGGATGCGCCGCATGGGCACGTCAGACACCACATTAACGCTTGCGGTCGCCGGATTCGGATACACAGCGATGCTTGCAGAAGGCGCGTCGAGCGCGGCAACCGACACGGTGCAATCGGGATCGAAGTCAACACCCGGAGAGCCCAAAACGCAGCCGGCGAACCACGAGGCTGGCAAACACGGCGCGTTCGAACTGGCATCGTACTCGAGCGTTTTGCCCAAACCGGCAGCCTCCAAAGGCCAAGGCGCGGTGTTGAAGTAACGCATGGCGATCAACAGCTCGTTCTCGGCGTTGTAAATCTTCAGATCATCGCCGTCGTTTGAAAAGGCCACCACCGTTGAGCCCAGCACGTTCACGATGTTCGGATGGAACAAACCAAAGGCAGCGATGTCGCGCGCTAAAACAAGGTGCGCATTCGGCTCCAACACGGTGCCCGACGGAATGAGGTAGGTGTTGTCGTCGCGGTCGCGCAAGGCATAACCCGACAAATCCATGGCCGTTTCGCCCACGTTCTTAAGCTCTACCCAATCACCCGGATTGCTGCCGAGCGGTGCATCGTAGTTGATCTCTGAAATGATCAAATCGTAGGTGCAAGGGGCAAAAGCCTCTCCCGGACTGCCGCCCTCACATTCGAGGTACCATTGATCGATCGAGAAATCGAGGTTTGCCCCGCTGTGCCCACGGCTGTGTCCGCACCCGTCAGAACAACTCAAATCGGGATGATCTTCGTCGCTGTAGCTGAAGGCG
>CAMCHP010000105.1 GCA_945874695.1 Chryseobacterium gleum
GCGCGGCTCACTGAGTTTCTTCGGGCGAAGGTGCCTCCAGCTGCGCTTCCACATTGCGTAAGCGCCATCATGGAGCACCCGATTTCGATCACCATTGAGCGCAAACGCGCCACCAAGTGGGGTGATTACCGCATCCGGCCGTTTAGGCCGCCCGAAATAACCGTGAATCACGACCTGCCCCCGCGATTTTTCTTACTCACCCTCTTGCATGAAATCGCCCATCACCGCGTGCACGTCCAATACGGCATTCAACGCGTTGCACCCCACGGCATCGAGTGGAAAAAGGCCTTTGTCGCACTCGTTGTGCCTGTGCTGAACGTCGACGTGTTCGGTGAAAGCATGCTGCCCTTGCTGCGCAACCATTTGCGCAATCCGAAGGCGAATGCCACCGCCGACCAGAACCTCTACCGCGAATACCTCAGCCAAAAAGGGCAATCGAGTTTGCTCATTGAACAATTGGCCCCGGGCGACCGTTTTCGCTACCGCACACGCGAATTTATAGTGACTGCGCAACACCGCAAGCGCATTGCCTGCGTGTGCCAACTCAGCCGGCGCACCTACCTTTTTCAGCCGCTTACGCCCGTGGTGCGCGTTGAATCTGCCCACGCCTAAACGCGCTGCACCCCGCTGCTTCGCTATCTTTGCGCTATGCACTCGCATTACGCGCTCCGCTACGGTATTTTATCGCCTGAAGAGGTGCTCGACCACTATGTAGTCGGCGGGTACAACTATGCCCTGTTGGCGGATGTCAACAACACATCGACCCAACTCGATTTCGTGCGGCAGGCCCAAAAACGGGGTATTAAACCCCTGCTGGGCATCGATTTTCGCAACGGTGCTGCGCGTTGCTACCTCGCCATTGCCAAGAACAACAAGGGTTTGCGCGAGTTGAATGATCATTTGGCCGCGCACATCCACGTCAAAAAGGCCTTTGAAACGCGCGCGCCGCAGTTTCAGCATTGTTACGTTTTCTATCCCTTCGGGGCCAACATCCAAGACCTGTTGCCGCATGAATTTGTGAGCATTGAGCCCTTTGAATTGAGCAAGGTGCGGCTTGTTGCAGCGACCCATCCGGCCGTTCAGGCCGAAAAAATAGTCGCCTTGCCCACCATGACCTTTCGCAATAAGGCCGATTTCAACACCCACCGCCTTTTGCGCGCGATCGAGAACAACACGTTGTTGAGCAAGTTGCCCAAAGCTGAAGAAGCGCATCCGCAGCACCGCTACATTTCGCGGGCTGAATGCCTTGCGGTTTTTGGTGATGAGTTCGGCCTAAACGGCCGGATGGACGCGCTCCTGGCCAATTGTTCGGTTGACTTTCAATTCGGACCGAACCATCCGCACAAAAATCAACAAACCTATACCGGGAGTGCAGCCGACGACGATGCCCTCATTCGGAAGTTGTGTCGCGAGCAGCTCAGTTACCGCTATCCTGAGCTCACCGAAGCCATTACCCAACGCATTGAAAAAGAGCTCGCAATCATCTCCGAGAAGCAGTTCACGGCGTATTTTTTGATCAATTGGGACATCACTTCCTACGCCCGCAGCAAAGGCTATTTTTATGTCGGACGTGGCAGCGGTGCCAACAGCGTCGTGGCCTACATTTTGCGCATCACCGATGTTGATCCCATGGAGCTCGACCTCTATTTTGAGCGCTTCATCAACCTTTATCGGCAAAATCCGCCCGATTTCGACATCGACTTTTCGTGGACCGACCGCGACGATGTGACCCGTTACATTTTCGAGCGCTTTCAGCACGTGGCCTTGCTGGGCGCGTACAACACCTTTCAGTACCGGGCGGTGATTCGCGAGCTCGGCAAAGTGTTCGGATTGCCAAAAAGCGAGATCGATCGCTTGGCCGATGGCCGCTTTCAGATTGATCAACTCGATGAATTGGCGCGGCTCGTTGTGGTTTACAGCCAACGCATTCACGGATTTCCGAACAGTTTGAGCATCCACGCCGCCGGTATATTGATTACTGAAACGCACATTCACGACCACGTGAGCACCTTTTTGCCCCCGAAAGGGTATCCGACCACACAGTTCGACATGGTGATTGCCGAAGATGCCGGCCTCTATAAATTCGACATTTTGAGCCAGCGCGGCTTGGGTAAAATCAAAGACACGGTGGGGCTTGTGGCTGCCAATCAGCCCGATGAGTCGCCCATTGATGTTCATGATTTGAAGCGGTTTAAGGCTGACGAGCGCATCAAGCACTTGTTGCGCACCGCCGACGCCATTGGTTGCTTTTATGTGGAGTCGCCCGCCATGCGCATGTTGATGCGCAAGTTGCAGGTTGACAGCTACCTCGGATTGGTCGCCGCGAGTTCGGTGATCCGTCCGGGCGTTGCCAAAAGCGGCATGATGCGGGAGTATATCTTGCGGTACCGATTTCCTGAGCGCCGCGCCGATGCGCATCCGACCTTGCTCGACATCATGCCCGAGACCTATGGTGTGATGGTGTATCAAGAAGACGTGATCAAGGTCGCGCATTATTTTGCCGGACTCACCTTGGCCGAAGCCGATGTATTACGGCGGGGCATGAGCGGCAAGTTCAGATCGCGCGAAGAGTTTGACAAAGCGCGGCAGCAGTTTTTTGCGAATTGCAGTGCCCGCGGACACAGCGATGCGCTCACAGCCGAGGTTTGGCGCCAGATTGAGAGCTTTGCAGGTTACGCCTTTGCCAAAGGGCATTCAGCCTCGTACGCGGTGGAGAGCTACCAGAGCTTGTATTTGAAGGCCTATTATCCGCTTGAGTACATGGTCGCCACCTTGAACAACAGTGGCGGTTTTTACAGCACCGAGTTGTATGTGCATGAGGCCCGCATGAAGGGCGCAGCGATCGTTGCCCCGTGCGTGAATACGGGCAATGCGGCGACCGTGATCAAGGGCCGCACCATCACCTTGGGTATGGCAATGATCAAAGGCATTGACGCGCGCAGTTTAGCGCAGCTCGAGGCAGCCCGCGCTGCAGAGGGTCCATTTGCAGATTTGCACGACCTCATCGA
Organism: Chryseobacterium gleum; assembly: GCA_945874695.1. GTDB lineage: Bacteria > Bacteroidota > Bacteroidia > Flavobacteriales_D > Sanyastnellaceae > CAMCHP01. The sequence continues at coordinate 3,009 of CAMCHP010000105.1, forward strand.
CCGCACTGGCCTAGGCTTAGAGCAAGTGCTGTTATTGATCCGAGCTGGTGCTTTTCGCTTCACCGGCACGGGCAAGAAAGCCTTGTTGTGGCAGGCGCATTATCTGTTGGGCCATGCGCCCCCGCCGAGTTCGACGGCTTCTTTGTTCCGCAGCGACGTGAAAATGGGCGTTTTACCGGCGCTGCATCACGATCCGTTTGACGACGCCTTTGACGAATTGGAGTTGTTTGGGTTTACCCTGGGTGATCCATTTGAATTGGTCGCAGACGGGGGTGTTTTGGGCGCCCTCCGGGCGGATGGGTTAGCCGCTCATATTGGCCGTATTGTTGACATCTCATTGTATTTAGTCACCGCGAAATTGACCAGCACCAGCAAACGTGAGCGCATGTATTTCGGCACCTTTTTAGACCGCGACGGCCGTTGGGTTGACACCGTTCACTTTCCTGACATTGCTGCGCGTTATCCCTTCCGCGGACGCGGCGTGTACAACGTCACTGGCAAAGTCGTTGAAGAATTCGACTGCCTCTCAATCGAGGTTGTGAAGATGGAGAAGGTCGCGGTACGGGGGGTGGGGTGATTGGGTTGGCAGAGCTGTATTTGCCACCGAACTCCGAAATAACTCCACCGCAGCCCGCGTTAGATTGAAAGCAATTCCCTTGCAATGAAGCTTCATTACGCCCTTGCCCTCATCGTATGTTTCACAATCACCGCATGCGCGCAAACGCCTGAGAAGCCTGCCTTGACGACGGGCGCATCGGTTGAAGTAACAGCCTCGGTGAATGAAGAAATCACCGCGCCGGTGCAAGAACCGCTCGTCAATGAACAAGGCACAACCGTTGAATCGCGGTTTAATCCGCCCAACGGATTTGTGCGCAAGCCAGTGCCTGAGCATTCATTCGCCGCTTACCTGCGCAACTTGCCCCTGAAGCCGCACGGCGCGAAAGTGAAACACTACAACGGCGAAGTCAAGCGAAATAACGTCTATGATGCGGTCGTAGATATGGAGATCTCAAACCGTGATTTGCAACAATGTGCCGATGCCATTTTGCGCTTGCGTGGTGAGTATTTGTATGCCATGCAAGCTTACGATGAAATCTCATTCAAGCTCACGAATGGTTTCGCCATGGATTATACCGAATGGATGCAAGGCAACCGGGTGGTCGTCAATGGGAATACCACAACCTGGCGCATGAAAGAAGCCCCGTCAAACACCTACACCGATTTCAGGGACTACATGGAGTTTGTATTCATGTATGCAGGCACGCTTTCTTTGTCAAAATCGTTGAAATCGAAGTCCATCGCTGACATTGCCGGGGGCGACGTTTTTATTGTAGGCGGTTCGCCGGGCCATGCCGTTGTGGTGGTTGATGTTGCCGAAAACGACCGTGGAGAGAGGGTGTTTTTACTTGCCCAAAGCTACATGCCTGCACAAGAAACTCACATCCTCAAAAACATGAACGACACCATCGGTTCGTGGTACCGCGCCACCTCCGACCGCTTGCACACCCCTGAATGGTCCTTTGACTACACGCAATTGAAAACATGGTGATGCGGGTTGAAGCGGGCAGTCGCCATCCGACCGAAGGGAGCAAAACAAAAACCACTTCGCAAACGTGCACGTTATGAGTTTAAATGTTTTTGGTTTTCGCCTTCGGCGGATGGGCGAGCTAACCAAGCAGCCGCGCAAATCTGAATTGTCGTAAGTTTGAACGTAAGCGCAAGATTTGTTCAGATCACGCAGCGTAAAAGCGATGAATCGTACTTCAGACATTAGGGCACTTTATAACCCCGTTCAGCCAACCGTAAGGCGAACGGGAGACGTCTGCTATGTTGAGTTTTTGCCTCATGTGCAATTGCAGCCGTTTATTTATTGCTATTGGCAGCTGCGCACAACGCAAGAATTGGCAGAGCCCTTTCATTATCGCGTGGTGGCTGATGGATGCATCGATATCTACTTCGAACTCAGTCATCCGCATGAGAATTACATCATGGGCTTTTGCAGGCGCTACACCGAGTTTCCACTTGACAGTGTGTTCAACTACGTGGGCGTGCGCTTTTTGCCAGCCATGTTTCCACAGCTATTCAAGATCAACGCGGCGGAGCTAAGCAATCGTTTTACACAGCTCGATGCGGTTGTTCCCCAATTGTCAGCTTTTATTTCTAATCACTTCCACGCCGATCAACAGCAGTCTGAGATAGCGACGTTGCTCGACGGGTATTTTCTGCAACACATCGCTCAAGCAAACCTTGACAACGATCGAAGGCTGTACGATGCTCTAGCCATTATTTTGAAGAAAAACGGTGTGCTTGAAATCGAGAAAGATTTGAATACAGGTGTCAGTGCGAGGCAGCTGCGCCGCTTGTTTGAGTATTACATTGGCGACACCCCAAAAACCTTCAGTAAGGTTGTTCGTTTTCAGAACATCCTCAAGGCCAAGCCGTCAGGTCAAAGTTTGCGGCAGAATACCCTGTTCTTTGATGAAGGCTACTACGACCAATCGCATTTTATTAAAGAGTTCAAGCGCTTCTTCGGGGTAACGCCAAGCAAAGCATTTCGCCGCTAAGTTTGTCCGATTTTTACTATACCAAAGGTCCGTGTCTGTGCAACTTTGTACTGAAAATCTAACCCGACCTCATGCAGCGCATCGCAATTATCTTAGCAGCTATTGCAACAGTGGCCATTGGCTGCACCACGAACCATGTGAAAACAACATCCCACACAGCCATGAAATTAAATGCAGGCATCGTCACAGAGAAGTTAAGCGAAACGAAGGTGTTTTACACCCAAACACTCGGCTTTGGCGTCACTTTTGAGAACGAATTTTATCTGTTGATGCACACCCCGAATCACGAAGCAGAAATCAGCTTTTTACTTCCGAATCATCCAAGCCAGCAAGCGCTCTTCCATGCGCCGTTTCAACATCAAGGCGTTTACCTGACCATTGAAGTTGATGATGTTGACGCGATGTATAACGCGCTGAAAGGGCGAGGTGTGGAAATCAAAATTGACCTGCGCAACGAAGCGTGGGGCGACCGGCATTTCGCGATCCAAGATCCGAACGGCGTAGGCATCGACATCGTTCAGTATGCCCCGCCTGCAGAAAGTTGATTGCCCTTTGCAATAGCGTCTGGAAGTTCCCTCGTGGAGGTGCTCAAGGTATGGCCCAAACCCGCGGCTCATGCGTTGAATATTCAAAGCGACCAAGTTGTTTTGCGCGTGCGCCTGTTCGATGCTTCTGGAAGATTAGTACACCTCCTAGAAGGCTTGTATAACCGAGTCTTGATCCTCGACATTTCGATGGATGAGAGTTGTTAATACACCCTCGAAATTGAGCCGATATCGGGTTACGAGCGACGAAAGGTTCAGAACGAACGGTCTGAATAGGCCTATTTATTAGCGGATAGTGCACAAGTTATGTGAGCCAGCTGCGGTATTTAGTGACAAGTGACGATCTAATGAATCAAAGTTTAGCCAGAATTGGCAAGCAGGAATAGATCTTTATAAAGCCTGAGTGAAATTAAGTCGGTGTTAAGTTTTGGCGCGGAGCGAGGTGAATCGATTTGCACAATTATTTTTGCCGCGTAGTTAAACCAAAACTTACCGAATAATGAAGTTTTCTAGTTCACCCTTTTCGTTGATGCGAGCGATTTTTTTGAGCTTTTTCATGGTTATTTTCTTTCAAGCGTGTAAGAAAGAGACAAATTTG
>CAMCHP010000106.1 GCA_945874695.1 Chryseobacterium gleum
ACTCCCTAATCATGACTTTTCGATTGCAGCAGCGCGATATTTTGCCTGCATTTGACGCGTATATTCGGTGTCGTGTCCCCATTTTCGTTTCATGCGGTTCCAACGAATTACGCCAATCGGCAAACCTTCTTCTATGGCGTCTCGCCTGCACTTGCTAACAACCGCCAAATCAACATCACACGGATAAACATCCGACTTCGACTTGGGGTCTGTAGTATCGAAAACCAAGACTTTGGGTAAACAGTTTTCAGCCTCAATTACTACGCGGTGTTCATAACCACTTTCAAGCGCAAAATAAACGTTTCCTTTGGCGTTGGCCTCGAATCGCTCGGGCGTTTGGCCCTCTACATACACTGTAACAAAAGGATTTGCGGCTTTTTTTCCTCCAGAAGTAACAAGGAGGTCAACTTCGATGGCATAGTTTTGAGCCATCCCTGCAATTGAACTGAGCGTAACCACGACCGACACCATGAAGTGGACGGGTAACCTCAAGATTCTTTGCTGTTGTTGATTCAAAAGGGTGTTCATTTTTTTTCGATTTCCTACACCACAATGTGCGAATATGAAAAGATTGCTCGTGTGATGCAAATTTGATCGTTGCATCATTCTACGCAGAAGATGGTTTATGGTTACGAACCACGCGATTTGAAAACGGCCAAACATGAACATTGATTACCTTTGAACGGTTAATTCAGCGCATGAAAACATTTGAAATACCTGCCTTTTATCGTTCGCCTATCATCGGTCGCGTGAAGGGGTGGCGTAAATTGCAAGATCCAAGAAAGCGCGATTTTTCGCCTACAGTTCTTGATTTCGGTACGGTTACCCTCATTTTGCCCCGGCACTTTGGCTTTTGCTACGGGGTTGAAAACGCGATTGAAATTGCATACAAAGCACTGCAGGAGAATGTCGGAAAGCGCATTTTTTTGTTGAGCGAGATGATTCATAATCCTGCTGTTAATGCTGATTTACTCGACCGCGGCGTTCGTTTTCTGATGAGCACGAAGGGCGAACAACTGATCGCCTTTGAGACACTGACTTCTGAAGACATTGTTATCATTCCGGCTTTCGGCACGACGCTTGAGATTGAGGCTATTCTTGCCGAGCGCGGTGTTGAGGTTTCAAAGTATAATACCACCTGCCCCTTCGTTGAGAAGGTTTGGAATCGGTCGTCGAAGCTTGGCGATGATCAATATACGACCATCATTCATGGCAAACCCGACCATGAAGAGACACGCGCAACATTTAGTCATGCGCAGAATACAGGTCCTGCATTGGTCGTTTCTGATATGCGGGAAACAGAGCGCTTAGCTGAGTTTATTTCTGGCGCGCGCGATCTTGACACTTTTGAAGCCGTATTTGCAGGTCGTTTTTCTTCGGGCTTTCGCCCGGATGTGGACCTCAGCCGAATAGGGGTTGTGAATCAAACGACAATGCTTGCGACAGAAACACAAGCCATTGCCGATTACCTTAAACAGGCCATGGTTCAACGCTATGGTGAAGCGCGTATTTCAGATCATTTTGCCGATACCCGTGACACTTTGTGCTACGCTACAAACGACAACCAGCAAGCGACATTGGCCTTGTTTGCTGATCCTGCCGATTTAGCGCTTGTGATCGGGGGCTACAACAGTTCGAATACAACCCATTTGGTTGAGTTGTGTGAGGAGAAGATGCCGACCTTGTTCATCCAATCGGAAGAGGACCTGTTGTCGGCAGAGCAAATCCGTAGCTTCAACATCCACACCAGCGAGGTTTACACGGCCGAGTACATCCTGCCGAAGGCAGAAAACCCTCGAATCGTGATCACAAGCGGAGCTTCATGTCCTGACGCGATTGTTGACCGTGTGCTTCAGCGGCTTTTGAGCTTTTACTCAGGTGCATTACAGGTTGATGAAGTATTGCGTAAATTGGGCTTGTAAGCTTGAATCTTCGTGATGTTTCACGGGGAAGTACTTACCTTTGTGAGCTATGGAGGCACCGCGGCTACCGTCATTTTTCCGCAACGTAAAAACCCAGCATCGGAAGTTCAAATTTCGATCGCCGTATTTTCGTCCGGAGGATCGTGAAATAGCCGAGCGCAAACGACGGTTGGAAGAGGAGGTTGCACGGGAGAATGGGCAATTTGTCGAGCCTGCGCCGCGTCAGGTGAATTTTTCGCGTCGACGCGGTGAGATTCGAAGAACACGTGGCAATTGGGCAACGATTCGAACGGTTATTATTTTGATAATTTTGATTTACTTGTCTTTTAAAGGCATCCAGTGGGCTGAAACAACTGATTTTTCGAAGGTGTTGAAAATTTTAGAGAATGGCTGACATTATCCAGTTGTTACCAGACTTTGTAGCGAATCAAATCGCTGCCGGGGAGGTAATTCAGCGACCGGCTTCGGTAGTAAAGGAGCTTATGGAGAACGCTGTGGATGCAGGTGCAACACAGGTTCATTTGATTGTGAAAGACAGCGGGCGAACTTTGTTGCAGATCATTGATGATGGATGCGGCATGTCGGCTGCTGATGCACGCATGTGTTTCGAGCGTCATGCGACATCGAAGATTGGCAGCGCTGAAGATTTGTTTCGCATTCGCACAAAGGGTTTTCGCGGCGAGGCCTTAGCGTCAATTGGTAGCGTTGCCCATGTGGAGTTAAAAACGCGTTTGCATGATAAAGAACTGGGAACCCGCATTTTATTGGAAGGTTCTGACGTTCGTGTGGCCGAACCATGTCAAACGGCTGTGGGGACATCTTTTTCGGTGCGAAACTTGTTTTTTAATGTGCCTGCGCGGCGTCAGTTTTTGAAGACAGATGCCATTGAGTTTAAGCATATTCTCGATGAATTTCAGCGCATTGCCTTGGCGCATCCGGAGGTGGCATTCATCATGCACCACAATCAAACAGAGGTGTATCATTTGCTTCGGGGTAATTTTAGACAGCGGGTAGTGGCGCTTTTTGGTGCGAAACTCGATGAGCGTTTGGTGCCGGTTGATGAAGAAACAGATGTTGTTCGAATCAGCGGATTTGTAGGGAAGCCGGAGTTTGCAAGAAAATCAAGGGGTGAACAGTTCTTTTTTGTCAATGGCCGATTCATCAAGCATCCGTATTTACATCATGCATTGAGCGGCGCTATGGATGGCCTCATGTCTGAAGGCAAGTACCCGATGTATTTTTTACACTTGGAGGTTGACCCCTCGCGGATTGATGTGAACATCCATCCGACTAAAACAGAAGTGAAATTCAGAGAGGAGAAGGCGATTTATTCGATTTTAAAGTCGGCGGTGCGGCGAGGACTTGGGAGGTTTCAAATAGCGCCAACGTTGGATTTCGAGCAAGAATCGTCGTTCAATATTGCGCCTTTCGACAAAGACCGTCCGGTGGTTGTGCCAGAGGTAGCAGTGAATTTAGATTACAATCCTTTTGCGACTGAAGCACCTCGCAAAGAAGGCTTGGCAGCGCGTTTGGGTCGTGAGCGATTCACCCGCAGCCGGGGTTACGATGACTTTTATCGCATCTTGCAAGGCGAGCGCAATGTGGATGTGCCCCATGAATCACCACATGAAGAGCTGCAACAGGCCATGGCTTTACCTGCTGAAGAAGTTGCAGACAAGAACCATGGAGGAGCAGCGCTCTTTCAAATGGCGCGTGCTTACATCATTACTCCGATCAAGAGTGGAATGCTTTGGATTGACCAACAGCGTGCGCATGAGCGTATTTTGTACGAGAAGTATTATCATTGCGAAGACACCCTCGGCGGAAGCCAGCAGCTTTTGTTCCCCGAAACCGTGACCTTGACCCCGGGTGAACATGCGACGGTGCTTGCCGCGCGCGAAGAATTGGGGGCATTTGGTTTTGAACTTGAAGATTTAGGGGGGCGGGATATAGTAATTCATGGAATTCCCGTTGATTTAGCAGCCCGAGATCCACGAGATATACTTGAATCAGTGCTTAAGGCTTTGCATGATGACGCCGGCGATGTGGAACATCCCTTGCGGCATCGTTTGGCATTGGGGCTTGCGCGCGGAGGCAGCATAAAACGGGGTCAAGTATTGAGTGAAGTAGAAATGCGTGACTTGATCGACCGTCTTTTTACCTGCCATGTGCCTGCCTACACGCCGACTGGCCGAAAGGTGGTTGTTACCTATACGCCCGAAGAAATGGCGAATAAATTTGATTAAACATGTTGCAACAAACTACACCTGTAATAAAGAATTTGATCATCATTAATGTGATCTTCTTTCTTGCAACGCAAATCATCGGAGGTCCGGGGCGCTTGCCTACACTGACCTTGGAATTCGGGGCGTTTTATCCCGGATCACCCATGTTCAAGCCCTGGCAAATCATCACCCACATGTTCATGCACAGTCACTCAGGCTTGATGCATATTTTCTTTAACATGTTTGCGCTGTACATGTTCGGTGTTTCTTTGGAGCGTGTTTGGGGATCAAAGCGTTTCTTGATTTACTACATGGTTTGCGGATTGGGCGCATTTTTCTTGCATGAGGCCGTCAATGCATGGGAGATTTATCGCTTAACGGGTATGATTTTCCCAGATCCATCAGATTTCCCTACCGACCAAGATTTGGTGAACTATTACTACATTCCTGTGGTGGGTGCGTCAGGAGCTGTTTTTGGTATCCTTCTCGGCTTCGGTATGCTTTTTCCGAATACCCGATTGCAATTGCTTTTTCCGCCAATTGCACTGAAAGCTAAGGTTTTCGTATTCATTTATGGAGCCTTGGAATTGTTCTTTGCTTTCAGCAATTCAGGTTCGAGCATTGCGCATTTTGCCCATTTGGGCGGCATGCTTTTCGGCTATTTGATGCTGAAGAAATGGCAAAGTGAACGCAATACCTTTTATTGATCATGGCGTCGGGTCTTTCAAGTTTATGGACGAGGCATTGGGTGAATGGCACAGCCTTAACCCGAATCATTGCGGTGAACCTGATTGTATGGCTTGCCGTGGTTTTTCTTTCGATTTTAGGAAAGTTCTTCTTTCCAGTGATTCAGCAGTTCTCAAACGGTGTTTTTTACCTTGCAACCTGGGCTGATGTGCACTACCTCGTACGCCGACCATGGACGGTTATTACCCACATGTTTACCCATCAAGGGGTGCTCCACATCTTGGTAAACATGTGGTTGTTGTATTTGATGGGGTCAATTTTTCAGGGGAATTTAGGGCCACGAAAACTGTTGTCGACCTACCTGATGGGCGGTTTGGCCGGTTTTTTAGCATTCTTCTTGCTGTACAATGGGTCAGGCGCACTGGATGCTACAGGGAAAAGCGCAATTGGTGCGTCGGCATCAGTGATGGCGATATTTGTGGCTACGGCAACCTATTTTCCCGATATGGAGTTTCGGTTATTGCTTATTGGTAACGTGAAACTTAAATACTTGGCATTGGTTTATGTGCTCTTAGATTTCGTCGCATTGAATGGAATGGGCAATGTCGGAGGACATGCAGGCCATTTGGGCGGCGCGCTTTATGGCTTTTTATTGGTGGTGCAATGGCGTAAAGGGCGCGATTTGAATGCGGGCATGGAGTGGCTTTTAGATCGCTTGGTGTTGTTGGTTCGACCGACTGAACGGAAACTGCGGGTAGCCCATAAACGAAGCGCTGCTGCTGCCACTGCAAAGCGAAAAACCGACGAAGAATTCAACCGTCAAAAGAAAGAGCGTCAAGACCGAATAGACCGTATTTTAGATAAAATTTCAAGGGCAGGCTATGACAGCTTGACAAGCGATGAAAAAGATTACCTTTTCAGGCACGGAAAAGACATCTGACTTGCATGCTTCGGTTTTTGCGTAAAATCCCTGGGTTTTTTATTCGTACAGCAGCCTTTATAGGCATGACTGGCGTTGGCTTAGCGGCACTTGCATGGCTCGTTTCACCCGCTGATTTACTTTTGCCAGCCTTCTTTGGTTTGTCTTATCCTTTTTGGTTGGTGATCACCTTATTGGGCTTGTTTTACTCCGTTGTACGTAAGCGCTGGTGGCTTGCAGGCTTGTCGTTCTTGGTTCTTGTATTAACGTACCCCATGACGCGTGCAACATTTGGTATGGGGGCATCAGGGTCTGCAGAGTCAAGTGCAGCAGCCGATGGTCAAGGGGCCTTGAAAGTCATGAGTTACAACGTGCGTCTTTTTGATTTGTACAATTGGACGGCAGGGAGTAGCACACGCGACTCTATTTTTGATTTTCTGGAAAGAACCCCCGTGGATGTACTGTGTTTTCAAGAATTTTACCACACTGATCGCGAAGGGGTTTTTGAAACCCGGGATACCCTGATCACCTTTCTTGAGAACCGTTATTACCATGAAAAGTATACCCACGAGATGACGGGTAAGCAGTACTTTGGCGTGGCCACGTTTTCACGCTTTCCGATTGTTAAGAGGGGGGAGATCGCCTTTACGTCAGATGTGAATAATTACTGCAT
>CAMCHP010000107.1 GCA_945874695.1 Chryseobacterium gleum
AATAAGATGCTCACTTTCCTGGTCCGCAGGTTGTTGTACGGATTCACGGTGCTGCTCGGGGTAGTTACCTTGGTATTTTTCTTGTTCACTTTAGTTCCTGATCCATCGCGTGAACTTGCCGGACAAACAGAGTCAGAAGAAGTCATTGCGGCTATACGTCGCAAGTTTTCGCTCGATCTGCCTGCAGGTAAGCGCTACTTGCTATTTCTAAATGATTTGTCACCCCTGAGTGTGCACGGCACCGATGCAAGCGTCCGGAGCTACCGTGAACCGGGCGAACTGAGCGGTGTGGTGCTTCTCGAACAGGGAGGCACAGCACTTTGGATCAAGCTGCCTTATCTCGGGCGGTCGTGGCTCACCGAACGCGGCGTAGGCGCCATTTTGCACGAAGCCTTACCGGGTACTTTTTTACTGGCCATTTTGGCCATGTCCTTTGCCCTTGCCGTCGGTATCGCCTTGGGTGTTTTGGCGGCGTTGCGCAAAGGCTCGGGGCTCGATCGTGCGCTGCTCTTTGTGGCATCCATTGGCATGAGTGGCCCGTCATTTTTCATGGCCATACTCATCGCATGGCTTTTTGGCTATGTGTGGTTTACTGCGATCGGGGTGTCGCTGTGGCTCATCCTTCTTCCCGCAACGGTATTTATACTTCGGCGTTTAAAGGTTTCTGCCTTCGGCAGGATGAGCGCCTTTGCCATGTACACCTTGGCCTTAGGCATCGGGGGCGCATTGGCGTTTTTGTCTACCCGATGGATGGCCTTTCCCGGATTGGTAGTCAACCTACCCGGCACAGGTTTGCCCATGAATGGCAGCCTGTATGAAGTCGATGTATGGGCCGGCGAACAACTCGCACTCAAGCACCTCATTCTCCCGGTGCTCACCCTCGGAATTCGTCCGCTCGCCGTGATCGTGCAACTCACCCGCAACAGTGTGCTTGAGGTCATGTCACAAGATTTTGTGCGCACCGCACGCGCCAAAGGCCTCAGTGATCGGCAAGTCATGTTCAGGCATGTGCTCCGCAATGCGATGAATCCAGTAATTACTGCTGCATCAGGTTGGTTAGCTTCGATGCTCGCCGGCGCCGTCTTTGTTGAATTTGTTTTTGGCTACAAAGGCCTCGGCATGGAGGTGTTTCGCTCACTCGAGAAAAACGATTTACCTGTGGTCATGGGAGCAGTAATGGTGATTGCTGCCATTTTTGTGGTGATCAACACCTTTGTTGATGTAGTTTACGGGTGGATCGATCCGCGTGTTCGCCTCAGCTAAGGCCTACGAAGTAAGTTTGGTGGCGTAGTCGTTCAGCAGGGCTGTGAGGCGGTGCGCCATATCGTTGTAATACCGCTTGGTGCGATAGCTGCCAACCCATTGCACGCCATGAATAGCGTTGGTTAAAAATAACTCATCGGCCGCAAGCAGGTTCTGCGGATTGATGGTGCACTCGTAGATTTTTATGCCGTTTTCGAGCGCGAGGTTGATGATTTGCATGCGCACGATGCCCGCGATAGGGCCGTCTTCCAGACCGGGCGTGTACAAAACTCCATTGCTGACAAGAAACAAATTCGATGTGGTTGATTCGATAATGCCACCGCGGTAATTTTGAATCAAAACATCGTGCAATTTGTGCTCCTGCGCAAAAATACTTCCAAGCACATAGAGATTGCTGTCGATGTTTTTGAAGGCCGACAATCGGTTGATGTCTTTCTTCATTTCAGGGTACAACTCGGTTATTTTCCCTTCTTCGTTGAGCGCAAAACGGTTGTTTTCAAGCGGGCGCGCTTCAATCATGTACTCGAGCGCATTGCTGGTGGGCAAGTAAAAGCCGTCGCCTGCGCGTGAAAATGTAACCCGCACGCGACCGCCTTCAGCAATGTCGTTGCGCACGAGTAATCCGTCGATTTCCCGTTCGAGGCGTTGCAACGTGAAGTTCATGTCGCGCTCAATCCGATAAGCTTTCAGGGCATCCAAAATGCGGCTGAAGTGGTGTTCAAGAAAGAGCGGTTTGCCGTTGTAAATGCGAATGGTCTCAAAAAAACCATCGGCAAAACGCAGCCCGCGGTGAGTTGCTTTAATCACCGGCTGATCAGCTAACAGAAATTCTCCCTGTGCGTAGATGTACCTCATGTGCGCGGTAAAAGTAGCAAATGCAAGTATTCACTTAACGGTGCATTGGTCGGAATTAACACGCCTTTAACGCCAGCACCTGCAGCCGCTTCAAGGTCGCGCATTTTATCGCCGACCATGAATGAAAGTTCAGGATTGATCTTGTAGCGAGCCAAGGCGCGCTCAATCATCAAACTTCCCGGTTTACGGCTGAGTGATTTGCTAAATTGTTCATGATGGGGTGAATAGTAGATCGCAGTGATTGGGGCTTCTGCCTGTCGGCAGGATGCAGTCAAAAACGCATGGATTTCGTCGACATCAGCGGCGGTGTATTCACCCTTCGCAATGCCGCCTTGGTTGGTAATGATGATCAATAAGTACCCCGCATCATGCAAGATCTTCAAAGCTGGCAGCACCGTTGGTAAAATGGTGAACTCCGAGATATGACGGGTGTAATCGCCCGGATCGTGGTTGATTACACCGTCACGATCAAGAAAAACAGCCTTGTTGGTTGCCTCCGACATCATGGGTGCTTTTATTTCGCTTCAAGCGCATGATCGACAAGCATTACCACGTGATCGCGGTGTGCTTTGGTCATCGTATCTGTTTTCGCAGCAGTCGCCATTTGCGAACGAATGCGCTTCAACTCATGAAGCGCCATGCTTTTCGCTGGGGTGATTACATTCATTTTCGGATCGAGCAACCGCACCAATCCTTCAACATACATAATCTGCAAATTTTGGCGCTGTGTATTCACCTTCGTTTTCAGGTCGGCCTTGAAAATGGCGTCGGTTAAATCGGTCATCACAACATCGAGGGTGTAAGTGTTTCCATACACTTCGCTGTCAACAATACGTTGAAGGGTAGAGGGGTGTAACACATGTGCCAAAACAGCTTGTTGCGCCCCTGCATTGCGCTCGAGAATTTTCGGGTCTTCGCCGCTGCTGAAGAAACCAAATCCGCGGCGTTGCATTTGCAAATAGTTGTACAAATCATCGGGCACATCGAATGCGTCAGGTGCAAAGGCATATTTCGCGAGCGCCTGCATTGCCGCAACTTGTTTTTCTTTTGCAACGGGCTCAAACGGGCGACGGTTGAGGTTTTGCGCGCTCACGGTGCGTTCAAACTGCACACCGCCAATCCAACGCGACATTACACCAAGTTGGGTGGCGTATTCACCGGTAAGCACCAAAAACGCATTGCGCAATTCGTGAAAGTTTTCGCCGTCAACGATGTAACGCGATTTCAAGTTGGGCATGAGTTGGCGTATCAAATCGCAACGCTCAGCGGCGTAGGCAACCGGATCACTGGTGAGGTCGTAAATGTTGACCTGCGGGTTGATCGCTTTACCCGGTGCACGCATGTCGTCGGCGTCGTTGCCAAAGGCCAGTTCATGGCGGTTTGAGCGACTTAAAATAGCCTCCAAGCGCGCTTCTTCGGCGGCGGGGTCTTCGAGTGCTTGCGAATAACCGTACTCAATCACCCACAAGTCGTAAGGGCCAGGGTTCGCATCGAAAAACACCGACGCGTATTCTTCCTTCGCTGGGAAGTTGATAGCCGGGTACTCCATCACCGAGTTACACAAGCCTTTTTGGGCAACGATTTCAGGATTGTGAATTTCATCGAGCGAAAGCAAGGTCGAGGCGCGCATGTTGTGCGACATCCCGAGGGTATGTCCCACTTCGTGCAAGGCGAGGCGATGGAGGGTTTGTTGAACAAATGCTTTGTTTGCGGCGTCGCCCATATTCATAGCGCGCATGGCGTGCAAGCCAAACAGCATGTTGCGGTGCATCACTTCGCCCGCATCACAGCGGTGCATGTCGGCAATGATATCTTCTTTGCTCAATTTTTGAGCTTCGCCTACCATTCCGGCTTCGGTAAACACCTCCTCACGGAAGAGCCGTCCTTTGATCGCGGCAAACTCGAACATGATGTCAGCACCCAGAATTTGGCCGGTGAGCGGATTCACAAAGCTAGGGCCGTAACCGCCAAATGGAGGCTGTGGAGAAGATGTCCACCGCAACACGTTGTAACGAATGTCACCAGCATCCCAATCGGCATCGTCAGGTTGAATTTTTACTACAACCGCGTCAATAAAGCCTGCTTTTTCAAATGCAACGTTCCAACGTTCTACACCGTCTTTGATGATGTCTCTAAACTCAACGGGCGTCGTGTTTTCGATCCACCACGTGATCGGCTCAACAGGTTCAGACAAGGCCGCTGTAGGGTCTTTTTTAACCAAGTGCCAGCGGTGAATCATGTCACGGTAAGGAGCAACTTCAAAGCTGGTCATGTCGTCAACCTCGGTGCTGAAAAAACCAATGCGCGCATCATCGCGGCGCGGCTGAAAATCGTTTTCAGGCAACGCGATCAAGCTGTGTTGGTAACGTACCGAAATGGCGCGTGGGTCTGTTACAGCGTTGCTTCCTCCCCGACGTGGCGAGCTGTTGTCATAAACATAACTCACCGAAATGTCAGTGTTCTCAGGGTAGCTGCGGATGTTTTCAATCTTCGTTTTTTCTTTGCTCAATGAGCCGAGCATTCCCGGGCGGTCAGGACTCGAAGGTGGCTTGATCATTTGAAATTGCTCGCTCAAGAAGATCTTGTCGCCGCTGATGTACACGGTACCCGTAGCTTCATCAGTAGCTTCGATTTTCTCGCTGGCCAAGATGGGGGTGTTGATGTTCGCTTTACCTGCCTTGCTTAATGCGTTGTTGGCGTCGTAGTAGTAGGCGCTATTCTCATGGCGAATTTCAACGCGGTCGAAGTGCTTTGAAAAGGTAATGATCTTGGAACCTTGGTAACTTCCACGGAAAAAACCAGCATCCAAAATTCCATCTTCAATAAAGCTGAAATAAATGAAGGGCTTTTCGAGCTGCTCAGCTTTCACAGCCATGTAGCTTGCACCGGTTATGGTATCGCGATGAATGGTAAACAGTCCTTCATACGCCACACAGTTCTTGAGCAGTTCTTTCGGGGTTTTTCCATCTTTTTTATCTGGCTTGGCCGCAATTTCGCTAACTTTTCCTTTGCCCTTTTTATCTTTCTTACGGAGTTGGGCCTCAGCAGACGTAAATGAGAAAGAAAATACAAATACGCTCAAAAGGAGGTACACAAATTGACGTTTTTTCATGTTGCAGGTTCTCGAGGTAATAACCGCCTAAGTTACAACTTTCTCTTCTCCATGTTCGGTTGAAAAATGTTAAGCTGACGAGATGAGCGCTTCACAACGGTTAGCAATGAAAGATTGTCACCCTATAAAATCGCACATTTATGTTATCAAAAAGTTATTTTAATGTTTTTTAATTCATTCAAAATCGTTAATATTGTTGTGGGATTTTTTAAAAGGTTGCCTTTTTTGTGTGATTGGGAATTGGCAATAGCAAAAGCCCCCGGCTTGCCGGGGGCTTTTCTTTTTCAAGAATTTTTATAACCGCGCCTAGAAGTTCGTGCGCACAGCGATAACAACATTGCGTCCGGCCCCAACCAAGCCTGAACTGTAGGGCATGTAACGGCGATCCGTGATGTTTTCAACACCCGCAGTGACATGCCAAATCGCATTGATTTTCACCAACGCCCTGAAGTTTAAGGTATACCAAGCAGGTGCGTACAACGCGCCGTCGGCATTGCGCAAGTACAAATGGGGCTTGGCAAGTTCTTCAAAAGGCATGCGTTCAGGGTCCACACCGCCGCTGTAACGAGCATTCAACTGCAAATTCAACGTGCCCATATCATAGTCGAGCCGCGTTAATCCAAACCACGGTGCGGCATGGCGCGATGCACTCGTGCTACCGTCATCGAGTTCTTCATCGCCGCGCTGCCAATTGATTTTGCTGCCAAAACTCCAGCCGCGACCAAGCTTCACCTCGATGCCGACCTGCATGCCGTAAACCGTGGCAAGTGCGCCATTTTGAATGGCTTGTACTTCACTCAATTGATCAAGGTACACGATGCTGTCTTGACCGTTGAGCGTGAACTGCCGGCGAACCAAGGCATCGTCAAGCAGCGTGTAGTAGGCCGCGAAGTCAAACTTTACTGATTCTCCGATGATTTGCGCATAGCCGATTTCAGCATTGTAGGCGCGTTCAGCTTTTAAATCTGGATTGGGTACCACAACAATGCCCGGCGCCGAGTCAAAAAACTTTCCAATGTCGTCTACATTCGGCGCACGGAAGCCACTTGCCAGGTTAAAACTCAACGTGCGCCGGTCATTGGCTGCATACACGAGTCCTAAATTGCCCGTAATTGCCGATGCTTGAAATTGCGTGGTGAGTGCAGGCAATGGAAAGAACTCAGCATTGCTGTTGAAATCAGCAT
>CAMCHP010000108.1 GCA_945874695.1 Chryseobacterium gleum
CAACGAAATAAAGTCAGTGTAGAGGGCAGCATGTCGTCGATGACCGACCTCGTGTTTCTTCTACTTATTTTCTTCATCATCTTGTCGACCCTCGCAAGCAATGGAGTAAATGTAGACTTGCCACAAAGTCAAGGCATCAGTTCAGTGACCTCAAAACTCACCCTCTCGATTCAGCCCGATTTGTCGTATTACATTAACGGCGGTGCGGTAGCTAAAGGAGATATCGAAGGCAAGCTGACCATCTTAATGGAAAGCATGGCTGAAAAAGTCATTTACCTTGAAGTTGATAAAGAAGTGCCAACTGGCGCTACGGTGGAAATGATCGGAATGGCCAAAGCCAATAACTGGAGGGTTATGCTTGGCGCCAGTCCTCAAAAAGATAGCTAATGGTAAAACGTGAAGTCATATTGCAGAAAGACCGTCGCAAGGCGATGATCCTCTCAGCGCTAATCTTTGTATTGGTCGTGCTCGGGTGCTTCTTTCTCACGGCCTTCACCATTCAAGATCCGCCCCCAGGCGATCAATATGTAGCCATCGGTATGGCTGACTTCGGCGATGTTTACGAGGCCGGCGGTGACAATGAGTCTGAGATTCCGTTGGAAGAAGTGGTTGATAATACCCAATCAGAGGCTACTGATGCGAGTAATTCAGCGACAGACATCGCAACGCAGAACAACTCAGAAATGAGTGTGCCTAGTACGCCTAAGCCCAACCCAAAACCTAAACCTGATCCCAAACCTGATCCTAAGCCGAGCGGTGATTTGAAAAAAGCAATTGACAAATTACTGAACCCATCCCCAGGAGGTGGCAAAGGTGACGATGATGGTTCAGGCAATCAAGGTAATGAAAATGGACAGATTGATGGCTCAGGCGCTGTTCAAGGCGATGGGGTAGGCTTTTCTTTGGCTGGAAGAGGCCTGATTGGTCGGCCTAAGTTGACTGAGAATCCTAAAGAAGAAGGTATTGTGGTTCTAGAAGTCTACGTTGATCGCAATGGCAAGGTGCTCAGAACAAAGCGCAATTACCAGAAGAGCAAGGTGTCTGGTCAAGGTCATACACTTTTTGCACTGGCTGAAGCAGCTGCGATGACAGCAAAGTTTTCGGTCAAGAATGATGCGCCGCCTGAACAAAAGGGAGAAATGACTTTCCGCTTTGAGCTGAACTAATGGAACCACAAGGTCTTGACAGCGTTTACAAAGAAACCCTTGACTTTCTATTTTCGCAACTTCCGATGTTCCAACGGGTGGGAGCAGCAGCGTATAAAGCCGACCTCACCAACACCATCGCGCTCTGTCGCCTGATCGGAAATCCTGAACAGCAACTGCGTTTTGTGCACATCGCCGGAACAAACGGCAAGGGCTCCGTATCGCACATGACGGCATCGGTGCTGCAAACGGCGGGATACAAAACCGGATTATTTACTTCGCCCCACTTACGCGACTTTCGTGAGCGGATTAAGGTGAACGGACAGAAGATCAGCAAAGCGGCCGTTGTGCACTTTGTTGAGCAATTTCGCGACGATTGGGCCGCTGTTCGCCCGTCGTTCTTCGAGATCACCTTTGCGATGGCCGTATGGTACTTTAAGCAAGAGGGGGTCAACATTGTTGTGCTGGAAACGGGCATGGGCGGTCGGCTCGATTCTACCAATGTGGTTCGTCCTGAAGTATGTGCAATCACCACCATCGGCTTTGATCACATGCAGTTTCTAGGCGATACCATCCCGGCGATAGCCGGAGAAAAAGCAGGCATAATTAAGCCAACCGTGCCCGTTGTTATCGGCGCGTTGCAGGCTGATGCGCATGAAGTAATGTTGACCAAAGCCAAATCGGTGCATGCACCGGTCATTGATTCACGCGATTTCTCCAACGACCTGCCAGCGCTTGACCTGAAGGGCCCCTATCAACGCTTCAATGCGCCCATCGCTTTAGGCATTTGCCACGCGCTTCGCCAGCGCGGTTTTCGCATTACCGATGCAGATCTCGCGCAAGGCTTATCGGCAGTTGTAGCCAACACGGGCTTGCTCGGTCGCTGGCAAACCCTTGCTGAGAAACCGCTCACAATCGCCGATTGCGCGCACAACGAAGAGGGGCTAACCCTCGCCATGCGCGCATTGAGTCAGTATGATTTTCACAACCTTCATATCGTCATCGGCGTTTCGGGTGATAAAGAATTGACGGGCATTATGAAGCTATTGCCGCGTGAAGCCAACTACTATTTTACGGCTGCTGACATACCTCGCGCCCTGCCTGCCGATGAACTGCAGCTTTTGGCTGAACGCTTCGGACTGCGCGGCGAGGTGTTTGCATCGGTTCGAAAGGCCTATGAAGCGGCTCGCATGTATGCCAAGCCGAATGATTTGATATACATCGGCGGCAGTGTGTTTGTAGTCGCCGAAGTGGTGTGATCAGTAGCGTAAAGTAAACATTTGCGCTTCCATTTCTGGGCGGTCAATCAGCAATCCCATTTCGAAGAGATCAATCTGCAGGTTTAAGTCGGTTGTGGCAAGCAAGTGCATCCAAGCTTCGCGCATGTCGCGCGACCAATTGATGTCGTCAATCACCATGCAGCCGCCAGGTTTTAGGCGCTTGCGAAGTGCGGCGTAATAAGCCAGCATGGCATCCCCGATGTGGTGTCCGTCGATAAATATGAGGTCGTATTCGGCCTGAACGGCCGGATGGTGAATGGACGTTTCAAAGGGGCCTTCAATACAAGTGATGAGGTTTGAAACTTCCAAATCTTCGAAGGATGATGACGCAATACGAAGGGTATTGCCGCATCCTTCAAGAGTGACAACACGGGCCCCAGCTGCTGCTATATAGGCCGAAGTAATGCCAAGCGACGTGCCAAGTTCGAGCACATCGGTATATTTCAGGTGGTTTACCAAACGGAATAAGAGGCGTGCATATTTCGGACGTTTGAGCGCTGAAGAGGCGATGGCGGCCACGCTGCGATTGGCGCTTTTGTGGATGCGGGAGCCGGCCCCCATGTCGCGCACTGCGATCATTTCTGTGTCGCGCAGCAGTTTGCTCCGCTGCGCTTCCAGCGCGTGGAACGGGTAGTAGCGCTTGCTGTCATTCAATACTTCTTCGATCAGACGGTACACAAAAGGAGAGTGCACGCCGTGACGTCCTTGAGATTGAATGAGATAGCGTATGTACTGGAGTGCCCGATGCATACTGCAAAGAAAGAAGTTTACGGCATCACTGAAAAAAATATTCGAAGATGCTTTGACAATTCGAAAAACTGCTATATTTGCAGTCCTAATTCGAAGGAGTTAGCGGTTCTCAAAATAATTAGCTCAGCTGGTTCAGAGCATCCCGATTACATCGGGAGGGTCACTGGATCGAAAGAGTAGAAAACATTTTGGGAGATTAGCTCAGCTGGTTCAGAGCATCTGCCTTACAAGCAGAGGGTCACTGGTTCGAACCCAGTATCTCCCACGAGAAAAGAAAGCCGAATGCGTTAGCGCGTTCGGCTTTTTTGTTTTCTAGATTTTAACATATAGCGCTATGGAAAGCTCGTATTACCTCTACATCCTTTACTCGGGCCAGATGGATCGTTACTACATCGGATCAACTTCAAATCTGGAGGAGCGGTTTCGGAAGCATTTAAGCAATCACCAAGGCTTCACGTCGAAGGCAAAAGATTGGGAAATTGTTTACTGTGAAGCATTTCTATCGAACAAAGAAGCTCAAACGCGTGAGCGTTGGGTGAAGAACCAAAAAAGTAGAAAAGTAATTGAGGGACTGATAAAGACTGTACATCCCCGAGCTTGACCGAGTTGTGTGGCATTCTGCCGTACGACCATCAGCTTCCAAAGCTCAGCTGATTCAGCGCATCCCGATGCAATCGGGAGGGTCACTGGTTCGAACCCAGTATCTCCCACATTTATGAAAGAGGGTTTAGACGTGAAGGCGTTTAAACCCTTTTTTGTTTGAACATAAATAACTGCAGCGATGGTTGCGACTTATCATTTCTACATCCTCCATTCAAAGAGCCTCGATCGGTACTACATTGGCTCAACCTCAAATCTTGAAGACAGATTACGGAGGCATTTAAGCAACCATCAAGGCTTCACGTCGAAAGCAAAAGATTGGGAAATTGTTTACTGTGAAGCGTTTCTATCGAGCAAAGAAGCTCAAGTGCGTGAGCGTTGGGTGAAGAACCAAAAAAGTAGAAAAGTTATTGAGGGACTGATAAAGACTGTACATCCCCGAGCTTGGCCGAGTTGTGTGGCATTCTGCCGTACGACAATAAACCTACAACGCTCAGCTGATTCAGCGCATCCCGATGCAATCGGGAGGGTCACTGGTTCGAACCCAGTATCTCCCACGAGAAAAGAATGCCTAATACTTTAGCGCGTTCGGCTTTCCCCTCAATTTAACTTTTCATTAAGTGATGATTTCAAGCAATGATGTAACTTCGTAGCTGATCAAACTCAATACCATGAAGAAATTACTCATTATCGCATTGGCACTCGTTCCAGTTTTTGGCTTTGCACAACGCACATCTGGAGATTCAGGCATAACCAGCCGTGATGCGGCACGCACCGCTGCTGATACCCGCACTGCTGACCCTGGCCGCACGGGTGTTGCACCTGTGGTAGACTTGCCTGTTTACTATGGCGAAATTGTAGCTGTTGAGCAGCAAGGCCGCACAATGGTTCGATTGAATTTTGAAAACAGCACGCGCTTACTGATTGCCGATAAGGATGTACGAAATCAAGTTGAGGAGCTGAGCAAAACCCGCTTCGATAATGTGCTTGAGGTACTCAATACATGCAGTGCAATGGGCTGGAAATTGGTGTCAACTTACGAAATGGAAAGTCGCAACGGTAAAGCGCAGTATTTCGTTATTGGAAAACCAACCCTCATGACCATGCCACCAACAGGTGATAAGAAAGAAATGCTAGATAAGCAAAGGGCTGCAGGAACCGCAACTCCTGAAACAACCCCTACTACAGGTGGTAAAACAGATCCCAAAGCTGCTGGCGGACGCGGTAAGTAAAACTTCCCAAATGAACTTGAAAAGCCTCCTTATAAGGAGGCTTTTTCTTTGCTACCTTTGGTTTTCTTCCCGCGTGGGATATGACGAAATCAAGAACAACACGCTACGTTTTTAGGCTGCTTGCTGCGTACGTCCTTTTCCAGTTTTTCTGGTGGGCCTACCACATTATCCAATTGCATGGTGTGGTGCGCAATTTGGAGGTAAGCATGGTTGACGCTGCCCAGGTTGACGCTATTCAAACGGCGTATTGGAAAAAGGTTTGGATGGTGCTCGGTGAAGGAGCGGTTTTTGTTATTTTACTTCTTTTTGGTCTCTGGAGAATTGGGGCATATTTGCGCAAAGAAGCCGAATTGGCACGCCAAGAACGTAATTTTATGCTGGCCGTCACCCACGAACTTAAGACACCGGTTGCGACTTTGCGATTGTTTCTTGATACCCTGCGATCACGCGAATTGCCCAAGGAACAGTCAACCCGTATCTTAGAGGACGCACTCAACGAAACGCACCGCCTCGATCATTTAGTTGAGAATATTCTGTTATCGACCCAATTTGAGCAGGTGCACCAAGCCGTTTTTGACGATCTCGATTTCTCGCGATTCGTGGAGCGCATTGTTAAGAAACTGGAGCATACTGCAGGTCAAGATCATACGGTACTGTTGACGATTGAGCCCGACATTCAACTTCAGGGAGATTCCAACTTGTTAGAGTCACTTGTGACCAATTTGGTTGACAACGCAGTGAAGTATTCTCCAGCAGGCTCTCAAGTACAGGTTGAGCTAAAAAAGCGCAGTGGCGCAGCTTTGCTGCGTGTGCAAGATCAAGGACAAGGCATTGCGAAAGAAGAACAATTGAAAATATTCAGGAAGTTTTACCGCGTGGGCAACGAAGAAACCCGACGATCAAAAGGAACTGGTTTGGGCTTGTATTTGGTGGCACAAATCGCCCAACAACATGGCGGTGAAGTGAGTGTTCGGCCAGTTCTTCCTACGGGGTCATGTTTTGAAGTGATATTA
>CAMCHP010000109.1 GCA_945874695.1 Chryseobacterium gleum
ATCAAGGACCACAAAGACCGAGAAAGTTCGTACACCATTCAATGGTCGATCATCGGTGAGAACAAATTGCATACTTCGTATTTCAGTGCGAAGAATGTGATCGGAGCACTAGACAAGCTGTATTTCGATCGCGACCCGAATACCATTACTGTTTTTTCAGTGATGTTGAATCCGATTTCGTGATTTGAGTCGTTTGGCACATACGTTCTTAACCTTAAGGCACCCTTCTGAGAGTTTGTACAAGGTGAAAGGGAGCAAACATTTTGGTTATGCCTTTCCTGTGCAATCTGAAGATCAGATAAAGGTTCATCTTGAAGAACTACGTAAAACACATCACACGGCGCGGCATCATTGTTACGCTTGGCGCTTGGGTGCTGCCATGAGCCATTTCAGAGCCAATGACGACGGGGAACCGTCAAACAGTGCAGGCAAGCCCATTTTAGGGCAAATCCAATCGTTTGAATTAACCGATGTTTTAATCGTAGTCGTGCGATACTTTGGCGGTACAAAACTTGGCGTAGGCGGTCTAATTGATGCCTATCGCACCGCTGCACGAATGGCTATTGAAGCAGGAGAAATAATTGAACGTCAGGTAATGACGTCGTTTATTGCTCACTTTCCGTACCCTTTGCTCGGTGGAGTCATGAAAGTGCTTAAAGATTTCAACCTCGAACTGGGTGAACATCAATTTGAGATGGAGTGCAGTGTACGCGTTAGTGTTCGAAAAGCCGATGCTGATCGGGTGCGCGTAGGCCTGGAAGATGCTGGAGCAGCCGTAAAAGAGGTTTGATTCAACCCTGTGGTTAGTGACCACACGATTCTGTGAAAATCCCGGCAATCCGCGGTTGGGGTTTAGTGGACCACAGATTTGATAGATGAGCACAGATGAGGGCCGACCAAATTAATTCGTGAGAATCACTGCAATCCGCAGTTGAGGTTTAAAAGTAGAACATCATCCCAGTAGAAAAATCCGTACCGAGACAATGAGGATGATTACACCCGTCAAACTGCGGATGAGCCGCCTGCCTTTTTCTTGAATGGCGAAGGAAGAGCCGATATAGCCCCCCACAACAACCGGAAGAACAAGGTAGAGTAAAGCTTCTGGAGACCCTGTGATTGTGCCACGAATGGCTGATGTTAACATTCCTGCTGCTGCATTGATAAAAATGAAGAACGCACTAATTGCTGCGATCTGTTCAGGTTTGCGCCAGTTTGCAAGGTGTAAAATGGGTGCCAAGAAAACACCTCCTCCTATACCTACTAAACCAGACATTAAACCAATCGCTGCTGAAAGCATGAATCGGACACTCCGTTTATTCAATGCGCTTGCAAGTTTTGTTGTTGCGCCCTCTTCCCTGCTGCGTCTTGTCAATAAAAGTAATCCACTGACGAATAAAGCAGAAGCAAGAAGCAAGAGATAAGACCGTTCACTCAATTTAAACGAGGCCCCAATCAATGCAAATGGAACTGACCCCAGCAAGAATGGCCGAACATCGGTCCAGATTAAAAGTTTTGATTGAGCGAATTTCCGGCTACTGATTGCAGTAACAACTATATTTGAAGCGTAGGCAATGAATTTCAAGTGCCCTTGGGGAGCGCCTGCCAAGCTTAAAAAGGCCAGGTATGACGACCCTCCGCCAAATCCAGCAGCACTATACACTGCCGCAACAGCGAAAAATACTGGAATTAACCAAAGGTTTTGCTCAATGAACGCAACAGAAATCATAGTGCTTGTCATCGCGACAAATGTAACAATTGCCTGAATCGGTGATGAAAGTCACCTCCAACCTGAACCGACCAGCTTAATTTTGCCCGAAATCAATTACCGCATAATGGGATTATTGGAGATTATTGGATTTATTGGCGCGCTGGCTGTTGGAATATCTTTAGGATTGATTGGTGGTGGTGGCTCCATTTTAACCGTTCCCATTCTTGTCTATTTGTTAGGGGTTGAGGCTTCGGAATACGCTCCCGCCTATTCATTATTCATCGTTGGGGCTACTAGTTTGGTTGGCTCAGTACAAAAATACCGTGAAGGATTCGTTGACCTGAGAACATTCTTCGTTTTCGGCATTCCTTCGATCATTACGGTATACATTACACGCCACAACCTGGTTCCCATGATTCCAGATGTAATTATGCTTGGCGATTCTGAAATTTCGAAACGCCTGCTCGTCATGGGCGTATTTGCAGTGCTCATGGTCGCCGCTAGTTTTTCAATGATTCGGGGGAAAAGATCTGGAAATGGTGACGAAGAAAAGGAGCTGAAATTCAACTATCCCTTAATTTTGGTAGAAGGTATTGTTGTTGGCGCTCTGACAGGATTAGTTGGTGCTGGTGGTGGATTTTTAATTATACCCGCATTGGTTAAATTAAGCGGGCTGTCAATGAAAAAAGCGGTTGGCACCTCCCTTTTGATCATTGCCGCCAAATCTTTGTTTGGGTTTGTTGGAGATGCTCAGCGCTTAGATCTCGACTGGACAATGCTTGCCATTTTGTCAGCCATGGCCATTGGCGGAATTTTTGTAGGTAACCGCTTGTCGCGACAAATACCAGGAAAGAAGTTAGAGCGTGGCTTCGGAATCTTCGTCCTAATCATGGGTGTTGCAATTCTGATCGCAGAATTGCAGAAGTATTATTAAGGTTCGATACACACAAAATTCAGAATACCGTTAATATGAAAATAGAACAGATTTATACTGGGTGTTTAGCACAGGGTGCTTACTACATCGAATCAGATGGCGAGGCAGCGATCATTGATCCCTTGCGTGAAACAGAGCCGTACATGACTAAGGCTGAAGCCCGTGGCGCGAAGATTAAGTACATCTTTGAAACACACTTTCATGCTGACTTCGTATCGGGGCACATCGATTTGGCAGAAAAAACAGGTGCTCAGATCGTTTACGGTCCAGGTGCGACAACAACCTACGCCAAGCATGATGCAAAGGATGGCGAAGAATTCAAAATTGGCAAGGTAACCGTTCGGGTACTTCATACGCCGGGTCACACCATGGAATCAACCACTTTTCTTTTAATCGACGAGGAAGGAAAAGAACATGCCATATTTAGTGGTGACACCCTATTTATTGGTGATGTCGGCCGGCCTGACTTAGCCCAAGGTGCCACCGGAATGACTAAAGAGCAGCTTGCTGGCACTTTATTCGACAGTTTGCGCACGAAAATCATGACGTTGCCTGATGATGTGTTGGTTTATCCAGCGCATGGTGCAGGCTCTGCATGTGGAAAGAACATGAGCAAACAAACATGGGATACGCTAGGTAATCAGAAGGCAACCAATTATGCGTTGCGCCCTGACATGACCAAAGAAGAATTCATCGCCGAAGTGACCGACGGTATCTTGCCTCCTCCGCAGTATTTCGCGGCCAACGTGAAAATGAACAAAACCGGTTATGACAGCATTGACACCGTTCTCGAACGCGGAACAGTAGCTCTAGATCCTGACACTTTTGAAGCCATTGCGAACCATGAAGGCGCATTAGTGCTCGATACACGATCAGAACTTGATTTTGTTGCAGGCCACATACCAAACTCGATCTTTATCGGGATCGATGGTAGTTTTGCCCCATGGGTGGGTGCGATGATCCCTGATCTTGAGCAAGCTATCATCTTCATCGCGCCTGAAGGTCGCGAAGAAGAAGTGGTTACACGCCTTTCGCGAGTTGGCTATGACAATACCTTAGGCTACCTTGAGGGTGGGATTGCAGCGTGGAAGAATGCTGGCAAAGAAGTTGATACCATTGCACAGGTGAATGCGACGACCACAGCTGAGCTTGCAGCCCAAGGTGCTAATATCCTCGATGTTCGGAAACCGAGTGAATTCGAAGCTGAACATGTGAAGGGTGCCCGAAATTTACCGCTTGATTTCATTAACGAGAACTTTACTGCGCTCGACCCGAACGAAACATGGTATGTGCACTGTGCAGGAGGTTACCGTTCGGTCATCTTTCAATCGATTCTCAAAGCACGCGGATACCACAATTTGATCGATGTGGCGGGAGGTTTCAAAGCATTGGCTGAAACTGAGATCGAGAAAACTGCATACGTTTGTCCTAGCACCTTGAAGTAATATGGAATGGATCTATCAACCGTGGCCCTGGTACATAGCCGGACCGCTCATCTTCATCACAATGGCGCTTCTGCTCTATTCTGGACGCAGATTTGGCATGTCGTCAAATTTGCAAACGATGTGCGCAATTGGTGGTGCTGGTAAATTCAGTGATTACTTTCGTTTCGATTGGCGGATCAACAATTGGAACTTGGTGTTCGTTGTAGGTACCATCATCGGTGGTTTTATCGCTGGTAACTTCTTGATGCCTGACCAATCAGTTGATTTGGCTGACAGCACGGTAGATGTGCTTGCCTCATACGGATTTGCCAACCCCGGCGGTGAGTTTTTGCCTGGTGAGATCTTCTCATGGGATAACATCATTGGCTGGAAAGGCTTTATGATGCTCATTGTGGGCGGATTTATGGTGGGTTTTGGTGCCCGCTACGCGGATGGGTGTACATCAGGGCATGCCATTAGCGGATTGAGCAACCTGCAACTCCCCTCCCTCATTGCTGTAATTGGATTTTTCATCGGAGGCCTTACAATGGTTTGGCTCGTTTTTCCACTACTTTTTAAAGGAAGCTTATGAAACTCTTGAAGTACCTGGGTTTGGGAATTTTCTTCGGGATTATTCTCACCAAAGCGCAAGTTGTGAGCTGGTTTCGAATCTTTGAGATGTTTCGCTTTGACGCATTTCACATGTATGGAATCATCGGCTCGGCTGTTGTTCTCGGAGCAGCGTTTGTAGCTTTATCAAAACGCAAAGCTTGGAAAAGCGCTGAAGGCAATCGTTTTCAACTCATCGACTACCCGAAAGGCTGGAAAAACTACCTTATTGGAGGAACGATTTTCGGGATGGGTTGGGCGATGACAGGTGCTTGTCCGGGTCCCTTGTTCATCTTATTCGGAAAAGGACATTTGATGATTCTTTTCGCGATTGCAGGCGCACTTCTGGGAACCCTAGTTTACGGAATTGTGCGCCATAAGCTGCCTCGATAAATTTATTTGAACGCATAAAAAGGGGTGATCACAAATTGATTCACCCCTTTTTCGTTTCTAAATGAAACGGGCAGAGACCGTTGTCCATGCCCGCTTCTTGACTAACTCGACATATATGGTGAAACGAAAATCGTTTACCAGATGACCAATTCGCTGTCGGTTGCGATTCGCTGATCACCGGATATCATGAAGTAATACATGCCTGGTGCCAAATTGGCCTTCGGATGACGAATGCTGTAGCTCGCCCCTTCGATTACCATCCACTCCTTGACAATGGCAATGCGCTGTCCGAAACTATCAAACAATTCGAGCCGCGCGTTTCCATTGAAATCAGACTCAAATGAGATCATGAATTCTTCTGCGGTTGTGCCGCGTACGTCGAATTCCCACGGTTGCGATTCTTCGAACACCAGGGCTTCTGGCATATTGCCATACCCAGGAACCACATAAATGTTCTGCACATGTGTAGTGGTATTGCCAGCGCAATCTGTTGCCGTCCAAGTACGGATGATATGCTCTTCAGCACAGCATGACTGGGTGGTAAAGAAATCACCATGTCCGTTCACGGGTGCTCCGTTAATTTGTCCGTTGTAGAAGAACCACCCACCAAGGCCATAACCCTCACTGTGATTATTGGCATTCATGCCTAGTTGGAAGCCGAAGGTAGTGTCGGCCGGTGCATGGGTTAAGCTTAAAGCGCTGCCTTCAAAGGCGTCTAGCCCGATGAGTGATGTTTCCTCGGCATCTAAAACATAGTAGGTCCAGTTTTGGTAGTGCGCTGTTGCA
>CAMCHP010000110.1 GCA_945874695.1 Chryseobacterium gleum
TGTTGTTGATTTCGAAGTAGGGGAAGGTGTGCGCCCCGCATTTGTCGCCCATCAGCAGCGAGTCGCACTGACTGTAGTTGCGAGCGTTGGCGGCCGATTTGCGCACTTTCACCAGACCGCGGTAGGAGTTTTGGCTCTTGCCGGCGCTGATGCCTTTGCTTACAATGCGACTTTTAGTGTTTTTGCCGATGTGGATCATTTTGGTGCCCGTATCGGCTTGTTGGCGGTTGTTGGTTACCGCTACCGAGTAGAATTCACCCACTGAATGATCGCCTTTCAAAATGCAGCTCGGGTACTTCCAAGTAATGGCTGATCCGGTTTCTACTTGCGTCCACGAGATTTTGGCCTTGTATTCACAAATGCCGCGTTTGGTTACGAAGTTGAACACCCCGCCCTTACCGTCGGCATCACCGGGATACCAGTTCTGCACTGTGCTGTATTTGATTTCGGCTTCGTCGAGTGCGACCAGCTCAACCACAGCGGCATGGAGCTGATTTTCATCGCGCTGTGGCGCCGTGCATCCTTCGAGGTAGCTGACATAGCTGCCGCGATCGGCGATGACAAGCGTACGTTCGAACTGACCGGTGCCCGCTTCGTTGATGCGGAAGTAGGTGCTCAATTCCATCGGACAGCGCACGCCGGCTGGGATGTAGCAAAACGAACCGTCAGTAAATACCGCGCTGTTGAGCGCCGCGTAAAAATTGTCAGTGCGAGGAACCACCGAGCCGAGGTATTTTTTAACCAGGTCAGGGTGGTTTTGAATGGCGTCGCTCATCGAGCAAAAAATGATGCCCAATTCGCCGAGTTTTTCTTTGAAGGTGGTCGCAACGGAAACTGAATCCATCACGAAATCAACCGCCACGCCCGTCAAGCGCTTTTGCTCTTCGGTTGAAATGCCGAGTCGCTTCATGGTGTCGAGTAGCGCCGGATCGACCTCGTCGAGGCTGTTGAGCTGTTTCTTCTGTTTCGGCGCGCTGTAATAGCTGATCGCTTGAAAATCAGGCTTAACATATTCAACGTGGGCCCATTCGGGCTCGGTCATGGTGAGCCAAGTGCGAAAAGCTTCGAGGCGCCATTCGAGCATCCATTCGGGCTCGTTTTTCTTTGCTGAAATCATGCGAATAATCGCTTCGTTGATGCCAGCGGGCGCCTTATCTGACTCAATGTCGGTCGTCCACCCAAATTCGTATTCCTTTCGGGTTACTTCCTCTAATAAATCATCTCCTTCGTATGCCATGGTGCAATTGCGTTAAAGGGCTTTTTGTTTTCGGCCTAAACGGCCGGATGGGTTTGTCAGATCGAAAAACTCTCTCCACAACCGCACGTTCTGCTGGCATTTGGATTGATAAACACAAATCCTTTACCATTCAAACCGCCGCTGTAATCGAGTTCAGTTCCCACCAAATACAGATAGCTTTTGCGGTCAACAACGACGCGTACACCATTGTCTTCAAACACCTGATCGCCCTCTTTGAGCTGGGTGTCAAAGTCAAGTTCGTACATCAATCCTGAACAACCACCGCCTTTCACCGCTACGCGAATAAAGGCCTCGTCGCTATGCTTGTCTTTGGCTTTGAGCCGACTAACCTGCTCTCGAGCACTGTCGTTTACTTTGATCATAACACTTTACTTAACAACCGTAATTATACGATGTTGCAAAGGTAGCGCTTTTATTTAGAACACTTCTAAATTAAGCCTAAAAGTCGGCTATTTTCGACCATCTAACCCCAAACAAAAAGCCCTTTTACGCAAAGAGCACCGTGTTTTTTACATGCCCAACCGCTTTACTTCGGCATTCGGCGTAATGAGGTAATACTCACGTTCGGTGCGAATCACTTCTTTAGGTGCCGGTGCTGGAGGAGCGGGCTCAGCTGGTTTAGGCGTGAGCCGCAGCACCACTTCATATTCGATTTGAATGACCGGTTCAAGCATGCTGTTGTTGATCACGAAGTCGTAGTCTTTGCTCACCCTTGGCAAGAAGAACTGCGACGTGGTGGCCTGAGCCGCTTTGGTATCGGCGGCGTCGGGCTTATTGAAAGCGTTCGAGTGGTAGGTTTGGTAAGTGCGGTATTGCTCAACCGGGTAGTACATGGCGAAACCGTCGGCGAATTGACGTTGCATTTCGGTCAAATCGAGTTTCAACTGGCGGTTGAAACGCGCCAGTTTCGCTTCGAGGTAAGCTTCTGCGCGGGTAATAATTTCTTGTTTTTTCTTCTCAATGTCGTCGATGAAATAATCAACGCGCACCAAGTCGTAGATGTCTTGCTCGGCACAGAACGTCACGAGTTCATCGAGCACTTTAGGGTCGTTGTAGCGAAAGTGAAGGTTTTTCTTCAATTCAAATCCTTTCGGGATTTCGTTGTAGGTGGCTTTCGAGAACAGTTTCTTCGATTGTTCAAGCTCGTAAATGGGTTGAAACGAGATCATATCAATGAACAATTCAGCGGCGGCTCCGCGACGTTTGAGCGCGACTTTCACAGAGTCGATGCGCGAACGCAACAACACGTCGGCTTCGCGTTGCGTTTTTCCCACTTGGGTAATCGAGAAAATCGCGAGGTATGAGTCGGCTTCGCAGTTGCTCAATCCGCGCACCTTGATCTCTAGATCTTTTGGGGGGCGCAAATAGGTGAGGGCTGATTGGGCCGCCTGAACGGCGGGATGCACGTAGTGCACATTACCCAATTCGCGGTAATCAAAGTTACCAATGGCTTGAGCAAAGGTTCGTGGTGCGGTGCTCAAAAGGATGGCGGCTGCCAAAAGCGAGAATAGTTTTTTCAAGTACATCGTGAGATTGATTTGTTTCTTGCAAACCAACAAGATCGCTGTACCTTTCGCTCGCAAAGTCCCTGTAATCGGCTTGTAAAATCATTTACAAGGCTTTTACAACGGGCAGCCAAGAAACTTCATCGACCTTTGTACCCTGCTTCATGGAGAACACCAATGCAGCTGCTTTTCGACTGTTGAAATCTGAAATTGAAGCCAAAGCTTCACGTGATTTGGGCATTCGAAAAGAATTAAGAGATTGGAGTTTGCAAGACATTCGCGATTTTCAGGCCGACCTCGAGCAGCGGAGTAAATCAAGTGTGAGTGAGAAGTGGATTTACACCCACTTCAAAAATGAGCATCCGCGCGTTCCACGCATTGACGTTTTGAATTTACTAAGTGCTTGGTTGGGCTATCGGAATTGGGATGATTTTGTGCATCAACACACCGAAGCGCTGTTAGCTCCCGCCGTGACCTCTCCACGATCACCGCGGGTAAATCTGAAATTCGTCATTGCTGTTTTGGGCCTTGTCGGCTTAGTTTTAGTGGGTGTGGCATGGTTTTTAGTGCCTAAAGAAGAACAACACGAGGTGTATTTTATGGATGCTTACACGCGCAAGGTTTTAACATCACATGCAATTCACGTGCAAGTGAATCGCAGGCCGGTGCCTTTTGATTCGCTGTTGGTTGCGCAGGAGGGCGACAGCATCGAAGTTGATGGTCCGTACTACAAGCCGCGCACCGCAATCATTCGCGCCAATGATGCGAGTCCGCGTTACCTCGAAGTTTTTCCAGACGATTACGCATTGATGCTGAGCTTCTTTTCGCGGTCTGACGCAAGCAACCTCGATCAGCGTCGTGCACAGTTGCTCGAGGTTATTCATCCAGAGGCACGCATATTCGAGAGCCACCCAGCATTTGAAGGACTGGAGCTCTTGAACCGTGAAGAGTTCATTGATCGTTTGCTGTTGCCGCTTAATTCATTGAAGAATTTAGAGGTGCAGCACATCGAGTACCGCGATGAGCAGATTTATCGTTTGCAGTTCTATCAAAATCCAGACGCGTAATGCTAAGTTACTTCCGTTTCTTCATGGCCATGGCCTTGTTCAGTTTGCCGCTGTCGCCGGCATTAAGTCAGGCGTACGACGAAATGCAGAGTCGCTTTGTAAGGCCTGTATTGGATAAATCTGACTCCGATGCATTTCGCATGGCCGGCGAGCAAAAGGTTCGCCAGTTGCTTGAGCAGAGCGATTTTCACGCGCGCAACGTCAATGTTACCTCGAATCAGGCTTACGTTGTAAACCGCAGTGCCGACTTGTTTTATACCGATGCAACGGCCCCCATTGATTACGATGCCTTATTGCAAGCCATCGCCCAGGCGCGCATGAAGAGTCAGAACGCACCCCGCTTAGTCACCAAACCTGCGCCGGGTTATTTGGGTGTTGTGCGCACGCAGGGGTGGGAAACGCAGTTTACGTTTTACTTAATGCTTCAACGCACCACCAAATCCTTTGGTGCTGAGCAAGAAGCGGTGTGGCAGGTGTTTTTAACCCGACCGGAGATCAAAACGCCTTAGCATCAGTTTTCATAGTCTTGCGTTGCGCTTTTGCAGGGCATCTCTTGGGTGTTCAGTCCATGCGTCTCACCCGTCACACGCGTCCCAATTGCATGATCGACTACCCCACGTGCTCGCATGGGTAACATTTATTTCAAGGCCAAAAAAAGTGTTACCCGGTTTTTGGTTTCAAGTGAGAGGTAACCATTTTTTCAAGGCCAAAAAAAGTGTTACCCAGTTTTTGATTTCGGGTAGGAGGTAACATTTTTTTCAAGCTTTTGAAAATGTTACCTCCTGTGATTTCAGCAGCTGGTAAACATTTTCATGAAACGTTTAAAAGTTTACCAGTGTTTTGATGTCACCCCGAATTTTCGGGCCAGGGGTG
This sequence comes from Chryseobacterium gleum, assembly GCA_945874695.1. Taxonomy (GTDB): domain Bacteria; phylum Bacteroidota; class Bacteroidia; order Flavobacteriales_D; family Sanyastnellaceae; genus CAMCHP01. The sequence goes on from CAMCHP010000110.1 coordinate 4,704, forward strand.
CAAAACTGAACCTCAATACGACGTATGCCGCCTCAAGACATTAAACGGCGAGGCTTAGCTCACCGCTGCTTACTTCTTGAACACGAAGTACACAGCTAGAACCAAGCAAATGAGTGCTGCGAGATGGTTCCAACGGAAGGTTTCGTGTTTGAAAAACAACAGCGAGAAGACTACAAACACAGCCAATGTGATCACTTCTTGCAACACTTTAAGCTGCATTAAACTAAATGGCCCCCCATTGCCCACGTAACCGATGCGATTTGCAGGCACCTGAAAGCAATATTCAAACAAGGCGATGCCCCAAGAAATTAAAACCAAAGCCCATAAGCCCGCTTTTTGAAGCGCAGGCCAATGCGCATACTTCAAATGTCCATACCATGCTAAGGTCATGAAAACGTTCGAAATTACCAGTAATCCTAATGTAAGCAGTGCTTTCATGCCATGAATGTAGCGTAATTTATTGATGAACTCTCGAACCGCCTAAGCACCAGCAGTAAACCGATACAAAACCCCCAAAGGCAACACCGAACCGGTGCGCGCGGGCAAAACCAATTCAGCCAGCTCATGATGGCCACTGCGCTTTTGCTCGGAACAAATTTTAGCCGTGAGCGTTCCAATGGTCGTTTGTGAAAAGCCTTGGGTGTAGGTGTTCAAAATCAAAAAACTTTGCTCGCGCTCGAGTAAACTGAAAACGCCGCGCAAGAGCTCCTCCAGGTGCTTCTCAAGCTTCCAACTTTCGCCTTTCGGTCCGTGGCC
>CAMCHP010000111.1 GCA_945874695.1 Chryseobacterium gleum
TTGCCAAAGGAATTTGGACGGCCGGTGACTTCATCAGCGGACTGGCTCCCTTCACCTTCACCGGTGGCGGTGCCGATTACGGCGTATCGTTTTGGCAAGTCACCATTCCACCGTGCACAATTACAGCCATCAACGTACTCGAACAGAGCCCCTGCAACCCCGCCACCAACAACTTCACGCAAGCCATTGAAATTCAATACGTAACTCCTCCATCCGTCGGGCAAATTCAGGTAAACAGCCAATTCTTCAACTTCAATCCGAACGAAAATGAGGTGGTCGTGAACCTCGTTTTGGGCAGCAATGGCGCGCCAATCAACCTGAACGTGCTCTTTTCCAATTTGCCTTCATGCAACGCTTCCTTGAGCAACGCCTTCACCGCGCCACCTTTGTGCTTCTGTCCGGCCGATTTCAATGGAGATGGCACCAACGACATTCAAGATTTCCTCTTCTTGCTTTCTGAATTTGGTTGCAGCGGCACGTGCACGGCTGACCTCAATGGTTCGGGAGGTGTCGGTTCTGACGATGTTCTGTTTCTGCTTGTCTTCTTTGGCCAACCTTGTCCGTAATCTGAATTAAACCCATGAACGAACCCCAAATCAACCTCGATGTCGTCGGTGATGGCGAACCCGTTTTATTGCTTCATGGCTTCTTAGAAAACAATTCGATGTGGAACAACGTGCTTCCATACCTTGAAGGCTTTCAATGCATTTTGCCTGATCTTCCGGGGCACGGACAAAGTTCGCCCCTTGATGCATTCACCCTCGAAGATTTGGCTGATTTATGCGCCGATATCTTAGATGCGGTTGAAATCGAGCAAGCGCATATTATCGGTCACTCCATGGGGGGCTACATCGCTTGTGCACTCCTCGAACGCCACCCTGACCGGGTGAAATCAATCCTTCTTTTTCACTCCACGGCGACGGCTGACAGTGACGAAAAAAAAGCCCTGCGCGATCGGGCAATTACCGCTGTTCAAAGCAACCAGGCCTTGTACACCCGAAGCATGATCACGGGCCTCTTTACCCCCGAATTCGCACAAAACAACCCTCAAATTATTGAACACCTCATCGCGCAAGCCAATGCCATGGAGGTTGAGCAAATCGCGCAAGCATTGGATGCCATGAAAAAACGGCCTGACCGCACGCCTGTGCTGTCAAACCGCTTGGTTAGTCTTGCCTACATTCTCGGAAAACACGATCAACGCATTCCCCTCAATGATGTGCTACAAGAAGTGCTTCACGTGAAAGCTGAACAACACTTGATCATTGACACTGCAGCGCACATGGGCCAATTCGAAGCGCCAAATGAAGTGGGTGAGTTCATGCAAAAGTGGATCATCGCTCAATCGTAAACCGGCGGCTGCGTATGTTCTCGCCATCGAGCACCAACAATACATAGGCCGATGAAATCAAATCAGAAACCGCAATCTTGATTCGATTTCCATTCATCTTCCCTGTTTTAATGATGCGACCGTTGGTATCGCAAATGTCATAAAGCGCATCTTGCGTTCCCGGACGATAATCAACTTCTAAATACCGTTGATCGTCGGTTAGCTGAATACGCAGGCGTTGTAAAAATGCAAAAACGCTCATAGAGTAGATTTTGGTTTGTAATAACCCCTGAGATGCACCGGTCTCTTCAGCACATCGTCATGACTCTCATACGTGTTCCGCGAAAAGAAGGTTACCATATCAGCCTTCGCAGGTTGCCATTTGTTGTAAATTCGTCGCATGGTTTTGCGCGCACTGATCATCGACGACGAAATGCACGCCCGCGAAAATTTGCGGATGCTGCTCGATGAATTCTGCCCTGAAATAACTGTAGTTGCACTCGCCGGTGGCGTTGAAGAGGGCCTGCGGCAGGTTTCGGCCTATCGGCCGGATGTCGTCTTCCTTGACATCCGCATGCCCAGCGGATCAGAAGGTTTTGACTTCATTGAACGCAGCGGAACACCTGACTTTCTGGTGGTCTTCGTTACAGCATTTAAGGATTATGCCGTGCAAGCCTTCAATGCCAATGCCATTCACTACGTACTCAAACCAATCGATATCGACGACCTCCGCGAAGCGGTAAAAAAACTCCTCGATTACAAGGCCACCTTTGAATCAAACGCCGAGAGTCAACCCCTCTACATCGATAGCCTCAAACAGCTTTCAACAGCACTTCGCACCGAAAACCGTCCGAAACGCATCACCCTACACCACGCCAAAGGGTTCAAAATAATGGCCGTGGCAGACATTGCGCGGCTTGAAAGCGACGGCGCATGTACCCGCCTCTTCTTCACCGATGGCACTTCATTCCTCGACAGTCGGCACTTGAAAATTTACGAAGACCTGCTCGACCCCGATCAGTTCTTTCGGGTGCATCGCTCGCACATCATCAACCTCGATGCATTGCGCGAGTACCTGCACACCGACGGACATACCGCAGTGCTGAACGACGGCACGCACGTGCCCATTGCACGGGCACGCGTGAGTGAGTTCTTAACCCGTGTGAAGCATTTGTAACCGTTCGTTTCCGATTCGGCTGCATTTATTGCCTCACAGCTACCATTCATAAGTTTGGCTCCCGAAAAGCCCACGGTTCAGCTTATCTTCCAGCCTAGAACCACTTTTCCATGACTGAAGGAAAGCACATCATCCAAGCCATCTTAGTCGACGACGAACCCCATGCGCGTGAAAATTTGCGCATGATGATCGAATCGTATTGCGAAAACATACGGGTTATCGCAACAGCCGACAGTGCGAAAAAAGCCGCTGAATTGGTCGACGAACTCGATCCAGACCTCATTTTCCTTGACATCATGATGCCCGGAAAAAACGGCTTCGTTTTCCTCGAACAATTTGAAGACCGCGGCTTTGAGGTCATATTTACCACAGCCCACAATGAACACGCGCTGCAAGCCATCAAGAACGACGCCGTGCACTACCTCGAAAAACCCATCAACATTGACGACTTGCTCGAAGCCGTGGCGCGGGTCGAAAAGCGCTTAGCAAGGTCAACAGCAGCTGCACCCTCCGACGAACGCATTGCCCGACTGCTGGAGAGCATTAGCTTAACCGGTTCAGGCGGCCGCACCTCGGTTTCAACCACCGATGGCATTGCATTTCTTGATATCGAAGAAATCATTCACCTCGAAGCGCAAGACCAGTACACGGCCATTCACCTTACAGGCAATCGCCGCATGTTGAGCAGCAAAAACATCAAAAGTTTTGAAGATAAATTGAATGAGCAAGTGTTCTTCAGAATCCACCGTTCACACATCATCAACATGCGCCACCACCTCAAAGCCTTCAACCGAACCGACGGCGGCATCGTGGTGATGAGCAACGGCATTGAAATACCTGTTTCAAGGCGTAAATTGCCCCAGTTCATGGACCGCATCCAAACCTTGTGATGAAACACCTCCTCGCCGCACTGGCACTCGTGCTGGTTTTGCACAGCTCAGCCCAACAACTGCCCTACCTGAAATGGTCGACCAACGAGGGTTTGGCGCAATCGCAAGTGCGCTGCGTTTACCAAGATAAGCTCGGATACCTTTGGATCGGCACCCTCGGTGGCGTGAGTCGATTCAACGGCATCAATTTCCAAAACTATTCGCGCCGCGACGGCCTCATCAGCAACCAAATCAACACCATTGCTGATTTGGGCGACTCGCTCTTGGTTTTTGGCGCTATCGGTGGAATCACCACCTACGACGGCCAAAAATTCAACACCTACCTCCTGCCAGAGGCCGCACAAAGTGCGCAGGTGAATGACTTCTGCAGCGACATCGCCAGGCAGCAAACCCTCATTGCGACTGAGCAAGGGCTCTTCGCATTCCGCGATAGCCTGTGCGCCATTTACACGGCTGACCAATTGCCTGACCCCAACATCAAGCGCCTCTTTTTTGTTGACGACGCACTCATTTTAGTCACGCGAACAGGGGTTTACAAAAGCACAGGTGCAGGTAACCCCGTAGATGTTTTAATCAGTCCTGAAGACCTCGAAGTGGTTGTCCTCGACGGTTTGCCTGACGGGCACGGTGGCTTCTTGTTGGCCACCCTGAGCCGCGGTGTGCTGCATTGCCTCCCGAACGAAATCAAAAGCTACGGCATCAGCGACGGGCTGATCAGCGACAACATTACAGGCATTGAGAACGGACGTGATGCCGGCGAATTTTGGCTCAAGTCACGCGACGGATTTTCGCGGCTACAGCTGACAGCAGCCAAAGGGCAACCGCAAATAAACGCCTACGGTGCCGGTTCAGGCCTCGACAACGTTGACATCCGCGCGCTGCACCACGATCGCGAAGGCAATTTGTGGCTCGGCACATACGGCGGCGGCCTGCGCAAATTCATCGACAACGGCGTTTCTCACTTCACAACCGCCCAAGGCATCGCCGGCGACATTGTGATGACCATCTTGCCCGAAGGTAGCAATCAATACTGGTTTGGCACCTACGACAACGGCATCAGCCTGTGGTCGCCCAGTGAGGTTTTGAATTTCGGCCTAACGGCCGGATTGCTCAGTACCAGGGTGTGGTGCTCGGCGCGCGATCACCTCAATCAACGTTGGTTTGGCACCTCCGGCGGTTTAAGCCTCTGGTTGGATGGCCAATTTGTAACCTTCACAACCGACGATGGCCTGCCACACAACCAAGTTTTGAGCTTGGCTGTTGACCGCGACCAGGGTTTGTACATCGGAACCGCGCGAGGTTTAGCTTACCGCAATGCGCAAACGGGCGAAATTTCAACCCTGACCGATATCCCAAGTGTGAAAGTGCGCTGCATTCGCCTTGAAAACATCAATGCCGTTTGGTTGGCAACAAATACAGGCGTTTTACTTTACACATTTGGCAAAGCAACCAACAAAATTGTCAAGGTTTTTGATGAAGCACATGGACTGCCAGACAACTCCGTATTCAGCATTGAAATTGGGCCCGATGGTCGCATTTGGGCAGGCACCGAAAGTGGTTTGGTGCGCTTCAAAGACAATGACGAGGCCGAATGGCTCGAGCTTGAAGGCGGTTTTGGCGCCAACCACATCAATTTCATCACCTTCGATGAAAGCGGCCAACTGTGGTTAGGAACCAACGACGGACTATTCATCACCAAAAACCCACAAAGTGATCAGCCCAAATGGGAGCGAATGGGGCGGCATGACGGGATCACCTTCCTCGAAACCAATCAAAACGCCGTGCACATTGACCGTGAGTTGCTTTGGTTTGGCACGAGCAACGCACTTACCCGCATAGCACTCGCTGAGCGCACCGCGTCGCGCAAAGCTTCAGACATACGCATGAGCATTAGCGAGCTCCGCATCAACCTCGAAGAGGCCATGCTCAGCAAATACGGCATTCAAACCAGCCGTTACGGGGTGTGGCCGAGTAACATC
>CAMCHP010000112.1 GCA_945874695.1 Chryseobacterium gleum
GGCGGATCAAAAACGATCTCAACCTTCGCGCTCGTTATGCCCTCAACAGCCGCCGCTTTTTGCTCAACCTCGGCAGGCAAAGATTCAGCAACCGGACAAGAAGGGGAGGTCAACGTCATCATAATGAAGGCGTTGCCCTCATCATCAACCTTCACCTCGTAAATCAAGCCCAACTCGTAAACGTCTACCGGAATTTCCGGATCGTAGATCGTCTTGAGGGCATCTATGATATTGTTTTGTAAGCTTTGCTTATCCATCGGTTGCTGAGGTTGATTTTGTTCGTGCTCGACTGCCGAGTCACGCTTCTTTTCCTTGAAAGGCCAAGCCATAAAATTTCATTTGCGTGATCATCGAAGCCAAGCCGTTGCTGCGCGTTGGCGAGAGGTGTTCGTATAAACCGATTGCTTTCAAGAAGTGTAAATCAGCGGCCGCAATCACATCCGGGCGTAAGCCCGAAAGCACACGAATCATCAATGCAATCATACCTTTGGTGATGATGGCATCGCTATCTGCCGTGAATTCTACGCGCCCGTCATTGGTTTTGGTCGCATTCAACCACACCCGCGACTGACAGCCTTTGATCAAGTGATCGTCGTTCTTAAACTGCGGATCAATCAAGGGCAAGCTGCGTCCGAGTTCAATAATGTGCTCGTACTTCTGCATCCAGTCTTCAAAAAAACCGAACTCTTCAATGATCTCCTGTTGTCGTTCTTCAATGTTCATTTTCTACCAAAATCTGTCGCTACAACCCAAAATCAGGCATTTTGTTCGTCTTGAACCACCACCTGATCGTGCGATTGAGGGGTGCCCTGGTCGGGCCCTCCCTCCCCCACCTTCGCTCCAGCCGACGCGAAGTTCCCGCAATTTCACGGGCTTGTCAAGTGCTGCTTTACTGCTGTAGGTACATACTTTATATTCGTTCTATCCGGTTAGCTTAACATGTTCAATGCGCGTTGCAACGACTTCACAAATTGGTCAACTTCGTCGATGGTGTTGTATGCGGCAAACGATGCCCGCACGGTGCCCGGAATGCCTAAGCGATGCATTAAGGGTTCGGTGCAATGGTGCCCCGTGCGCACGGCGATGCCCATTTGATCGAGTAGAGTGCCCAAATCGTAAGGATGGACGCCATCAGCCAAAAACGAAACTACACCAGCTTTTTCAGGAGCGGTGCCGTAAATGGTAATGCCTCCCAGGGCCGTCATCGCTTCGGTTAACCGCGCGGTAAGTAAAGCTTCGTGCGCTGCGATGTGCGCAACGCCAACTTCTTCCATCCATTCAATTGCGGCACCTAAACCAATCACTCCCGCCATGTTCGGGGTGCCCGCTTCAAATTTATAAGGCAGTTCGTTGTACGTTGCCGAAGTGTAGGTTACACTGGCAATCATTTCACCGCCGCCACGCCATGGGGGCATGGCTTCGAGCAAAGCTCGGCGTCCGTACAAGATGCCAACTCCAGTTGGGCCGTAGACTTTATGTCCGCTAAAGGCATAAAAATCACAGTCCAAATCGTTCATGTCAATGCGCATGTGCGGGGCAGATTGCGCACCATCGACAAAAATCACAGCGCCGGCGGCATGCGCCATTGCGGTCATTTGTTTGATCGGATTGATGGTGCCTAAACTGTTCGACACGTGGTTCACAGCTACCAATTTGGGTGCCTTTTCAAGGAGCTTTTGATAGGCTTCGAGATCGAGTACACCGCGGTCATCGATCGGAATGACCTCAATGGTCGCGCCTTTCTCTTGTGCGACCATTTGCCAGGGTACGAGGTTGCTGTGGTGCTCAAGTGCTGAAACAAGAATGCGGTCTCCCGCCTTGATTTCACTGCGCCCCCACGTAAAAGCAACGGTGTTTACGCTGTCGGTTGTGCCTGCGGTAAACAATACACAAGCGCGATCGGCGATGTTTAAATAGTTGGCAATGCGGTCGCGTGCGGCTTCGTAGGCGGCGGTTGCGCGTTGGGCCAACTGGTGCACGCCGCGATGGATGTTGGCGTGGTCGTTGCGGTAATAATGGGCAATGGCATTGACCACGGCTTCGGGCTTCTGACTGCTGGCCGCATTGTCAAAGTAGATCAAGGGCTGACCGTTGATGCGCTGATGCAGCACCGGAAAAGCACTTCGCAGCGCTGCGGCATCTAAAGTTTCTATTATTTCTGCCATTGCAAGTGAATCAAATATTCAATGTTACCGTCACCCCCTTCGATGGGCGAAACGGTGCTCGCTGCGCAGGTAAATCCGAGCAGTTTGGCTTCCGCAACAACGCCGTTCACGGCTTCAATCCGTCGTTTTTCGTTGCGCACAATCCCGCCGCGACCTAGGTGGGCAGCCCCGACTTCGAATTGAGGCTTGACCAAGGCCACGACATCCGCCGAAGGCGATAAAAAACGCCCCAGCTCGGGCAAAATCAATTTCAAACTGATGAAGGATACATCGATAACGACCAAGCTGACGGCTTCGCCCAGCAAGTCATCGGGCGCGGTGCGAATGTTTTGTTTCTCAATGCTCACGATGCGTTCGTCGCCCCGAAGGCGTTCGGCCAACTGATCGGTTCCGGCGTCGAGCGCGAACACCTTTTTTGCGCCGTGGTGCAATAAAACTTCGGTGAAGCCACCGGTTGAAGCCCCTACGTCGAGGCAGGTGCGGTCGGTAGCGCTGACCTTAAATTGCTCCAAAGCGCTTAAGAGTTTCAAGGCGCCGCGCGATACCCAAGGGAAAGGTGCCTCCAAGAGATCAACCTGTGCGCTGTCATCGAATTTAATGCCAGGCTTGGTGATGACTTTGCCATTCACCTGTACGCCCCCTTTGCGAATTAGCTCGCCGGCTCGTTCGCGCGAAGCCACAAGCCCGCGTTGTACCAACCATTGATCAATTCGCAAGGTGCTCATGCGCCAGCGCGTTCGTGCAACGCAGCCAGGCAGTAATTGCGGACGGCTTCGTCGCTGATTTGTTCGATGATTTCACCCACAAAAGCCTCCACCAAAAGTTGGCGGGCCGAACGTTGGTTCAGACCACGGGCGCGCAGGTAAAACAAGGCCTCCTCGTCGAGTTGACCGGTGGTTGAACCGTGGCTACATTTTACGTCGTCAGCATAAATTTCAAGCTCGGGCTTGGCATTCATGGTGGCGGTGTTGCTCAGCAAAATGTTGCTGTTTTGCTGGTATGCGTTGGTTTTTTGAGCGTCTTGGCGGACAAATACCTTGCCGTTGAAAACCCCTGTTGAGCGGCCGTTCAAAAAGCCTTTGTACGTTTCATTCGAGGTACAATGTGGCACTTGGTGATCGATCATCGTTTGGTTGTCGATGTGCTCGGTGCCTGTGGGCATGTAGGTGCCGAAGAGGTTGGTCGCTGTATTTTCACCCTGACTGCGGATGTTGAGGTTGTTGCGCACCCACTGACCGCGTAGGGTGAGCGTGCGAATATCAAAGCGACTGTCGCGTGCTTGCGCCACCCATTCGGTCGCGTGTTGGTACACTTCCCCTTGCTCATCTTGCACCTTATCAATGCTCAAGCTGGCGTTTTGGCCTACATGGGCTTCGAGCACGCTGCTGTGAAAGCCGCTGCATCCGGCCGTTGAGGCCGAATGAAAAATTACGTTGAGTGATGCTTGATCTTCAACGTCGATGATGTGGCGCACGATCGATGCCGCAGCGCTCCCTGACGTGAGGTTTAAGATGTAAATCGGCGACTCTACTATTTGACCTTTCGGTACGTGGATGTAGATGCCAGCGCTTGCGTAACGCATGTTGAGCGCGGCAAACCAATCTTTTTCAATGTTTTGCAGACTACCGAGGCCGCGATTGGGGTTGGCCAATCCGGTTGCCAAAGCGTCGCTGAGTGCTTGTACGCGCAGGTTTTCTGCCTTCGGCAGGATGCTCATGTCAGCACGGAATTGCCCGTTTACCAGTACAATTTTGGCGGCATTCGGGTCGCTCAAAGGGAGCAAGTAGGGTTGGATGGCGGGTGTTTCATTCGATTTCTGCAAATCGAGATTCAACACACGTCCGACCCGTGTGTACTTCCACGCTTCGGTGCGCGTGGTGGGAACCGGATGGTCGAGCAGCACCTGATTTGCCGAAGCGACCAGCGCTGGCGACGCGAGCGGATGTGTGCCCACGCGGGATAACCCCTCTAAAAAGGCCTCTTTGCGCTGATCTACGGTCGTTATAACTTCCATTTCAGACACTTAAGCGGTAATTTCTTCTTTAATCCAATCGTAGCCGCGCGCTTCGAGTTCGAGTGCGAGCTCTTTACCGCCACTTTTTACGATGCGGCCGTTGACCAATACGTGCACGAAATCGGGAACGATGTAATCGAGCAAACGTTGGTAGTGTGTAATCACAACAAACGAGCGGTCTTTACTGCGCATGGAGTTTACGCCGTGTGCAACGATGCGCAAGGCATCAATATCGAGGCCTGAATCGGTTTCGTCGAGCACCGCAAGTTTAGGTTCGAGCATGGCCATTTGAAACACCTCGTTGCGTTTCTTCTCACCCCCTGAAAATCCTTCATTGACTGAACGGTTGGTGAGTTTGCCGTCGAGCTCAACCACAGCAGCTTTTTCTTTCACGAGTTTCAAGAACTCGGTAGCGCCCATGGGGTCTTCACCGCGGTAGGCGCGGATGTCGTTCAACGCGGCGCGCAAAAAGTTGATGTTGCTCACCCCTGGAATTTCAACAGGGTACTGAAACGCCAAAAAGAGGCCTTCACCTGCGCGCTCTTCCACTTCGAGTTCGAGCAAATCTTTGCCGTCGAGCATTACGCTGCCGTCGGTGATTTCGTAGTCTTCTTTTCCAGCCAAAACACTGGCTAGTGTGCTTTTTCCTGAGCCGTTCGGACCCATGATCGCGTGCACTTCACCCGGCTTCACTTCAAGCGATAGGCCTTTCAAAATGGGTGTGCCGTCAACTGCGGCGTGGAGGTTTTTAATCTGGAGCATAAATGTCTTTTTCTCGATATTTCAACTGGAGGCGCGTTTATCCTACGCTGCCTTCCAAGGAAATGGCTAACAATTTTTGAGCTTCAACAGCGAACTCCATGGGGAGTTTGTTCAATACTTCTTTGGCGTAGCCGTTGACAATGAGTCCGATGGCTTTTTCTTCGCTCAATCCGCGTTGGCGGCAGTAGAAGATTTGATCTTCACCAATTTTCGATGTGGTGGCTTCGTGCTCAACTTTGGCTGTGCTGTTTTTCACCTCGATGTAAGGGAAGGTGTGTGCGCCGCAGCGGTCGGTCATGAGCAACGAATCGCACTGACTGAAATTGCGGGCATTTGTGGCCGACGCGTTGATTTGCACCAAGCCGCGGTAGCTGTTTTGGCTGTTGCCCGCCGAAATGCCTTTGCTGAT
>CAMCHP010000113.1 GCA_945874695.1 Chryseobacterium gleum
CTTTGATCAGGTGATGCACAAACCCTTGCGTTACGGTGACTTTTTACAGGCCATGAATGGCCAAGCCCAAGAAGGCCAGCAACAGTAACACTTGCTCAAAGCACGTTCAGTGCGCGTTGCAAATCGCTATAGTGCGCGCCCGACAAGGGAATCTCACGGTCGGCTACTACAACTTCGGTCGCGTTAAATCGCTGCACCTCGTTCAGGTTAACGATGAATGATCGGTGACATCTGAAAAATTGCGCATGATTGGAAAGGGCCAGCTGAATGTCTTTCATCTTGCCGCGAATGATTACCCGATCCGTTTTGGTTTGAAAGAGTGCATAGTCACGTTGGCTCTCTACATACAACAGTTCTTCGTAGTTCAAACGGATGTAGCCGCTATCTCCTTTAACGTAAATGTGGTTGTTGATCGCTTGCTGACCACGCGACGCGATGCGTGCACGCACGCGCTCAATGGCCTGTTTGAACGACTCGGTTGTGACCGGTTTAAGCAAGTATTGGGCAACATCGAATTCAAAGGCGTCAACGGCGTGTCCTGAGTTTCCTGAGACCACTACCACTTCGGCACGCACGGCTGCACGGCGCAAAAACTCGAATCCGCTTGAATCAGGCATGCCGATGTCGAGGAAGATGAGATCAACCTCATTCGCCTGCACATACGTGAGGGCCTTTTCGGTTGTATCAAATGCCCCGAGGAGTTTCAAATAAGGATCATCAGCTACGCGATCAATCATGATGCTGCGTGCAATTTCCTCGTCTTCAATAATAATAGTGCGTATAAACATGTGGTCTCGTCAATTATCCATCCTGCCGACAGGCAGTAAATAAAAACTTAGAGATTCGCATCGAATGCGTCGACCACATTGCGAATATACGGCTTACATGTGTTCAGTCGTTGAACAAAACGTTCAAAACGCTCCTGAACCCCTTCAAACGACCTAAATCCAGCGCTATTTAGCTCATCTTCAACCCCTTTTGCTTCATCGAAAAGATGGTCCAAACCTACCATTGGCAATACGGGCCGCAATTTATGGATCGCTTGGGCCATGGTTTTTTTATCTCCTGCGAGCAGAGCCTGTTGGGCTGTTTCAATGTACTGTTCAGCGTATTCGAGAAACATTTTGAAGACCAAAACGAGGCGATCGTGACTGCCCGCAAAGTAGTCGCGACGGATATGGTCTAGCCGTTCTTGGAAGACCACTTCGGTGGGGCATTCCTTCTCACTATTGGCACTGAATGGCGCCAATGCTGATTGATCGGCATTACGGAAACTCTTGGAAGCTTGGTGTTGGACATGGGCATACACCCAAATATGACCCTGGTATTCTTCTTTGAGGAAGGTTGGAATGTAGGAGCGGCTCACCCAGCGGCCATCGACCATTTCGAGTAAGTCGCCTGACACCTTCACACGTTCAGCGAGCAAACGTTCAACGCCAGCTGCGAATCCGTCGGGGTCAACGAAATAATGCCTGGCATCATCCAAAGCACGTTTGCAATCGAAGCCAACTAAGTCTTCTGGTTGCACCGGAACATTAAATAAATCACAAAACGATTGGTTGGTGATTACAATGCGTCGAGCGGCATCTTCAATGAGCACCGCAGTGTTCTGTTCACGAACGAGCAACTCGAGGCGTGAGCCAGCAAGTGATTCTGAAGTGTCATCTGTGCGTAAAGTCATACTCGTCAGGTCTTGAGCACGTCAAATTTGACCTGCTTTTGAACTAACAAAGGTATCACCCTAGTGTTTTAAACCTTGTAGGAATACGTCTGAAAAACAGACGTCCTCCATGTCAGTCAGTTTGGATCACCAAACGCAGCACTTCGGTTGATCGGCCGTCGGTGATGTGAACAAGTACCATCCCGCCGTTCAGGCGGTTCAAATCAAACGTGAAGCGGTCAGATGTCACCTCAAAAGGTGCGATCAGTTGGCGTCCGTCGAGGCCGTACACACTGCAGATTCGACCTTTCGCACTCAAAATATCAACTGACGAGGCCGCAGGATTCGGCGCTAAGGCAGCGCTTTGCTTTGAAGGAGCCACAACCGTTGTTGCACTAACATCTTCACACATGAGGGCGTTGAGGTACTCCCAGATGTCGTTGTTCAAGGTAAACGGAACCAAGTCTGTGCTGGGGTCTTCTCCCATGCGCACCAAAACCAAGTCCTTGGAAGGTACCACGTTCAAAAGCTGCGCGTCTTTCCCAATTGCGGCCACACAGTCTGCTGGTGCAAGTGGCATAAACGAACCTGGAAGCTGAAGCTGCACTTGAGGAATCATGTACGATGGCTGCCCGTTCAACCACCACAGGTATCCATAACTCTCGTTGATGGCTTGCGATGGGGCAGTGAGGGCGTTAAAATACACTTCGTCAGTCATAATCTGATTGCCGTTCCAGGCACCACCTGCCAACATGAGTAGGCCAAAACGCGCCATCCCACGGGCAGTACTGGCATAAACACGGTTGTAATCAAAGGGCAAATACAAACCGCTCATGCCAATGGGTGAACCAACCTGTGAAGAAACATAGGCATTCCATGTTTGGCCGCTGGCAGCCGCAACGACCTCGGTTAACAAGGTATAAGGGGCGTTATGGTAGGCCCACCGTGTGCCGGGATCAGCCAGATAAATCAAGCACTCTGGATCGGTACAATCACTGTTGATGGCGTCATCGAGCCCCGTGGTCATGGTCAGTTGATGCCGAATCGTGATTTGATCTTCTTGCGCTTGGGGCAACGACGACCAGCCACTGCCGAGGTACATCGAAACGGGGTCATCGATATCCAACAAACCGTTCTGTTGCGCCATACCGACCGTGAAGGCGGTGAGCGTTTTCCCCGCTGAATTCCACAACCACTGGCTGTTCTGCGTGAAGTCGGCGAAGTAGTGCTCAACCACAACCCGTCCTTTATAAAGAAGTATAAACGCCTTGGTGTTGCGCGAATCAAGGAACTCAATCAGCGGCTCGATCTCATCGGCACACCAGCCCAATTCAACGGCACTTACGCTTTCCCACTGCATCCCGCCGGTAGGCGGAAAATAATAATCAGCTTGAGCAAGGCTGCCCAAGGGTTGAAGCAAGAGCAGCACAAAAGAAACAAAGAGGAGATGAAATTTGCACATGTCAATGAGACCTTTGCCCGAAGGTAAGGTTTAATTGGATGCCGAACTTTCGCGCTGCTGGTTCAGATAGTCAATTTTATAACTGAAGGTGTCGGCCATGATTTGCGCGCGGCGCTTGGCCTCATCAGCGACTGGACCGGCAAAATGTGTGTCAACGGTAGCTATAAATAATCCCATCCAACGGTTGAAATGCGCTTTGTCAATGGGCAACTTGGCATGCGGCGCGAACGGAGAACCTGAATAGGTATGCTCACTCAGTAAGATCGTTTGCCAAAAACGATACATTTTTTCGAGGTGCGCCGGCCAACGGTCTTGAATTACCCCGTTAAAAATAGGCCCCAACACTTCATCCGACTGAATGGTCGAATAAAAGGTGTTGACCATGTGTTGAATATCTTCGAGCGTTGAGATGTCGCGATGCGCCATACTACAAAGTTACAACATCTGCGCAGAATCGATGGTGATGGCTACCGAGGCAACGTCTCCCCCGATCGGCGGACTCAATTTCACGACCTCTACAACAAGGGTGTCGATGTGGGCAATTTCACTTTTCAATGCCGCGTAAATTCGTCCGCCCACGTGCTCAATGAGCTTCGAGCGGATTTTCATTTCACGGTACACGATGGCGTGCACGGCTACATAGTCAACGGTATCACTCAGTTCATCGGTAGCGATGGCTTGGGTAAAATCAGTAGTAATGGTGACATGCACGAGGTAATCACCCCCAATGCGCGCTTCTTCATCCATGCAGCCGTGATGCGCCCGCACGGCGATATTATTCACACGAATTACGCCCATTTTGTTTCCATTTTTGAGATCCCGTCACGCAAACGCTTCACAGTTTCAGCCTGACCAAGGTAGCTTGCAATGGCGAACATAGATGGTCCGCCACCCGCGCCCGTAACCAAGAGTCTGAACAAGGGTAACACGGCACCCACGCCCATTTCGCGCGCCGTAACGAAGTCGTGAAACGCCGTTTCAACCTGTACCGCATCAAATGATGAAAGGGACTCTAAAGCATCAGCCAGCGCCTGCATGAGCGCCGCACTTTCTGGCTTCCAACGTTTGCTGGCCACCTTTTCGTCGAACTCCAGTTCACCCATGTACAAATAAGCCGCATCGGCCATTTCATGCACAAAGGTGCAACGTTCAAGCATCATCTCACAAATCGCTTGTAAGGGGTTTTCGGCCTGGCCGGCCGGATGGATGCCTCGCTGTAAAAGTACGGCTTGCAAAGCGCCAACGAGCTCGCCAGCACTGTGCATGCGGAGATACTGTTCGTTAAACCACCGGGCTTTATCAGGATTGAATCGCGCGCCAGATTTCACAACGCGATCGAGGTCAAAAGCGGCAATCATTTCATCGCGTGTGAACACCTCTTGGTCGGTGCCGGGGCTCCACCCCAGCATCAGCAGCATGTTCACCACCGCGTCGGCAAAATACCCGCTTTCACGGTAGCCTGATGCGGTTTGCCCTTCAGGATCAGTGTACTCCAAGGGAAAAACGGGGAAACCGCCTTTGTCGCCATCGCGTTTGCTGAGTTTGCCGTTTCCGGTAGGTTTCAAGATGAGCGGAAGGTGAGCAAACGCGGGAGCCTCCCAACCAAACGCTTCGTAAAGCATCACATGGAGGGGAGCTGAGGGTAACCACTCTTCGCCACGAATCACGTGGGAGATCTCCATCAAGTGATCGTCGACGATGTTCGCTAGGTGGTAAGTCGGCATGCCATCGCTTTTCATCAGTACTTTGTCATCGAGCACCGCCGCATTTACGCGTACCTCCCCGCGAATAACATCAGTGAATACTACTTCGCGTTGTTCAGGCATTTTAAACCGGATCGTCCACGCCCCTGCTGCAATGTGCGCTGCTGTTTCTTCAGTCGACAAGGTGAGACTGTTTTTCATCGAAGCCCGAGTCGACGCGTCGTACTGAAACACTGTTTTTTCAGCTTCGGCGGCCTCGCGCTTGGCAGTAATATCATCTTCTGAATCGAAGGCGTAATAGGCCCAACCTTTGTTCACCAAATCGAGCGCATACTGTGCATAAATGGCCTTGCGCTCTGACTGCCGGTAGGGGCCGAATGGGCCACCCTTTTCAGGACTCTCATCGGGGCTGATGCCACACCAAGCGAGCGCTTGGGTAATATACGCTTCAG
>CAMCHP010000114.1 GCA_945874695.1 Chryseobacterium gleum
TTCACGCCGATGTCAAAGTCGTCGCTAATTTGCGAGAGCCAGTTGCTCAATTGCGAGGTGATTAGCTCGGTTGAGTTCTCGGCAAGGCCAATGTTCGCGTTGGTTTTGGCAATGTCAGGCGGGGAGATGAAGCGCCGCAAGACCAAAAGTGAAAAGGCTTGGCGGTTCAACTCTTGCTGGGTATTGATGGCGCTCTTCACGCGTGCACGCGTGAGCTCATCGGAGCTAGGCAGTTGGATGTCGAAATCAATGCCCGGGTTCATCAATTTCCCCGTCAAGTTCATCTGCAAATTCACGGGTACCCGTTGTTTGTATTGTTCTGACTCATCGGGGAAGAGGTCGTAAAGTGAAGTGTTCACTCGGTAAATGGCGCCCAAGTCGATGTCGGCGGCTAATGGATCGCCATACCAGTTGATGGTGCCGCCGGGTTTGACTTCAAATTCTTTGTTGATCAGGTTCTTCAAGGTAAACAGGTAACGACCTTGTTCAACGGTTAATCCGCCATACATGTAAAACGAACTCAGGTTGTTAATCACCATGCGGATGTTCCCCGCGCCACGGCCGCGAATTTCATCGCCCACCAGTTCATCGAAGATGATTCTGAACTGAGCATCGGGTGTGATATCCAATTCAAAGTTCATTTGGATGCCGCTCAAGTCAATGGATTCTTCATCTTCTTCAGCTTCGGCGGTGTTCACGAAAGTGATGAATTCGGCGAAGGTGACGTCTTCTGACCCGCCCAAAGGAAGCGCGATGGTGGTTCCCTTTTCACTTTTTGCAGTAACGTCAATCAAGATGTTATCGACACCTCCCGAAATGCTTACGAAGCCTGTTACATAGGCCTTACCGTAGTACAAGCTGTTGTCTTGCGCCGTGGTATTCAAGCACAGAAAAGGTGTTTGCTCAAGGTCAAGGAATATATCGAAGTTCCAATCGGTGAAATTGTGGTGAAGTATGGTTCCTACAATGAAGCCTCGGTTGTCGTCTTGGTCGCGGATTGGAAAGTTGAATGCGAACATGTCTTCTTCAATCTTGGCTTTATTATCGATGTAGTAGGTGGTATTCAGGTAATCGATGTGTACACTTGCTTTGACCAACTGCACTTCACCTGACAGTTCGGGTGCTGCAGGCGTGCCGCCAATCGCGATTCGGCCGTTCATAGTGCCCTTCACATCCGATATGCCTTCTTGCACAAAGGCGCTCACGAGCATAAGCGGGAGATCGGTGACATTGGCGGTGAGCTCTAATGAATTTTCTGTCCGAGAAGGGAAGTAATACCCGCCGAATACCAGGTTTTTGAGTTCATTTCGCTCAATTTCACCGGCGAGCAACAGGCGCTTAAGCAGCGGATCCCAGCTGCTTTCGACACACACGTCGCCCACGGGGTAACCATTGATGCCGTAATCTGTCGCAACAAGATCGCAGGTTAAAAGCTGGCTTTCGTAAATGTCGCGCAGTTGCACATTGCCTGAAACGATGCCTGTTTGCGCAATGTCATAGGTGCTTAGCAGCCCATTGAAGATTTGCAAATCAATGCCTTTGAGGTCGAGCAATAGGGTTTCATCGGGGACTTCACTCACCGCACCTGCAAGGCGTATGGAGGCACTTGTGTTTGAGAGCTCCAGGTCATCAATTGCGACCCGTGTAGAGTCGATGGTGATGGTGCTTGGTTTCGAACTCGACCATTGGTCTTGATTGAAACGGATGTTGAGCGCGTTGACGGTGCTGGTGAAGTTTTGCTCTCCGCGAACCAAGGTGCGTAAAGCAAAATCACCGGCGATCATATCGCTGGCTACGCCCCAGTTGAGGTTGGTGTAAATGGTGTCTGCTTCGTTGTACGCGTCAATGC
The DNA here is from genome assembly GCA_945874695.1 of Chryseobacterium gleum. Classification (GTDB taxonomy): domain Bacteria; phylum Bacteroidota; class Bacteroidia; order Flavobacteriales_D; family Sanyastnellaceae; genus CAMCHP01. The sequence continues at coordinate 1,850 of CAMCHP010000114.1, forward strand.
TGAGTGAAGGAAAGTTGACGCCGCCAAGATCGGCTTTCGAACTGATCAAAGTCGCATACAGCGACTCATCTGGGTGGCTCATGTTGATGATCAATGAGTCGAGGGCATAATCTAAATAACTTACACGATCGGTGGTGAAGGTGGTTTTGAAGTCGCCCGTTAAGTCGTCCATCAAAAGCGAAAAACGCGAGTTTTTGGCGATGCTCAACTCGGGTATGAAGACTTCAGAAACCAATTCAAAATTGTGTATGTCAACCTCGAGGTAGAAGTCTTCTCGACCGCGCTTGCCTTCGGGCTGGTTTTCAAGGTGAGGAACCACGTCGCTGATGATATGACGGAAGCCGTTTTCGAGTCCGGCGAAGTCAAATTTGCCTTCCAAGCGACCGGTCGCGATGTCAGAGATCAAGGTAAAACGCTTACCGGTTTGCGGATTCTGCATCATGAGCAGCTCAAGGTGCTTGATCGGGTATTCAGCCACGGAGGTGCAAAACTTCAAGCTATCGCCGATGATTGAGCCGTTGATGTCGTTCAAATTAGAACCTTCGGCCTCAATGGTAAAATCACCCGACAAGCTGGTGTAGTCTTTCAAGGGAAGGAGGTTCAATGCGACCGGATCAAGATGGGTGATGGAGGTGGTGAAGTTAAAGAGCGGTTTCTTTTTTGATACGTCAATTAGTCCCACGAAATCGAGCTGGGCATTTTGATCGTTCAGTTGCATAAACCCGTTGAAGAAATCTTGCTTGAACTGACCGCGCATCACAATGTCTTTGTACGGATAGCCGCGCAGTTTAATGAATCCAATTCTTCCATCAACGGTCATGTCGAGGTCTTCCCGGGTGAGTCCACGCCCTGAGACTTCAAGGGCAGATGTCAACGGTCCAAGGTCGCGTGCGTTGTAGAACTTGGCGAGGTCGAAGCGCTGGGTGGCCAAGCTCCCGCTGTATTCATAGGTGTCGTCGGTTTCTTGGAGTTTGATGTCGGTGCTGATGCTTCCGATGGCCGTATTCAAGGTGCCAAATGCTACGAAATCGTTGGGGAAGCCGGTGAATTTACCTTGAAACGAGATTTTTCCGAGGGTGCTAATGTTCGCCGGTGTCTCAATCATTTGGCCCGATTCAAAAGGGGGCAAAGGAATGCGGTCAATCTCCGCTTTCACCGTTGTCAATTCGGTGATTGAAAGGTCAATGAAGGTGCTGTTGAAATCGGGGAGGCCGGTGAGGTCGATGCGACCAGCAATGCGCGTTGATTCATCGAGGCCCACAACGAAGTTGCGCACTTTTAAATCAGATACCGTTCCGTTGAACCGGCCGTCAAAATTCACGGTGCGGTCTAATCCTTTCAACGTACTTGAAAAGCGGGCCAAGTCGTTAAAGTCAACCACGCTGCCGATCAAATTTCCGCGCATGCGCACTTCGCTGTTGAAGCGACTGAAATTAGACCAGCTGTCAAATTGAAAGGTGAGATTGCCACAAAGCAAACTGCGCTTGGTTTGAAGTTCATAGTGCTCCAGCTGGAGGGTGTCGCTCCGCATCCCAAAATCACCCGAAAGATGCTGCACATGAAAACCACCCGGTTCTAAAAGTGTGAGGTCTTTGATGGTTGCGTCGATCGCTTCGTTGTGTAAATTGAAGTTGCGCAATTCGATATTTATTTCACTTAAATCCAAGTGATTAAAGTCGATGACTTCATCAATTGCTGCATAGGTGTAGTGGTGGTAATTGAAGCGACCATCGCGCAAGCGAAAATGGGCAACTTGCACCTTCACATCGGAGGCTTCAGCGGTGGTATCGGCTGCGCCAAAAAGGTCAAGGAACCGATCGAGGTTCGTTCGTTTTTCGCCCGCAGCAACGTGTAAATTGAAATGGGGTTGAACGAGTTCGATGCGATGCGCACCGAACCGATTTTCAGCCAGTGCGATGTCAACGCCCTGGAGGCTCAACTCACGGGTGACGATGAGGGTGTCGCTGCTGCCTTCAACCACAGTAACGTCGCGCAACACCACTTCGAGGGGAAAGCGCACATCCACTTGGCCCACCGCTATAGTGAAATTGCTGCCCTCGGTTAAGTTGCCGACGATGTAGCGCACGAGCGCAGTTTGCACAGGAGGAAGCTGAATCAGCACCCAAAGGAGTACCAAAACAGCAATCAGTGCAAGCAGTGCACGCCCCATGTATCGCAGCAGTCGGCGCATATTCACAACGAAGATAGTGACCTGTAGAGCATCGCTCTGCAAATCGGTGTAATTTAGCAACGCAAAACGCGTACCGTTATCGTGCCGAACGAACAATACAACCCATTCATCGTTGAAAACTCACTTATTTTGGCTATTGAGTCAAGTTGTGACGACACTTCGGCTGCGGTTATTTGTGGAAATCAAATCCTCGCAAACATTGCCACCAGTCAGGCAGTACATGAGCACTACGGTGGAGTGGTACCCGAACTGGCTAGTCGCGAGCACCAACGCCAAATTGTGCCCGTGGTGCGCGCCGCTTTGGCCGAGGCCGGCATCGCGCTTAGTCAACTGCACGCCGTTGCGTACACGCGCGGTCCGGGGTTGCTCGGATCATTGCACGTAGGTGCCGCATTTGCTAAAAGTATCGCACTGGTGCAACGTTTGCCCTTGATAGAGGTGCATCACATGCATGCGCACATTCTCGCACACTTCATCGACGATTCGGCCAATGTGGGGGGGATTCCTGAATTGCCGTTTCTGTGTTTGACCGTTTCAGGCGGGCATACACAACTGGTTTTGGTGCATGACCCGCTCCACATGGAGGTGATCGGAACAACCCGCGACGATGCTGCAGGTGAGGCCTTTGACAAGGTGGCCAAGCTCTTGGGGTTTCCCTATCCGGGCGGGCCGCTCATTGACCGCATGGCCCAAGCAGGCGCGGCGCGTTTCAGCTTTCCCAAACCGCGAATTGAGGGTTTAGACTTCAGCTTCAGCGGATTAAAAACCTCCGTGTTGTATTTCTTGCGCAAAGAAATAGCGGCCAATCCGAATTTCATAGCGGAGCACCTCAACGACATTTCAGCCTCGGTACAGCAAGCAATCGTTGGCATTTTGCTGCAACGACTTGAAGAAGCCATCCATCAAACGGGGGTAAGGCGTATCGCCCTGGCGGGCGGAGTTTCTGCCAATAGCGCGCTGCGTGCTGGAGTTTTAGCACTCGGCGAGCGGTTGAATTGCCCGGTGCACGTGCCCGCATTTGGATATTGCACCGACAATGCCGCGATGATCGCCATGGCGGCACAATTCAAACTGGCTGCAAAACGATACGGGAATTTAAA
>CAMCHP010000115.1 GCA_945874695.1 Chryseobacterium gleum
TAGCCAGCTTGAACAGTTCTTTCAAAAATCAGCTCCACTCTGGGGCTTGCGCGCGCTTGTCACGGCTGGTCCCACGCATGAAGCCATCGATGCGGTGCGATTCATCGGCAATCGAAGCAGCGGTAAAATGGGCTTTGCCATCGCTAAGCGACTGGCCGAATTGGGGGCAGCAGTTACCTTGGTAAGCGGCCCCGTGAGTTTAAGTACTCCCCATCCGGCCATTGGCCGAAAAAACATTGAAACCGCCGAAGAAATGTTGTACGCTTGCCTCGAAGGGCAGGCCAATGCTGATGTGATTGTGATGTCTGCCGCCGTTGCTGACTATCGCCCGGCAAATCAGCAAACGGGGAAAATGAAAAAGGCTGATGCGCCCCTGACTCTTGAATTGGAACCTACGGTCGATATCTTGGCTGAACTCGGACGTCGAAAAAGCGTCAAGCAAATTTTGGTTGGTTTCGCGCTTGAAACCGATCACGAAATTGAGCATGCAACGTCGAAATTGACGCGTAAGAACCTCGACCTCATCGTGCTCAATTCGTTGCGCGATGCCGGTGCTGGATTCGGGCACGACACCAACCAAGTCACCTTGATCGATAAGCAGAATAATTTGGTTAGATTTGAGTTAAAGAGTAAGTCTGAAGTGGCTCACGATATAGTAGAAAAGATCATTGCATTATGCACACTTTGAATAAACGTTTAGCGCCTGCACTCTTTTTGGTTTTCTGCCTAGCGGCAGGATGCGCGATCACCAAGTTACACGCGCAAGAGTTGAATTGCGAGGTCTCCATTGCGGCACCCCAAGTGAACAACGTTGACCCGGTGCGTTTCGAATTGCTCGAAGCGGCTGTGAATGATTTCATGAATTCGCGCAAATGGACCAATGACAATTTTGACATTGAAGAGCGCATAGACTGCAACCTCTTAATAACGATCAACTCAGCACCCAATCAAACCTCTTTTTCAGGAAGCATTCAAATTCAGGCAAGCCGCCCTGTTTTTAATTCAGATTATAAAACGCCCATATTCACAGTCAACGACGGTGACTTCGACTTTACGTTCGTCGATAATCAAATGCTGCAATTCAGTCTTGACCAACACCGCGACAACCTCACTTCGACATTGGCATTTTATGCGTACATGATCATCGGTACCGACTATGACACTTTCTCTTTTGAAGGGGGCACTGAGCATTTCCTTAAGGCACAAACCATTGTGGCTAACGCTCAAAACGCTGGAGAGGCAGGTTGGAAAGCCAGCCAAGGCCAGCGCAACAGGTACTGGTTGGTCGAAAACATTCTATCACAAACCTTCCGCCCCTTGCGTGAGTGCAATTATGTGTACCACCGCATGGGATTCGATAAACTGTACAGCGACCTCGAAGGAAGCCGTCAAGCCATTGCCGATGCGATCATCGAATTGCGGACTATTCACCGCATAAAACCTAGCTCACACAATGTTCAGCTGTTTTTTGCCGCAAAACAAAGTGAACTTGTCAACCTCTTTAAGCTCGCTCCAGAGCCAGAGATCCAACGCATTAATCCAGTGTTGAAAGAGCTCGATCCAGGCAACATCCAACGCTACACCCAAGGATTGGGATAAAACCATGCTCAAACGTCTCCGCATTTCGAATTACGTTTTGATTGATCATGCAGAACTTGATCTTTCGCGGGGTTTAACTGTACTTACAGGCGAAACCGGCAGTGGAAAGTCGATTTTGCTTGGCGCACTGCATCTGATTTTGGGCGACCGCGCCGACTTAGACGTTATGCGCTCACCCGAAGAAAAGTGCATTGTCGAAGCCGTGTTTGAGCTCAATGCAGACCTCACTTCGTTTTTTGAAGCTGAAGATCTCGACTTTGAACCCGAGACCATCGTGCGCCGTGAGATTAGCCCGAACGGAAAATCTCGCGCCTTTATCAACGACACGCCTGTGCATTTGAAGACGTTGAAAGAGCTTGGATCACGCATGGTTGATATCCACTCCCAGATGGAGACCTCACGGTTGCGTGAAAAAGCGTTTCGGTTTGAGCTGCTCGACGCATGTGCGCAACAACTTTCTGAAGTTCGCGCTTACAGCATTTCTTACAAACAGTTGCTTCAACTGCGTGTTGAGCTTGACGAACTTAAGGAGCAAGAACGCCGAAGCAAACTAGACCTCGACTATTTCAGATTTCAATTTGAAGAAATCAGTGCTGTTGCCATCGATCACATCGATGTTCCAGCGTTGGAAGAAGAAGCGCAAACCTTGCGCAATGCAGATACCATTGCTGCGCAACTTCACAAAGTAGCACACTTGCTCGAAGAAAGTGATGAAGCGATCTTACCTCCTGTAAAAGCACTCATTCAACAATTAGAAAATACGGCTGACGTGCATTCAGGTACGCGTGAAATTCACGGGCGTTTACACAGTGCTTATATCGAATTGCAAGACCTTGCATCTGAAGCTTTGCGCTATGCTGAAGGCATAAGTCATGATCCTGAACGATTGCATACAATCGAACATGAACTTGACCAGGTTTACACGCTGTTGAACAAACATCGCTTCAGTACCGTCGTTGAGTTGATCGCTCTTCGTGAAGATTTGAAGGCGCGCATAACGGCCATTGATTCGCTGGAAGAGGTCATTGCCGAGCGAACCCTAGCGATTGTAAAGCTCGAAAACAATCTAAATAGCCAAGCAGACAGGCTTCATCAGGCGCGGGTTTCAGCGGCTCGCAAGCTCGAAAAAGAAATTCAGGCCTTGTTAGCCGAGCTCAAAATGCCGCATGCACAATTGCAATTCGCGTTGACCATAAACACAACGTTAGGCGTTCACGGAAAGTCAGACCTTTCGCTCCTCTTTACGGCCAACAAAGGCGCTGAGCCACTCGCTTTGGAGAAGAGTGCATCAGGTGGAGAATTATCGCGCTTAATGCTGGCGTTGAAGGCCGTGATTTCGAAGTATCGATCTATGCCTACCCTCATCTTAGATGAGATCGATAGTGGTGTTTCTGGCGATGTTGCCGCACGCATGGCAGAAACCATGATGCGTATGGCGAACGACATGCAGTTGATTGCCATTACTCACCTGCCTCAAGTTGCTGCTAAAGCTACGCACCACTTTAAAGTGCTAAAAGAAACAGCTCAAGAAGCTACATTCACCCGCATCAATTACTTGACCACCCCTGAACGCGTTGAAGAATTGGCGGGTATGCTTTCGGGTGAGGTAATAACAGAAAGCGCCCGTGAGCATGCACGAGCGCTGCTGGCTTAGGCTTAAGCACTAATTTTCCAATATTGAATTCTAAGCTTAGAATGTCAAGTCAAAACCGACACTCGGCATAATCGGAAGTTGATTTACACGCTGATCGGTCACCCGATTGATGTAGAAGATGTTCTCCCGGTTGTAGGCATTGGTAACACCAACATTGCATTCCAACTTCATTCGCTTGCTGAGGTCCCAAGTGCGACGCACGTTCAAATCAAGACGGTGGTAGTATGGAAGTCGCCCTTCGTTCAAGCCGCCGTACAATACTCCAAGTTCGGGGTTGTTGGCATTCACGAAATCGGTGCCAATTCCACCTGAAACGTTTGGCGCTTGATAATACCCTTGCGTTTGTGTGAAAGGCAATCCTGAACCGAGGTTCCAGCGAAGACTTGCTTCATAGAGACGTCGTTTCCCAAAGGCATGCGACATCACGACGTTGAGGTTATGGCGGCGGTCAAAAACAGGATCATACCAGCGGAAACCATCCCAACGGTCAACGTCAGACAAAGAGTAAGCCACCCAAACGCTGCTGTGCTTGTCGGTGTACTTCAGCAAGAAATCAATACCCATTGCAGGTCCTGACTCGATGATATAGTCTTTACGCAGCACTTCCGGAATATCAGCATTCTCGATGTTGTCAGGAAAGAGTTTATTCCTGTTCAAATTGGTGACTTGCTGAAAGTCTTTATAGTAGGCTTCGACGTTGATGTTCCACTTTTCGGTGAGGTCGTATTCGAAACCAAGAATGTAGTGGTTCGCTGTTTGCAGGGTATTGCGCACATCACGCACGGTGCCATCAGGCATGGTCACCTCTGTTTGAAGATCGGCTGGTGCATTCAAGAAACCGTAGAAAAGGTTTACCACATCGCGGTCGCTGTTGGCTTGCATTAAGTTCTGCGAGTATCGACCAACGGCACCTTTAAACCTTAAATACTCCGTCGCTTTGAATTTAAAACCCAAACGCGGTTCAGGCGACATTAACGAAAGCGAACTGTAATACTGTGCACGAATACTTGGTTGAATCAACCAACGCCCTGCGGTTTTCTTGTACTCTACATAGGCGCCCAATTCTGTGTTATTGTCTTCTTGACGAATGCCGACGCCGAGTGGGTTGAACGTTTGGAAATCAGTTCGTACACCAACTACCTCGATACCATACTTCACATCGTCTTCACCGAGGATGTACTTAAAGTCTAACCCGAAGTTGAATCCATTGATGGTTGAACTGCGCTCAGGAAGCGACTCTTCAGCCAAACGAATCGAATATTCTGAAACAGCGAATTGCCCGTTGATCAAAACTGCTGAGCCGGCCGGAACAAGAACGAAGTTACCGCCCCCCCCGTTGTTGTACCAATTGAGGTTTGAAACCGTTTGGTAGCGCACGTCATCATTGAAACTGAAGCCATACAAATTGAACTTGCTGCCTCCTGCACCACCAAATGAAAGCTTGCCGTAAATATCTGTAAAGTTGAAAGGCAAACCTTCTTCGCCAATGTAGCCGTAAAACAGTTTTGAGCTTTGTTCAAGGTAAGAACGCTTCACAGACAGAATGTAACTAATCCCTCCTGCTTCTTCGCTGCGCTTCTTAAGCGGTCCTTCAACCATGATTTTACCTCCGAACGGACTTGCGCCAATTTTACCGCGTGTTTCTTTCTTGTTACCGTCTTTGGTCGTGATGTCCATGATTGAGCTGATGCGGCCACCAAACTGTCCACCGAAACCACCGGTATAAACGTCGGCATTCGAAATAATATCGGTATCAAAAACAGAAAACAAGCCGATCGAGTGGAAAGCGTTGTAAATAATCATCCCATCGAGTATAACCTTATTCT
>CAMCHP010000116.1 GCA_945874695.1 Chryseobacterium gleum
GGTTGTTGCAGCATTCAGGTCATTGACTGCAGCAGCAGATTGAGTCATGGTAAGCACTTCTTCACCCGAAAAAGCCATATCTGTAGCGTAACTCAATTGGTAGCCTGAAGCGCCTAATGCACTCGTCCAATTGAAATTGACTGTGTTAAAATCTACATCGACTGCTGAATTCGCCGGGGTCTGTAAATCAAAGTTCTCTAAGGTATTGGTGGTAAATACGCGCGTTTGACTGTACGCTCCAAACACGTTGCCATCTGATGCTCGAACGCGCCAGTAATACGTTGTATTGGGCATTAAGCCCGTTCCCAAAAGTGAATTAGCCGTAGTCGTTTCATCAGCTACCAACGCGAGAAACTGATCTTCTACCGCGATCTGGTACTGGTACGAAACAGCACCGAGGGGTTCATTCCAGCTCATCGATACCCCCGCATAATTAACATTCATCGCATTGTTAGCAGGTGAAATCAGCATAATGTTATCAAGTTGCGCCTGCACTTCACCCAAATAACGAACCAAGGCCATATCATCACCACTGTATCCTACAGCGACAATTTTGTTGTCGGCTTGCACTGCGGCATCGAAACACATGTTCTGTGCATTTCCAGTAAAGGTAGTTGTGACTTTGCCCGCCGTTCCAAACGACGCATCTGCGGCACCTGTGGCAAGCGTGCGGTACACCGCAAATGACGAGGTGTTGGTGGTAACTGCAGAACCTGCAAACACGTAGCGGCCTGATCCATCAACGGCGATAGCCTGTGCGATGTCATTCGATGATGAACCGTAATCACCGACCGCATTCCACGACAATGAAGCGCCTGAAGTACTCACTTCGAAAGCTCTGAAATCATAGGCAAGTGTGCTCACGTAACCACCTCCCGCTAAAACCATGGTGTTGTCGGGTTTCAAATACAAGGCATATGCGCGATCGTGGCCATTAAAACCTCCATTGTAAGCATTCACACCATCGCTTGAGAAGGTGTTATCCATGCTGCCGTCACTGTTGATCTTCGCCGCCCAATAGTCAGATGACCAACTCAATCCAGGAAAATCACGCCATCCTACAGCTGAAATCTTACCATTGGCTTGAACGGCCAAATCTTCTACCGAATGAAGGTACTGTTGATCGTTGTTGGTAATCCAAAGCAAGCGAATGCCATTGCCGTTAAAGTCGGTATCGAGTTCACCAGAAGGAAGGTAACGCGCAACCACCGGTTTAGCCAATGTGCTGCTGATTTGGGCAGATCCACCAGCAATGAGATTCCCTGAAATTGGGTGCAATTTCAGGCAGCGGAACTCGTCTTGCAATCCGTTATCCAGGTCAGATATGACAACGCCGTTCACACCAAAATCCGTGTCGAGTGAACCATCTTCATTGATGCGTACGAGTGCTGCATTCTTATCAGCCCCATCATCGGTTGAACCGGCGATAACAATCTTACCGTCACTCTGAATCACCAAATCAAAGGCGATGTCATCGCTGCCCAACTGTAAATCGAAAGCTGCTAAACCGTTAACTCCAAAGCTCTCATCAAGGCTTCCATCTGATAAAAAGCGCACGCAAGCCATGTCTTTTCCAGTGATGGTTGATGACACGTAGCCTGCAGCAACAATGCGTTCTTCTGCATCCAATGCGATGGCATGTAGCCGATCTTGGCCACTCGAGAGCGATAGCAAAACTTTCCCGTTATCTCCAAATGTGGGGTCCAAAGCCCCAGGAAGTTGAGCGATTGCTGCTAAACTGCAAAGCAGCATGCCCATGGTGAGTAAGTTTCGCATAGTTGTTCAGATAAATGTGAATCAATGCGCAACCCCCATCCTGCCGTCAGGCAGAAACCTAAAACTTACAATTCAAAGGTATCCATGAACTTCGTAGTGAAGTCTCCAGCTCTGAATTTTTCGTCTCTCATCAGCTTCTGATGGAAAGGTATGGTGGTTTTGATGCCTTCAATGATGTATTCATCGAGTGCACGTTGCATTTTCTTAATGGCTTCTTCACGGGTTTGCGCTACAGCGATGAGTTTTGAAATCATCGAATCGTAGAACGGCGGCACGCGATATCCGGCGTAGGCGTGGGTATCAACCCGAATGCCATGACCGCCTGGTGCGTGGTAATCGGTGATTAAGCCTGGACTCGGGACAAAACCCTTGAACGGATCTTCAGCATTGATGCGGCATTGAATCGCGTGCATCTTCGGATAGTAGTTGCGGCCACTGATTGGGTGACCCGCTGCGAGCTTAATTTGCTCTTTAATCAAGTCGTAGTTAATTACCTCTTCGGTAATGGTGTGTTCCACTTGAATCCGCGTGTTCATTTCCATGAAATAGAAATTGCGGTGCTTGTCGACCAAGAATTCAATGGTACCTACGCCTTCGTATTTTACAGCTTCCGCTGCGCGGATGGCAGCTTGCCCCATTTGTTCGCGCAATTCATCAGTCATGAAAGGCGATGGGGTTTCTTCAACGAGTTTTTGGTGGCGACGTTGGATGGAGCAGTCGCGTTCTGAGAGGTGACAAGCTTTTCCGTTTTGGTCGCTTGCGATTTGAATCTCAATGTGACGAGGCTCTTCAATGAACTTCTCCATGTACATGCCGTCATTTCCGAATGCGGCACCTGCCTCGCGACGGGTTTTCTCCCAGGCATCGCGTACGTCGTCATCGTTGGTGCACACGCGCATGCCCTTGCCTCCACCACCTGCGGTGGCCTTCATCATCACCGGATAAACAATTTCGCGGGCTGTTTTCAGCGCGTGATCGAGGTCTTTCAACAGGCCTTCAGAGCCAGGAATGGTAGGAACCCCCGCGTCACGCATCGTCTGCTTCGCAGAGGCCTTATCGCCCATCGCTTCAATATTCTCGGGGCTAGCGCCGATGAACTTAATGCCATTTTCGCGGCAAACGCGCGAGAACTGAGCATTTTCACTCAAGAAACCATACCCTGGGTGTATCGCATCGGCATTGGTGATTTCAGCGGCTGCAATGATGTTCGGGATCTTGAGGTACGATTCAGAACTTGCATTTGGACCAATGCAAACGGCCTCATCGGCGAATCGAACGTGCAAGCTTTCAGCATCAGCTTTCGAGTAAACGGCCACCGTTTTGATGCCCATTTCTTTGCAGGTGCGTATAACCCGGAGGGCGATTTCGCCCCGGTTGGCTATGAGTATTTTGTTGAACATGACGTCAGTTTTACAGCAAAAATCAAGAAGGATCTACCAAGAAGAGGGGTTGATCGTACTCAACGGGCATGTTGTCGTCAACCAAGACTTTCACGATTTTACCACTGATTTCAGATTCAATCTCGTTGAAGAGCTTCATCGCTTCAATCACGCACACCACTTGGCCTGCGCTCACCGTTTGACCAACTTCCATAAACGCAGGCTTATCAGGCGCTGGTTTGCGGTAGAAGGTGCCAATCATTGGCGATTTGATTTCGACATACTTCGAAGATTCACTCGCTGCGGGGGCCGCAGGCGCGGCAGCGGCGGGTGCAGGTGCTGGAGCCGGCGCTGGAGTTGCCTGTTGCGCTGGCATTTGCTGCTGCATCGGCATTTGCATTTGCATCGGGTGCATGAACTGGGCCTCGTAGACCTCTTGTCCACGTGTTCTACGTGGAGCCGTTTCCGATTTGATCGTGATCTTGAAATCTTTCTTCTCAATCTCTACTTCGGTAACACCCGACTTAGCGACGAATTTGATCAGATCTTGAATCTCTGTAAGGTTCATATCGTTTTCTTTTGGGAGTCAAAAGTTAGAAAATCTTATTAAACTTTCGGTTCAGCATTTTTACCTTGAATTGCCCATTTGACCCAAACGGCTCCCCAAGTAAATCCGCCTCCGAAAGCAGACAATACAATATTATCGCCTTTTCGCAGGCGGTCTTCCCAATCCCACAAACATAGCGGAATGGTTCCTGAAGTTGTATTTCCGTAGCGCTGGATGTTGATCATCACCTTTTCATTGGTGAGTCCCATGCGTCGCGCTGTGGCATCAATGATACGCAAATTGGCTTGGTGTGGCACCAACCAATCAACATCATCGGCAGCGAGGTGATTCCGCTCCATGATTTCAGCTGAAACATCAGCCATACTCACCACTGCTGCTTTGAATACGGGTTGTCCATCTTGGAAAACAAAGTGCTCTCTATTGGCAACGGTTTCTGCGGTAGCCGGACGAACGCTTCCTCCTGCTTTCATGTGCAGGTATTGCCTTCCCGAACCGTCTGAGCGTAAAATAGAGTCGCGAACGCCAAATCCTTCGGTGTTTGGCTCGAGCAAAACAGCGCCAGCACCGTCACCGAAAATAACACAGGTAGTGCGATCAGTGTAATCTACGATAGCCGACATTTTATCGGCACCAACCACCACCACTTTCTTATGTGTTCCAGTTTCGATGAATTTCGTACCAACCGTTAAGGCATAAATGAAGCCCGAACAGGCGGCACCTATATCGAAGCCCCAAGCATTGGTTGCTCCGATCTTATCGCAAATCACGTTTGCAGTTGCCGGAAAAACCATATCAGGCGTTACCGTCGCACAAATGAGCAAATCAATATCGGTGGCTTTCAATCCGCGCTTGGCAAGCAGTCCGTTTACAGCTTCAACAGCCATGTCAGAAGTACCTTTGCCTGGCTCGCGTAGAATGCGACGTTCTTCAACACCCGTGCGGCTGCGAATCCACTCATCAGTGGTATCGACCATTTTTTCAAGGTCGGCATTGGTTAGTTTCGTCTCCGGAACATAACCGTGAAT
>CAMCHP010000117.1 GCA_945874695.1 Chryseobacterium gleum
CTCGCTGCTTGATCTTGAGCACGCTTTTCAACCCTTCCATTACCCCTAAAAGAAAAGCCTTGACCTTATTGAAGATTTTACCGTAGAGCACTGATCGACGGAAGCCGAAGAACAAGACAATACCAATCACTGCGATGCCCGCAAGAACCATCCACCAAGAGATTCCGCCTTCTGCATCTGAGGGCGTGTCATTTGCGCCACCAAGCAATCGAGCAAAAGCATCGAGGTTTGAAAGCACGGCCACAGTCATGATGCCGAGTAACATTACGAAGTCGATCACGCGCTCGCTGATGACGGTGCCAAACAAGCGATCAACAGGCACGTCATCGGTTTGGTTCAGGGCTACACAACGCGCCAATTCACCGCTTCGTGGCACGAAGGTGTTGGCGAAATAGGCAAATGCTACGGCGTGAATACTGCGCCACCGCGATACTTTATATCCCATCGGCTCGAGGAGGATGAGCCACCGCAAACCTCGACTAACAATGGCCAAATAGCCCATCAAAAACGAAAGCAAAATGCCCGGAACGCTCGCCTTGCGCATATCGTTGACCAACTCACTTGTTTTATCAACGCCTTCAAAAACAACCGCACGTTCAGTGTCGGTGCTGCTGCGCTCAAAAAGATACGCACCTGCTGGCAGGCACAAAAGCTGCGGAGAATCGGCTTTGGCTGTGAAAACATCATTCACAACCACCGCTTGGGTCGCTTGATCGCGCAGGGTAAAGGCTGTGCCAAGCAGTTCAGGAGCGACCGAGGCAATGCGCACGGTTCGTCCATTTGCACATGCGCCGAAGCCGCTCCCCACCTCGAATGTAGCCGATGGTGTTTCAATCACCTGTGCGCCGCGTGTGATGTCGAGCGATGCCAGATAAAACAAAAACACGCCAATGGCTAAGAAGACTACGTACGTTGCGATATTGCGAATACGCCGTGCCACCGTTTAAGCGATGAGGCGATTGGTAGCGGTATCAGGAAACACGACCGTGGGCTTGTACACCTCTGCTTCGCTGCGATCCATCCACGCGTATGAAATAACGATCACGGTGTCGCCAACGGCTACTTTACGGGCAGCCGGACCATTCAGGCAAATGTGGCCTGAATCGCGCACACCCCGGATGACATAAGTCTCCAGGCGCTCGCCGTTGTTGAGGTTGACCACCTGAACGCGCTCGCCTTCGAGAAGGTCTGCGGCCTCCATGAGGGTTTCATCGATGGTGATACTACCTATGTAATTCAAGTCTGCTTGCGTCACCGTGACGCGATGCAGCTTCGATTTCATGACCTGGATAAACATAGGGCAAAGGTAGCACATTCCATTCGGTCAGACCATGGATTCATGCGCCCTTTTTTCGTGGCTATTGTTCAGCGCTCACTTGCACTTTGGTGCCTTCGGTGCAGTTGGTGCAAATGTCGATTTCGCTGCGCGATTTCAAAATTGCCCCGCGAAAATTGCGGTAGGCATCACCCTTCCAAATCGACGCAAAGTCTGTGTTCACGGCGTCGCCCAGGGTGTAACTCGCGTCTTTGTCAAAGCAGCACGGCACCACTTTGCCATCCCATGTGAACACACAGCCTTGCCACATGCGCCAGCATTGGTTGAGCAGCTTGTTCTTGAGCTCCCAGGTGCCGTCTGGTTTTTGGCGGTAACGGCTGTAGCGGTCGTTGTCGGGTATGAGTGCATTGCCGTTGGCATAGTCATACACTTGCGCCGTTTTCAAGCGCACTTCGTCAACCCCCAATTCGGTTGCAAGCGCCTGCACCTCTTGAATTTGGTGCTCATTCGGCTTCACCACTAAGAATTGAAAAATCACGTGGGGCGTCGCTGATTTGAGTTCAGCGCGGGCGGCCAAAATGTTTTTCGTGCCCTCAATCACCTTGCTCAAATCGCCGTGTATGCGGTATTGCTCGTAGGTTTCTTGGGTGGTGCCATCGATCGAGATTATCAACCGGCTCAATTTGCTTTCAACCGTTTTTCGCGCGTTCTCTTTGCTGAGAAAGTGGGCGTTGGTGCTCGTTACGGTGTAAATGTTGCGCGATGAGGCCGCCTTCACCAACTCGGTAAACTGGGGATGCAAGTAAGGTTCGCCTTGAAAGTAGAATATTACGTTACCCAAATAAGGTGCGAGGGGTGTCAATAGGGTGTTGAGGGTTTCTGTTTTCAACCTGCCGGTTGGACGGGTGAACTGCCTCAAACCCGACGGGCACTCAGGACAGCCCAGGTTGCAAGCGGTTGTCGGTTCAATCGATACACTAAAGGGCATGCCCCAATGGATGGGTCGTTTGAGGAAACGCGCCAAATGATAGCTCATAAATAGCAAAAGCAGGTTCATGCCCTTTTTCAAAGTCATGACCTGCCATTGCTGCATGTAATCGCGTTTCTTCATACCCGTATACGTTGCGAAGATACGGGTTAAAGGCGCTAAGTTTATTGAATGATCAAGCGTGTAGTCGCATGGGTTTGACGTCCGCGATTAGCGACGGTTACCATGTAAACCCCTGCTGGAAGATCGCTCAAATCAAGCTGCCGTTGCGCTTGACGCACAGCAACCTGCTGTCCGGTGAGCGCAAACACCAACAATTGATCGTCGCTTGAGAAGTTTCCGTTCAAAACCAATTGGCCTTGGGTTGGGTTTGGATAGATGCTCAAGCCTGCCAAAGCATTCGGCGAGTCAACGCCAACAGCCTCATCAAACAGTTCATTCACCATCTCACCGATGGTAATGCCTGACATGCTGCCCATGGTGTTGCCAATTGGATAGTGAATACCGCCATACAAACGGCTAATTGCTGTTTCTTCAGCGCACTGCGTGAAGCTCGTAAAGCTGCGCGGACCGCCAAATTGATCGCCGTGGGTGTTGTCGGTAAACTCGTAGTTTTCGCCAAATAAGGCCGTCATTACTTCACCAAAAGCACCCGACTGCGAAGAGTGTCCGCTGGTATACTCTGGAAAAGGCGGCGTGCCGATGAGGGTCGTCCAATCGGCATCAATGTAGCTGTTGATGTAGGTAATCGGACGCTCGAGGTTGTACACGTACTTGGTTTTCCAGCACTGTACAAACGCATCGGCCACGGCCATTCCTAAGCGTGCGTAAGCTTCAGCGGCAAACGCAAGGTTTGAATTCTCTTGCTGAATCACCTGACGCAACATCGAAACACTGTGCCCTGGAGGTGTGACTGTACCCCCGCCATCGGCCCAATATTGCGCAATGTTGGTTTGTTCTTGGGTGAGGTTCAAACTCGCGTCGTAAACAGCCATCGCTTCAGCGTACAATTCGCTGCCTACTTCACTTGAAAAGGCGGGCGGCTCAGGTGCCAAAAGGTCGTTACCTACAAACTCAACCACAAAACAGCGTTTGTCACCCCAGTAGGGCTGCAAGGCAGCCTGACCGCTCAACGGCGACCATAAGCCCGGGCCTACCGGCGGCACATATTCAACCGGGAAGTTCGAGAACTGGCAAGACTCTTGGCCATCACCATTTGCATAGCCGAGTATTGCGAGGGCGAGTTCTTCGCCATACGCACCAGAGGCGTTCAACACCGCAGCATCTACCTCGGCTGCGTGCACGGCAGTAGTTTCGTCGCGGAGCGCATTCAAAGCCGTCAAATTTTCGTTTGACATGTTCGAGTAGAGGCCTGCAGTCATCTGAAAAAGGGCCGCATTGACCACCTCGGGCCAGTAGTAATCTTGTCCGACCTCAGGTAAAGGCAGAACATCGAGTTGAGGTACCCGGCCAGCGAGAGAGATCCGACCAGGCGTGCCATGTACAACGGCCTCGTAAGCCGCCAAACCTGAATACCCCAATGCACGACTCGCGACGGGCGGGGTAAAACCTGGGGTTACTTTGATCAACTCAAGCTGAAAAGCAAAGTAATCGTTCAGTACACCGGCATCGTAATTGTCGGCGGTTTGCGCGAGCGTTCGGTGAGCGACCGAAAGCAATGAAAACGCAAGAGAGAGAGAGAGGACTAGTAGTCGCATAAGCGTTGTTTATGATGTTTAGAGTTTAGCACATATATAATCGCCACTTCGGCAGATATCGAGTATTGAACGAGTCAATGCGGCAAAAGGTTGCTCATTGAGCTCAAATTCATCACAAACTTATCACGAAATTATCACGAGTCAAAATCCATTCGTCGAAAGTGTTGAAATCGAGCCCATTGGGGTGCGATTTGAAATTGACGCGTCAAATTGTTATCTTTGTCGTATGCGTCGAATTCTCGCCATGGCAATGGTTCTCTGGTACGGCCTATTCGCAATAGGGTTGCACATTCATGTGCACTATTGTTGCGGACAGATCGCCAACATTGCCATTAACACCACGGGTGACGCATGTTCATCGCGGTGCGCTGCAACGCATCATACCGCGCCTGAATCGAGCTGTTCATCGTCGTGTGCGGCTCAGAATCACACGGCTCCTCCATCGCAAACCAAGCAATGCTGCACCTCTAAACAAACTTCGGTTCCCGCTGAATCTGCAAGTTGTTCAGTTGATCGCAGCTGCTGCTCAAGCGACGATATTCATTTGAGCATCGATGAGGCCCACGCCAAGTCATCGCTTGAGTTTGAGCTTCCCGCAATCATTGAAGAACCAAACCCCCGTGCTTTTGTGCAGGTCGCAGCGCATGCCGCTCCGAACACATACCATCCTGCGCCGCG
>CAMCHP010000118.1 GCA_945874695.1 Chryseobacterium gleum
ATTGTACTTTTACAAAAATAGCATTCAGCATGGTACCTGCTTCGATTATTTCAACCAAGGGTATAAAAAGGCTTCTTGTTACCATCCTTGGAGGGGTGATTTTGGTTTTCGCCTTCGGCGGATGCACCCCAACACCCCAGGAGGTGCCAACCTCAGGAGATACGCCGAAGGAGGAGCCGGCCATCCCGCCGTTAGGCGGAAACCCTGAACAGCCCGCCAATGAAACACCAGCTGTGATGGTTTACCCGCGCCTGACTACTGCGAATTGCGAGGCTTTTTTGCACGATTATTTCGCCAAGCATGCTGCACGGCGGGTTCAGATTGCAACCTCGTACGGTACCATTGAGGTTGAGCTGTTTGAGGATACGCCAGTTCATACGGCGAATTTTCTGTACTTGATCGAACGGCAATATTTCACGCGGACGCAAATTGTGCGCATTGTGCCTGATTTTGTGGTTCAGGGTGGCAACAGCGAGGAGCGCGAAGAGCAAGAGCGCCGGTTTTTGATAGGTGACTACACCTTGCCAAGTGAGTTTCAGGCCGCGCATTGTCATTTCACGGGAGCATTAGCCATGTCGCCCACCTACACAGACAATGCAGACAAGCGTTCATCGGCCTATGATTTTTACATTGTCGCTGGTGGAAAAGTGAATGGTGCAACGTTGCACACATCGGCCACTCGAATTGGTCGTGCATACACCGAAACGCAGCGATCGCGTTACTTGGCCGAGGGTGGCACGCCGCATTTGGATCATGAACATACGGTGTTTGGTCGGGTTGTAAAGGGCATGGATGTGGTAGCGACCTTGTCGCGGTTAGATCGGGATGCGAGTGACTGGCCGGTTGAGCATTTGGAAATTAAGATGACAGTGCTTGAATAGGTTTCTGATCGCAACAGATGTTGTAAATTTGAAAAGCCCTGAAAAGAGCATTAATACGGACGATATGAAATACCTGATTCGGACTGCTTTCGCGGCAGCGTTAGTTTTTGGCTTAGGAGTGTATTCGGCGACGGCCCAGCGCAGCGCGAAGATTAAGTACTACCAAGACGAAGAAGAAGAAGATGAGTGGGAAGAGGGCGACCGCAGTGGGTTCAATTTCGGATTGAACATTGGTGCCTACTTTGCGAACAAGCAGAGCGCTATGTTTTACAATGGCGAAGCGCTTTGGAATTTGGACGATGTGCAAGCGAATACCATGACGATTGAGGAGCGTTTGACTTTGAATCAACAAACTCAGCAGCAAGTGACGAACTTGATAGGTGCCGAGGCATTTACCATTCCGAATGATTCTTATCCACAGAATATGCGGTACAATCCAGGTGTAGCGGTTGGATTTCGTTTGGGCTATCGCTGGAACAACGACAACGGGATTTTTCTTGACATGAATTATGTTACGGTAAAGGCAGCCGACAAGTGGACCTTGCAAACGAATTTGTTGCCAGACCCCATGCAGGGTACGGCTGATATTCGTTTGTACAACATCATCGGCGAAGAAGATCGTTTGAATATGCATTTGGGCTACCGTGGTGCGATCATGATCAACGACGATAGCAATTGGTTCATTGAAGGGGGCGGTTCATTTTTAGCTACACGCCTTGTCGACAATTACATTGAGATTGAGGGCACAACCTTTGACTTGTGGCTGGCGACGCAAGGGCAGAACTTTTTACTCGGGCCAACGAGTAATTTGACTGGTACAGGAATCGGATGGTTTGTTGGCACGGGCGTAGAGGTGTTTTTTAATGATACGTACGAAATCAATCTGGGATTTCGATTCAGCCGAGATCGGGTAGTTATGGGCGACTTTGAGCCATGGAATCCGAAAACGCTAGAGCCCCGCAAGCGATTGACAAATAGTTTGTTGTATTTGAGCTTTACGATCTAGCGTTGCGTTAACGCAGCGAGGTATTAAAAAAGTAGAAAGGCTTCCCGTTGGAAGCCTTTCTTGAAACCTTAACCAAAATAACTACTCAAAAATCGCTGTAGCCTTGTTATGAATAACTGACTGGATCAAATTTAGGTTAAGTATATGTTTTGCGAAAGTGAGTTTTTGGGAACGGTAGGTGTTCATGTAGGAGCGGTTTAAATGGGTTTGGTCATGTGCCAGTCCGCTTTCAAAAACACAAAAAAAACCCTTGGTTGGCTATGGGGTAGCAACCAAGGGTTTAGCGATTAACCAGCTTCAATTCACCGAAATGGGTCTTAGTCTTTTCTGTCCATAGTGGAATGGAGGATGCAAAAATGCCCCAATCTTTTGGGATCAGCTAACCATAATACTTCAAAAACGTACTTTAGCTTATCTGAATGAATTACATAAAGTCTTTTATTTGCAACATGCTTCAGATATTTTTTTCTTAAAATACGTACTTTATGCTGCTTCTTGAAGAGTTGATTTTGACTTTGGATGCCTCAGAGCAGCGCAGTTTTGTCCAGTTTTTACGCGTTCAGCGCGCGCGTGAAGTACGTATCGATGAACAATTGTTTGAAGCCATCGCGGCTGATGCAGCCGGTGGTGCTAAAAATTTTCTCGAAGTCCATTATGGAGCCAATCAGCGCAATGCCTACCACGCGGTGCGCAAACGTTTACTCACGCGACTGTATTCTTTCTTTCAATGGTTGGGGGACGATGCTCGAGCAGGTACGAGTGCCGAACCTGCTTTGGTGATTAATGCTGCTGATCGGTTGATCCAGTTTAACAAAGGGGCGAGTGCCGAGAAGTTGCTCAGCAAAACCAAGGAAGTGGCCTTGCGTCATGAAAATTTTGAGGGTGCGCTTGATATTCTGCGCTTTGAGATCGAGCACGCCGAGGCATTGGGGGTGAAGTATGAAGAGTTAATTTCGGAATGGCGAGGATTGCACGAGCAAACGCGCATTCAGCAGCGGGTTGAAATTTCTTACACCTTGCTGAAGATCAAATTGCGCGAGGTGCGGGTCACGGGCCACATGAGTGATTTAGATGCTTTGGTTCGCAAGGAGCTTGAAGATTTGGGGGTAGATCTTGATCAAGCGTTGCCTGCAGCAGTGGTTTACAAAATGCTCGACATCATTCGGATGGCCATTATTGCCGCTAAGCAGTACCACCAGTTTGAACCCTTGGTTGAGCAAACATACAGCCATTTATCAAAAAGTGGTCGTTTGAGCGACCGCGATTTGAAGCACCGCATTGGTTTTTGCTACATGATGGCTCATACCAAATTTCGGGTGCGCAAGTTCAACGAAGCACAAATCTGGAATGAGCAATTGAAGTGGTTATTCAGCCAAAGTAAGAAGGCCGATGTACGCAGCTACATCCCGAAGTATTACTTGCTTAAATCGTTGATTTTGAGTCATCAAGGTGATGTTGATCGGGCAATTGATAATTTGCATTATGTACTTGAGTTGCCCGAATTGAACATTGGAGAACGCTTGAATATTTCCTTGAACTTAGCTGTGCTCCATTTCCATCAGGGTGATCTTGCACGTGCAAACCGCGTGTTGATGGATGTTGAGTTGAACGACCGCCGTTGTGAACAACACATGGGTAAGGAGTGGCGGTTTAAAAAGAACCTGGTCGAGCTGCTTATTTTAGTTGATCAAGATAAGGATGAAACGGCGTTGGCTCGTTTGCGCAGCATGCAGCGCTATTTCGTGACCTTTTTGAAAGATCCAATGAACGCCTGGTCGGTTCATTTTTTGAAAGGTATATCACTTTATTTGAGCGACCGGAATCAGCCGAATACGGCGCTCATTATGGAGCATCTTGATCAAATGGTGATGTACTGGCCTGTGAACCGTGTAGACCTGTATGCCCTGTCGTTTCGCGCGTGGTTGGAAAGTAAGTTAAAGCGACTCAATTACTATACCTTTCTCATTGAACGTTTGCACCGTCAGCCGAGCGACCCGGGAGTGGAGGCCTACGTTCAAGGAAATTAGTCACAAAATTTCGTGTAATATTTTACCTTCACTGCATGAAAAGAATACCCTTATTGCTCATTCACGTGCTGGCTTGCATCACTTTGCAAGCGCAACCTTACAAGAAAGAACTCAAGGCACTTGATGCCTATTTTGCGCAAGCCTTGGTTGATTGGAACGTGCCGGGTATGGCGGTGGCCATCGTA
>CAMCHP010000119.1 GCA_945874695.1 Chryseobacterium gleum
TCTGGATTTGAAACCTCCCGTTGCATGGGCGTGAGGTGATAAACCAAGCCCAATGCACCACTCAAATTATTCGTGCCCAGATTCGGAACCGATAGCGAGCCATTCGAGAAATGCACCACACTGATCCCCGCATGCACCGCAAATCGATCGCTCACACGTACTTGGGCAAGGTATCCTGCCGATAGGCATACGTTCAACGCAGAACTTAAGGCGATACCTTTCGGATTCGCTTCCAAATCCCACACCACGTCGCTGTAACCTGCACCAATACCCCACTGGCTGTACAATTGCACACGGCGATGGGGGGCTATGAGTCGGGTGAATTGAGGCAATTTAACCATGGCATGCACGGCAAGTTGTTGACCGAGTTGCTTGCGGTTGCCCAAATCGGCGTAGTATACTTCAACACCCCAAAGCGGATAGTGATAAGCGTGATGCCAAGCTTTGCGATGGCCTGCATGCCGCGTATTCATTTGCCATCCAGCATGCCAACTGTTTGAATGTCCGGTGACTAAATTGCGCAACTCGGGGCGGTGCGGGACAACAAATCCGAACCCTTTGGCCAGCGCTACTGATTGACCAACTTGCCCATCCGCCCGATAGGGCGAAAATAAAAAACACACACTAACAACCCCGAAGAGCCGCAGCATGAAATGTACACATCGGTTGTAAACGTCAGGTTGAAGCATGATCTTTGAACCATGAATAGCACGCAAGATAAGCTAAAGGCCTTTGAACGGCTACTTACCATCATGGATGAATTGCGCGAACAATGTCCGTGGGATCGCAAACAAACCCTCGATTCGCTGCGCCACCTCACCATTGAAGAGGTGTACGAACTCACCGATGCGATCATGGATGGCGACATTCAAGAGGTGAAAAAGGAGATCGGCGATATTTTGCTGCACATGGTTTTTTACGCGCGAATTGGCTCTGAAACAGGCGCTTTTGATATTGCCGATAGCCTCAATTTCATTTGCGACAAGCTGATCAGCCGGCATCCGCACATTTATGGCGATGTGCAAGTGGCTGATGAAGATGAAGTTAAAGCCAACTGGGAGAAACTGAAACTGAAAGAGGGCAAAAAATCGGTGCTCGAAGGGGTTCCGCGTTCGCTGCCATCGATGGTGAAGGCTGTGCGCATTCAAGACAAGGCACGCGGCGTGGGATTTGACTGGGATCATGAGGGGCAAGTGTGGGAAAAGGTACAAGAAGAATTGGCCGAGTTTAAGGCCGAAGCCGACGCCCAAACCGAGCGCATGGAGGAAGAATTCGGCGATGTATTGTTCTCGCTCATTAACTACGCGCGGTTCAAAGGCATCAATCCTGACGATGCCCTCGAACGCACCAACCGCAAGTTTATTGAGCGTTTTCAGTACCTCGAAACCCAGAGTGCCAAAGATGGCAAAACCATGGGGGAGATGTCGCTCGCTGAAATGGATGTCTATTGGGAGCAGGCGAAACGTTTGAAAAACAAGTAAATGCATGCGATGGACAGCGCGTTTTTGATCATTCCTATGGTCGCTTTCGCCGCTGCGATGCTGACCTTTTTCTCAGGTTTTGGATTGGGCACCTTGCTCGCGCCTGTTTTCATGCTCTTTTTTCCGATTGAGCTCTCGATAGCACTCACGGCGCTCGTTCATTTCGTCAACAACCTGTTCAAGCTGGCCTTGGTTGGCCGCCATGCGCAACGTGCGGTGCTGTTGCGATTCGGACTCCCAGCGGTGCTCGCCGCTTTGCTCGGTGCCTGGCTGCTCATGAACATCCCCTCGGCTGAGCCGCTGTATGTTTTCGGCCTAAACGGCCGGATGCACCCCGTTTCGACACTTAATTTTATCATGGCGGTGCTGCTTGTGATCTTCGCGCTGTTTGACCTCTTACCGGCCTTCAAACGGATGCAGTTTGATCAAAAGAAGCTGCCGTTGGGTGGATTGCTCAGTGGTTTTTTTGGTGGATTGTCAGGCCACCAAGGGGCATTGCGCAGTGCATTTTTAATCAAAGCGGGCTTGTCGAAAGAGGCCTTTATTGGCACAGCTGTGGTGGTTTCATGCGCTGTTGATTTTACCCGTTTGGCGGTGTATGCGACCACATTCGACCGTTTTGTGATTGAACAAAACATCACCTTGTTGGCCATTACATCTGCCGCTGCTATTGCTGGGGCATACTTAGGTAACAAACTTCTGAAAAAGGTGACCCTGGACTTTGTGCAATACACCGTGGCGGTATTCTTGCTCGGATTAGCTGCCGCCTTGGCAACGGGCGTCGTTTAAAACATCAGGCTTCGTTACTTTTGCAACATGGGTTTAGAACAATCAGGTGAGCTAACCATTCTTTGCTTTGGTCCAGCGCGGGCGGTTACCGGTACTTCTACGCTGCGCTATGTGCATCGTATCCCTTGCAGCGTGGCCGAATTGCGGCGATCCATCTTGCGCGATTATCCGGCGTTCGGCACTATTGAACTGCTCCGCATTGCCGTTGATCAAAGCTATGCTGATGATGCACAAAACATTCAGGGCCATGAAGAAATTGCCTTAATCTTACCTGTGAGCGGAGGTTGAACCATGCATGAGCAATCCATTCATATCGAGCTCACAATGGAGTCGCTTGACGCCGAACACTGCCGTGCGCTTGTCGCAGATGCCACTGCTGGTGCGCAAGTTGTATTTGCGGGTGCAGTGCGCAACCACAACAAAGGTAAAGTGGTTGAATACCTAGACTATGAGGCTTATGCGCCAATGGCTGTGCGTGAAATGACGAAGATTGCTGAACAGGCCCTGCTTCAATTTGACGCGGTGAAAATTGCCTTGCACCACCGCACAGGTGTGCTTCACATTGGTGAATTGGCGGTTGTTGTTGCCGTGTCAGCGCACCACCGTGCAAAGGCGTTTGAAGCCTGCGCATGGATCATCGACACCCTCAAAAAAGACGTTCCGATTTGGAAACGCGAGGTATACACCGACGGTGAAACCTGGATTTCAGAACGTCCATAACTCCATGAACAAAGGCCAAACCCTTTCGCAACTGCAGGTAAGGTTCAGCCGAATGGCTGCATTTGCCGTGGGAGTAGGGGTTTTAGCCGGTTCGGCGTCAGCGCTGTTTTTGGTGTTGCTCGCAGGGGTAACCACGATGCATGGCCAGTATCCGTGGCTATTATTTTTTCTGCCTGCGGCAGGATGGTCGATCGCTCACGTGTACCGCCAATTTGGCAAAGCCCTAGAACCCGGCAGCAACCTTATTTTTTCGGCGTACAGAACCCCGAATGAAAAATTACCGATTCGGATGGCGCCCTTGGTGCTCGTGGGAACTGTAATGACGCATCTCTTTGGTGGATCAGCCGGACGAGAGGGCACCGCCGTTCAAATGGGCGCAGCCTTGGCGCATCAATTCACGGCATGGTTAAAGGTCGATGAACGTGAACGGCAGCTCTTAATCATCGCGGGGGTAGCTGCAGGTTTCGCATCGGTTTTTGGAACGCCATGGGCCGGCGCTCTATTTGCGGTTGAGGTAATGGCATTGCGGCGCTACAGTTACGACCTCATTTTACCTGCCTTTGGGGCCGCCTTCGTCGGTGATTTCATTTGCCACGCTTGGGGCGTGAGTCATACGGTTTATCCGCACGTGATAGCGCTTGACGTTGAGTTTGTTCACTTGCTTTGGGCTGCACTTGCTGCCGCCCTTTTCGGGTTCGGGGCACGTTTGTTTACAGCCGCCACGCATTATGCCACACAGGTGTTCAAACGCACTTTTGCTTCGAGCTCACATCGCATGTTCGCAGGCGGATGTGCTGTGATTGCAATGTGGTTTGTTCTTCCACCGGTTTTTGGCGTTGATGGCAGTCGATTCTTGGGATTGGGCATTCCTGTAATCGAAGCAGCGTTTGCAAGTGAATTGGGGCGCGCCGACTTTGCCTTTAAAATACTGTTCACCGCCCTAACCCTCGGCAGCGGTTTCAAAGGGGGAGAGGTGACGCCCTTGTTCTTTGTTGGAGCAACTTTGGGCAATGCCTTGGTGTGGTTTATTCCG
>CAMCHP010000120.1 GCA_945874695.1 Chryseobacterium gleum
CCCGACACTGCTTAGATTCAAGTGCTACGCTACTGATGGGTCAAAATACAGCCGATTTTGCTCGAACGTGCCATTGAAGAACGTGTTCAATCATCACAAAAGCGATAAATAATCTGTTTAACTAGACTAATTAACGTAAATTAGCCTAACTCATTCGTTTATTTTACGCTTTATGGAGATTCGTAGACACATCTATGGCGCAGTGAAAAGGCATATTGTGCTACTCCCCAATCTTCCGACCAGAGGTTCTATGACCTAAGTTTGTTTAGGCGACATTTTGGCATCGGCAGGTGCTTCGTACCATTACATTTCGGCGCTACATAAACCCCGATTCATTGGGTTTATATCATTTCAAAATGTAAAGACATGAATTATGCTTCACATATTGAGCCAAATTGAACTCACCCCCAATGGCTGGATTGGTGGGTTATGGCCGTTGGGGAGAGAAGGTGTGTATTTTTTGCCGCCTGCGGCGGGATGGGGTGAGTCTGACCCACTGGTCTAATAGTTTTCCGGCGCGTCATATCCCACATGCGCTGCAACTGACATTTCATAATATCTCTCGTTTATATACGAAATATATTATGCTAATACTCGTTTCTTTACGCAACTTATCGTATTTTTGGGTTATGATTCAACGGACGCTCTTTGAGAACATCAAAGCCAGACTCTTTAAAGGGAAGGCCATCATTGTGCTTGGTCCGCGGCAAACCGGCAAAACTACCCTTGTCTCACAGATTTGTCCGCGCTCAAACCCTGATGCCATCTGGCTCTCGGGCGACGATGCCAATGATCGCATGCGGCTCCAGAACGCCTCATTACCCGTGATCAATGTTCTGCTGGGAAAAAAGAAATTTTTAGTGATCGACGAAGCTCAGCGAATTGGCGACATCGGCGTGACCATGAAGTTAATCATCGACAACATTCCCCACATTCAGGTCATCGCCACAGGTTCATCGGCCCTTGAGCTGGCCAACAGCATCAATGAACCCCTTACCGGTCGCAAACACGAATACACGTTGTATCCGTTGTCGTTCAGCGAGCTTTCCAATCACACGAACGCCTTCGAAGAAACGGGTAATCTGGAAAACCGGCTCATCTACGGGTGTTATCCTGAGGTTGTGTCAAATCCAGGTGATGAACGCGAAATACTTTCTTCTCTTTCTGACAGCTACCTGTACAAAGACCTGCTGGCCTATGACAAAATCAAAAAGCCCGAATTGCTTGTGCGATTGCTGCAGGCCCTCGCTTTGCAGATGGGCAGCGAGGTGAGCTACCATGAGCTTGGACAAATTACTGGTGCCGACAAAGAAACCATAGAACGGTACATTGATGCCCTGGAGAAAACTTTTGTTGTATTTCGCCTTAGCTCCTTTAGCCGAAATGTGCGCAACGAGCTGAAAAAAAGCCGTAAAATCTACTTTTACGACAATGGTATCCGCAACGCCATTTTGGGGAATTATGCCCCCATCAACAGCCGAAGTGACCGTGGCGCGCTGTTTGAGAACTACATCATCAACGAGCGCTGGAAACATGTGCAGTACCATAAGAAACACCATCAACGCTTTTTTTGGCGGACCACCCAGCAACAAGAAATCGACTACTTGGAATTGTACGACGGTGAACTGGACGCTTATGAAATCAAATGGAATGTGAAGAGTAAATACAAGTTACCACTTACATTTTCAAAAAACTACCCTGTGCGCCAGCAACAAGTGATTCATCCTGGGAACTACGCTGAGTGGCTGCTGCAAGGCGAAACCGGCAGCACGCCGTAGCGCCCGTTCACCCCCACCCCCAACGGCCGGCTTAGTGTGTTACTGCCGTTGGGGAGAGAAGGTGTGTATTTTTTTGCCGCCTGCGGCGGGATGGGGACAAGACCGATTGCATGGCAATAAATGATCAGGTTCCCTGCATAGCTGCATGAAATCGCGTTGCTAAGTTGTCAAATGAATTAATCCCTGAGGCAACGTATAGCAAAACCACTTTCTTTATTCGGATTACCAATTGCTATGTCCCCGCTATCGCTGTTCATTCGACGATGCCATGCGTTCGATTCGTTGCTCTCAGTAGAACTCCATAGGCTAAAAAAAACAGATAAGTTTTCAAAACTAAAAAGTCGGCTTCCACTAGGAAGACCTGAAAAACCTGTTTCGTTGGTTGCCCAATTGTTCGGTGAGTCCCAGTACGTTGCGCCGAAACTTTTCATTTTACCTCCGGCAACCGCCTCGCCACCGAGATGATCAGTCAAGACGGTCCATTCGTTGTTTGTTGGCACATGCCAGCCTGCAGGACATACATTTCGATCATCAATCGTAACATACCAGTTGTACAGCTTTCCGTATGGACATTCAAAGAGCTGGTTATTGGTATAATAGCACCACGCGCCGGTTGACAATCCTGCCCATTGCGCATCATTTGTGACATTTGGTATCGGGTCGCCATTCGCGTAATGCTCAACAGTGAGGTTCTCCGCCATCCATTCTTGGTTGCCAATGACAATGGTGCGGTAGGTGTTGCCGTCAATATCCGTGACTGAGCCGTAGACCAAGTCAGGATTGTGCACATTTTCTGCACCGCAGCTGTGGGTTGCACCGGTCAAACCGAAGGTGCAGCTGCCGTTGTCATCGGTAGCTTCAGGGTTGTAATTCCCCGCCTCGGGGTCAGTACACCCTGCCACTTCCAATTCATCAGGAATGCCGTCGCCGTCGGCGTCGTTGATGGGAGAACCCTCGCAATTGAAGAATTCAGCGGGGTACTCGCAGTAGCCGAGGTCAAAGGTGGCGGTGGGGTCGTAGTTGCAACCGGCGGGGTCCATGCAGCCGGCACCATCGCACTGGTTGCCAAAGGCAGCTAGGAAGCCCAAAAGGTCGTTGATGGTGATTTGTCCGTCGTTGTCGAAATCGCCTTTGCAAGTGACCATGCATGAGCCGTCGTCGAGGGTGGCATCGGCGTTGTAGTTGATGGCGTCGACATTGGTACACCCGGCGGCTTCTTCGAGGTCGCACAGGCCGTTGTTGTTGAGGTCGAGGAGGCAGTTGCCGGCGCAGTCGTAGTGAGTTTGTGCTACGGTACACGAACCATCATCTGCGGTCGCGTCAGGGTTGTAATTGCAAGCAAATGCGTAGGTACACCCATACACTTCAACTTCATCACAAACACCATTGTTGTTAAAGTCGTTCAGGCAGTTGCCCGCGCAGTCAAGATTGGGTTGAGCGAACACGCACTCGCCTTCTTGCTCGAAGTTGCAGGCGGTGGGGTCAGCGCAGGGGGCTACGTAAGGTATGCCGGTGTAAAGGGCGGTGATTTCTTCGGGGGTGAGGGCGCGGTTGTAGATGGCGATGTCGTCTAGGAAACCCGAATAATAGAAATTCTCAAATCCATTGCAACTACTTGCTCCAAATTGAAGTTGAGTATCTATATTACTGACATCCAGTGTGCTAGGAAAAGGCCCATTGACATAAGTCAAAAGCTGCTCTTGCCCGTTCAAATAAACTCGACAACGTTGCTCATCGCTCGACTCTACACCGTCATAAATCAACAAGAGGTTATTCCACTCTCCGCTCGGAATTACATTAGTTTGAATGAAGCAAAAACTATTTGTCCCATTTCGAATGAGGAACCTCAATTGTTGGCTATCGGCACTTCCAAAGGCGATGGCAAACCCTTGATCAACATTATTACAATCATCCTCTTGCCCCAAAAGCCGATCAAACCCAACCATTGATTCAGTATTGAACCAAATGGAGACACTCAACTGTTGTGCTCCGCTAATAGCATCGACTCCGGCACAAGAAATTATATCATCCACCCCATCAAAACTATACGCTGCGTTCGGGTTCCCTTCGCGATCCTCCGTCAACGTAGCCCCATTCACCGTCCCATTATTCCCATTCCCGCTCTCATCATTGGCATTGCCGTTGAAGGGCCACCAGCCAACTAGGCCCTCGGTGGGCAGGTAATCAGGCAGTTGGGCCTG
>CAMCHP010000121.1 GCA_945874695.1 Chryseobacterium gleum
ATGCATTTTGATTTTGCGGTATACTGCCATAGATGAGGATGCTATTCATATGGGGCATGCTGTAACCAAAGGCCAAATCGGCGTTCCGCGTAGACGCTTTCACGTACGATGTTATCTGTACCGGGTACTCCTGCGCATCCAATAATTCAACTCTTGTTTGATCGCCGCCGCTTTGCAAACTCACCTCAAATGTGTTGTCGCGATAATTCAATCCGAACGCCCCTACACCGTAATAATTTCCGCCATCTTCAATGGCTGTGCTCCCGGCGAGCGGTGGCCCCTCAAAAACGTTATCAAGCACAATCAACTTGCCTTTCACGGTGTGAATACCGGCACCGCGAAGCGCGTTTAACCAAGGTTCGAGGCAGGTTTGCGATTGGAAATGTGATGAACCCAGCGTCGGATCACCTCCCCCCTGCACCACCAAATCGCCCAGCAAGACCCCCGTTGAATCTACCGAACCGGTGTAACCAAAATGCGTTTTAAATCGAAAATCAAGCGAAAGCAATTCAATCGCATACCGGGTAGTAACAACCTTCATCGTTGATGCGGGAATGCGGGCCAGGTCTGCATCATGGGTGAGCAATTCTTTACCGGTTTGAGCATCGAGCACACAAACGCCCACCGATGCTGCGGCAAGCGCCGGCTCAGCTAAAAAACGATCAAGTGCTTGCTGGTACGAAATTTGCCCAGCTGCTTGAAAGGTTAAACCAAGCAGAAGTAAGATTCCTGCAAAATGTCGTAAATTTGAGTCTATGCGCAACGGTTTCGTATTCATCGTATTTCTGCTTGTGTTCTCAACGGCGAAGTTCGGGATTGCCCAAGACTTACCGCCAACAGATCAACGCAAACGTGATGCCATTTCTGAACAACTCCAGCTGCACCCGTTGCAAGAGCAGCTGCTCGACAGTGTTTTTTCAAGCTATGCGCGCCAAATCGCCGATGTTGACGTGCGCCTCAAGGCGATCGAGCGCGACCCAAGCCTCTCTGAAGAGCAGGTTGTTATGCGCATGAACGTGTTGAGCCAAGAAAAAACCGACCTCCGCAACTTGCGTGAACTCGACATTCAAGCGCTGCTCACACCCGAACAAAAAAAGAGCTACGCAGCGCGCATTCAACCCAGCAAGCCCGCTGTTTTGCATTTTGGAATTCACAACCGCATGGATTGCAATGTTTGCACCCAATAAGGGTCCATTTCGCTTAATTAAGTTTGCATTTTAAATGCCTTTCAATTGCTTTCAATTGCGGCATTAAAACCTCATCTTCCAAACGCGCATGCAACTGTAAATCACGCTCAAAAAGGGCGATTTTATTCAATAAAATACGGTACGGAAACGGCAAATGATCGTGGTAATTTGTTTGCAAAATCAACGTTCGAATCGCTCGCAATTCATGCGTTTCATCGTGGTGATCTTCTTGAAATACATGCAAATCATAATTCAATAAATCAGTGCTGTAGCAAGCCAGCAAAGGATGCCGCATGCGGTACTCCAATTTTTTCGCATACGGAAAAAGTCCCTCATCTTCTTGGCGAAAATGGCGCTGTAAATCCATTCGGTATGACCGCCAAAAAGCCGGTAGAGCCTTCAAAATCGCAAAATCACCGGTACAAATCTCCTGTAAATGATGCAACAAATGTGTCAATTCAGGCAACATCACATCCAAATAATACCGGTGTGAACGCTGCAAATAATCAACCAAAACCCCCAAGTCAACCATTCCTACATCCAGCCGTTTAGGCTGAGAATCTGCTTCAAACAAAGCCAAAACATGAACTACAAAATCGGCATCGGGTACAAGGGTGATCAGCGCATCATCGGCCTGAGCGCTCACTTTGTACTTGGCGAAGATCTGCTCAAAAGAGCGATTTACGCTGCACAGGGCTTTCGGACTATCCCAGGGTGAATACATGATTTTGCGATTGATGATGGGGTAAATGTGCTCCGATTCAGCCTCAATTGCAATACCTTAAATGCGGTACTTTTTGATGCAAACCCAAAGCGTCGTGCTATCTTGCGTTCAAATTTCGCACGATGAAGCGTTTGCTCTACGTTCTGTTTGTTTTCGGCCTAACGGCCGGATGTGAGTCTGCCTCAAACATCGCTCTCAACCCGAACTACGCGCGGTTGGTAAATCCGTTCATTGGTACCGGCGGCCACGGGCACACCTACCCCGGTGCGACAGTGCCCTTTGGCATGGTGCAAGTGAGTCCGGATACCCGCCTCGATGGATGGGATGGTTGCAGCGCATACCATTATACCGATAGCCTCATCTATGGCTTCTCACACACGCACTTGCAGGGTACAGGGGTATCTGATTACGGTGACATATTAATTATGCCCACCAACAATTCAGTACACGCTGGAAATAATTGGGGTGAACGCTACCGATCGGCCTTCGATAAGTCTACCGAAAAGGCCCACGCCGGGTATTACAGTGTACACCTCGACGATCACAACATCACGGCTGAGCTTACAGCGACAACGCGTGTAGGCATTCACAAATACACCTTTGACCAACCCGATAGCTGTGTAGTTTTCATGGACATGGCACACCGCGATGAACTCGTGACCTACAATTTTGACCCTATCGGTGACTCAATCATCGTCGGCTATCGCCAATCCAAAGCTTGGGCACAAGACCAAATGGTGTACTTCGCTGCTCACTATTCATCGCCATTTGACTACCAAGATCAAACCTTTGAACTGTACACCGAAACCTTGCTCGATGGCAGCACACGGCAAGTGGCTGAGTATGTTCCCGTTTTCCCCTTGAAATTCGGCGTGATCGATACGCTCATTGTAAAGGTTGCACTTTCATCAAGCAGCATCGATGGCGCATTGGCGAACCTTGCGGCTGAAGCGCCTCATTGGGATTTTGCGCGCTATCGCGCGGATGCAGAAGCTACCTGGAATGAGGCTTTGGGCGTAATTGCCATTGAAACCGAAGACCGCGATGAAGAAGTAATCTTCTATTCAGCGCTCTACCACACGCTTACTGTACCAAACACCTGGAGCGATGTAGATGGCCATTACCGCGGAACTGATGTAGCAACCCACACCCTCGATACCACCCAAGCCGCACAATACACGGTATTCTCACTTTGGGATACCTTTCGAGCCACGCACCCGCTTTATACGATCATCGAGCGTGAGCGCACCGCCGACTTCATTCGCTCCATGTTGAACATGTACCAACAAGGCGGACGATTACCGATGTGGGAGCTTGCAGCGAACTACACGGGCTGCATGATCGGCTATCACAGCGTACCTGTAATTGTTGACGCGTACATGAAAGGCATTACAGATTTTGACCACCAGCTTGCACTTGAAGCCATGATCGCGACCGCTACGGCCGACGAATTAGGCAAAAGCAGTTACACCGCACAAGGCTACTTGGCCTCAGAAGTTGAGCACGAAAGTGTTTCAAAAACACTTGAATATGCGTACAACGATTGGTGCATTGCGCGCTTTGCTGAGGCGATCGGTGCTGAGCAGTCGATCGTTGACGAGTTTGACCGCCGTTCGCTGGCTTACCGCAACCTCTTCCATCCTGAAAGTAAGTTTATACAGCCGCGGCGTGGAGGCAGTTTCATCGAAGGTTTTCATCCGGCAGAAGTAAACTTCAATTACACCGAAGCCAACGGGTGGCAATACAATTTCTTCGCGCCCCACGACGTGAATGGGCACATCGCACTTTTGGGTGGCGATGAAGGCTACACGGCCATGCTCGACGAAATGTTCACGAGCACATCGGGGTTAAAAGGACGCGATCAAGCTGACATCACTGGTTTAGTGGGCCAATACGCACATGGCAATGAGCCCAGTCATCACATGGCTTATCTTTATGCCTACACGGGGCAGTCGCACAAAGGGCAAGCACGCAGCCACGAATTAATGACCACCATGTACAGCAACGCACCCGACGGCTTAT
>CAMCHP010000122.1 GCA_945874695.1 Chryseobacterium gleum
GGCCTAAACGGCCGGATGCGGTAATCACCCCACTTGGTGGCGCGTTTGCGCTCAATGGTGATCGAAATCGGGTGCTCCATGATGGCGCTTACGCAATGTGGAAGCGCAGCTGGAGGCACCTTCGCCCGAAGAAACTCAGTGAGCCGCGCTGGATCGTACATGGGGATGGCTGCCTTCAGGCAATTCAACGGCATTCCAGGTGGGGCAATCACACTTTCGGTTGCGCTTTTGCGTTGAGCAAGAAGCGAGTGCCAAAAGTGCTGAAAGTGCAACAAAGCCGATGAGCGATTTAATCTTCATACGGTCAAAGGTAAAACAGCGATGCAAGTTGACGTTCTCAATTAAACGCAGATTTTTAATAAAGTTGTGTTCATAGGCAAGACCGTGTGCACGACAAGTTATAACTTAGCCGCTAAATGCAAGTGTTTTTCCATATTGGTCGCTATTTTATGCTCGTACGGCAGGCTTTTCGCCGTCCTGAGCAAGGCCGTTTGTTTGTTCGGTTGGTGATTCAAGAGATCGACAAAATTGGTGTGCAATCGGTTGGGATTGTGGCGCTGCTTTCGCTTTTTATGGGTGCAGTAATCTGCATTCAAACGGCTGCGCAGATTGATTCAGGGTGGATTCCCCTCTACACGATTGGTTTCACGGTGCGCCAAACCATGATTTTGGAGTTCGCTCCAACGATGATTCCGGTAATCATGGCCGGTAAGGTGGGCTCAAACATTTCGTCTGAGATTGGCTCAATGCGCATCACCGAGCAAATTGACGCACTCGATATTATGGGTGTGAACTCGGCGGGCTACCTTGTACTGCCAAAGATTGTTGCCGCGGTATTCATTTTCCCCTTCTTGATTATTATGGGGATGTTTCTCGGTGTGAGCGCCGGCGCCATGGTGGGCGAATTGGCAGGCGTGATTTCATTGGCCGACTTCGAAGTAGGCATCCAGTACGACTTTCGTCCCTTTCAGGTGGCTTACGCCTTGATTAAAACCACTGTGTTTGCCTTTATCATTGTAACCGTTTCAGCGTACACCGGCTACTACACGCGGGGGGGTGCATTGGAGGTCGGACGAGCGAGCACGCAGGCCGTGGTATACAGCATCATCTTGATCATGGTCACCAACCTCATACTCACCCAACTCTTGCTCGGATGATCGAAGTGGTTGACGTATTCAAGTCGTTCAACGGCGAACCCGTTTTGAAAGATGTTTCGGCCAAGTTCGAAAAGGGGAAGGTGAACTTCATCATCGGACGAAGTGGATCGGGCAAATCGGTGCTCACCAAATGCATTGTAGGCTTGCACCCCATTGATCGCGGGCAGATTTTGTTTGACGGGCGCGACTTCACGAAGATGAACAACCTCGAGCGCAAAGCCATTCGCCAAGAGATAGGCATGCTGTTTCAAGGGGGCGCCTTATTTGACTCATTGACGGTAGAAGAGAATGTGGCTTTTCCGCTGCGCATGTTCAGCCGGTCGAATGAGAAAGAAATCGCAGCACGGGCGCGTTTTTGCCTCGAGCGCGTGCAATTGGATGGCGCTGAAAAGAAGTTCCCGGCGCAAATCAGCGGTGGGATGCAGAAGCGTGTGGGCATTGCTCGGGCGATTGCAATGAATCCGCGGTATTTGTTTTGCGACGAGCCGAACTCAGGGCTAGATCCACAAACCGCGATTGTGATTGATAATTTGATCAAGGAAATCACCTATGAATACGACATCACCACTTTGGTGGTCTCGCATGACATGAACTCGGTGATGGAGATCGGCGACCACATCAACTTTGTGAACGAGGGCCGCATTTGGTGGACGGGCACGAAGGACGAAATCTTGCGTACGACGAATCGCGAATTAAGCGACTTCATTTACGCCTCTGATTTCATGAAGATTGTAAAAGATCGGTTGGGTTAATCCTCCTTTTGCGACCTTTTTCCGCTTTATGGGCGGCATTGCTGCCTATCTTTGACCCATGAAAACCATTGAGTACCGCTTTGATCGTTTGAGCGATGACGCGCAAATCGAGGCAATTCGTGCATTTTACGCGCAGTTATCCAACCGCCGAAGTGTGCGCAGCTTTGCGGCGATCCCCGTGCAACGTGAAGTGATTGAACAGTGCATACTGACGGCATCCACCGCGCCAAGCGGTGCCAATAAACAACCCTACACCTTTTGCATCATTGAAGACCCGATCTTGCGGGCTGAAATCCGCAAACAAGCTGAATTGGAAGAGCTGCGCAACTACCAAGAGCGCATGAATGCCCAATGGTTGGCTGACCTTGAGCCTTTAGGTACCGATCACATCAAGCCGTTCATCACCGATGCACCGCACTTGGTGGTGCTGTTTAAACAGGTTTACGGCTTGGATGAAGCGGGAGGCAAGCACCAACATTACTACGTGAATGAGTCGGTTGGCATTGCTGCCGGCATGTTTATCGCGGCTTTGCACATGGCCGGATTGGCGACCCTAACGCATACGCCATCGCCCATGAATTTTTTGGAGCGCATCTTAAATCGACCTGAAAATGAGCGCGCCTATTTGGTTTTACCGGTAGGAATCCCGGCCGATGGCGTGCATGTACCCGACATTCAGCGCAAGCCGCAAGAAAAAATCATCGCGCTGTATCCTCCGTCTGCGTAGCTGAAGAAATTGACTTCAACATGAAGTTTGTACCGATTAACCTTTATTTTTGTCTCCGTAGCTAAAGTTTATTTACTTTGCACCCGATTTAAAAACCTCGAATTATGTCTGATATTCGTTCAAAAGTCACCGCAATCATTGTTGACAAACTAGGCGCTGATGAAAGCGAAGTAACGCTTGAAGCAAGCTTCACCAACGACCTTGGTGCCGATTCACTCGACACCGTAGAATTGATCATGGAATTCGAGAAGGAATTCAACATCGCCATTCCAGACGATCAGGCCGAAAAGATCAATACTGTAGGCCAGGCCGTAGAGTACATCGAGAATAACGTTAAATAAACGCTGTTCCCATGGAACTGAAGCGTGTTGTAGTTACGGGCCTTGGGGCTCTCACGCCCATCGGAAATACCGTTGACGCGTATTGGAACGCCTTACTTCAAGGAGTAAGTGGCGCTGCCCCTATTACCCATTTTGACGCATCACGTTTTAAGACCCAGTTTGCGTGCGAGGTGAAGAACTTCAATGTTGAAGACTTCATGGACCGAAAGGAGGCACGCAAACTGGATCTATTCTCTCAGTATGCGTTGGTTGTCGCCGAACAGGCGGTACAAGACGCTGGAATTACCGAGGCGCTTGATCACGACCGCATTGGCGTGATTTGGGGCTCAGGTATTGGCGGGTTAAAAACCTTCCTCGACGAGTGT
Source organism: Chryseobacterium gleum (assembly GCA_945874695.1). Classification (GTDB taxonomy): domain Bacteria; phylum Bacteroidota; class Bacteroidia; order Flavobacteriales_D; family Sanyastnellaceae; genus CAMCHP01. The sequence goes on from CAMCHP010000122.1 coordinate 3,343, forward strand.
TCTGACTTCGCTAAGGGCGACGGAACTCCCCGTTTCAATCCATTCTTCATTCCGAAAATGATCGCAGACATTGCCTCGGGGCATATTTCGATCAAATACGGATTTCGCGGTCCGAACTTCACCACGGTTTCAGCCTGTGCAAGTTCGACCAACGCACTCATCGACGCATTCAATTACATCCGTTTAGGCAAGGCTAACATTATTGTGGCTGGTGGTTCTGAAGCGGCGGTAAACGAAGCGGGTGTGGGCGGTTTCAACGCACTCAAGGCGCTGTCAACCAACAACGACGACTATTCGCGCGCTTCGCGTCCTTTCGACGCAACCCGCGACGGTTTCGTTTTGGGTGAAGGTGCTGGTGCCATCATCCTCGAAGAGTACGAACACGCTAAAGCACGTGGAGCTAAAATCTACTGTGAACTCGCCGGTGGCGGTTTATCAGCCGATGCTTACCACATGACGGCTCCCCACCCGGAAGGTTTGGGCGCAACTTTGGTGATGAACGCTTCACTTGAAGATGCAGGCATG
>CAMCHP010000123.1 GCA_945874695.1 Chryseobacterium gleum
ACATCACTCAACACTTCGCTCAATGCGGTGATGTAACTGCCGGGCTGGGCCAATTGGAGTGCAAAAGCAAGGGGCTCTTCGTGGTCGGGGATCCGCATCCACCGCGCGTGAACGTTGTGGAGCTGCATGCCGGCCACCAATTGCTCAACCAAGGCTTCGGCGGTTTTACCGCGCAAAAACTTGACCTGATGAATGAGGACGAGATCAAACATTTGGGCCGATATACGCCCCAATTCTCGGGTATCCTCGTCTTTGCGGTCGCCGGTTCCTACAATAATACCAATCTTGAACGGGGCCTCAATGGTGGCTAAGAAGTCGCGGATGCCTGCAAATCCATCCGGATTGTGCGCGAAGTCAACCAGCAAGGTATGGCCTCCTTGCAACTTGAAAACGTTCATGCGACCCGGTGTTTGCTCCAACGAGGGATGGAAGCTGCGCAGGGCTTGCGCAATGGCCTCGAGCGGAACGCCAAACGCGGCGGTGGCCAAGGTTGCCGCCAAAACGTTCTCAACCATAAACGCCAGCGAACCTTTGAAGGTGATGGGCACCTCATCGAGGTGAATGACCTTCAATTTGTGCTGCGCCGTTTGAAAAACAAGGTGCTGGTCTTCGACAAACGCCACGGGCTCGCCGTGTGCAATAGCCTGCTGAATGATTGCATGCTCTGCTTGGATGCTAAACCACGCACGCCGCGCATTGGCAGGTGTTTCGAAGGCTGCGGTGTAGACGTTGCTCGCATTCAGCACAGCCAAACCGTTGGACTTCACGGCGTTCACAACGACCGATTTCACACGCGCGAGGTCGTCCATGGTTTCAATGTCAGCAATGCCCAAATGGTCTTCCTGGACATTCGTTACCACGGCTATGTCGCATTGGTCAAAACCCAAACCGGATCTTAAAATGCCACCGCGCGCTGTTTCAAGCACCGCAATTTCAACACGTGGGTCGGTTAAGACCGTCCGTGCGCTAATCGGTCCGGTGGTATCCCCTGCATCGATCATCGCATCGTTGAAGTAAATGCCATCGCTGGTGGTGTATCCAACATTTGCGCCTTGTGTTTTCAGGATGTGCGCAATCAAGCGCGTTGTGGTTGTTTTTCCGTTGCTGCCGGTTACCGCAATCACAGGGATGCGTCCCACACCGCCGCTGCCCATGCGTTGTTTTGCTGCATCAAGATCAGCTTCGGCATGGATTGTTAGGCTTTTGCTGCCATAACCCAGCTGGTAGTGGTTGTGGTGTTCTAACGGTATAATCGGCAAGTGAAGTTCAGCCGCGCTGCGCAAGAGTTCATCAACACCGGGCGAAGGTGATGCGGCGGCAACCGCTCGCTTGATGATTTCGACAGCTTCTTCAAAGTCACGCAGCTCAATTGCTTCATTGCGCGAACAAAGCTGAATGGCTGCATTCACGGCAGCTAATCCTGCCGCTTCAAAGGAATACTCAATGACGACGCGAAAAATGTCATGCTGTGCGGTCGATCGGGAAGCACTGTACATCACTTCGCAATCCGCGGCACGTTGTAAGGCCAGACTCAAAAGGCAAAGTTGGTGGCAATGCGTTTTGCTTGCATCGTTGGCATGCGCTGGCGTTAAATCAGGCGCAAACTGCTCAACAAACGCGGCAATCAGGCGCTCATTCGCAGGGTGTTGCTGCACTTCATCGGGAAACTGAACGCGTGTTTCAACCAACTTCGGGTGGCTGTGGCTCCAGTAATTCGGTCCGCGTAGAACCTGTTGTGACAATGCTTTCATGGCCTTGCAATGCAAAATGGTGGTTTGAATCGATCAAATGAAGAAGGCCGATGGCTCATGGTCGCGGGCTATGAAAATTTAACGCCTCATCTGGCTTTATGGGAAACCGATGGAGGCTCTGGAATGTTTTGAAAGTTCGTGAATTTCTGAACAGTGCGGAGCTGCGCTTGGGGATGCTGGTCAAATCACGTTGTGATGCAATACAGGGTGCCCTCGGCTAGCGTCCCCATCCGGCCGTTAGGCCGAAAACTTCACAGCGACAGCAGCGCAGGTTACGCAATCACTCGGCGAAGAGTACGGTGCCCGAAATTTCGAAATCAATGCCGACAATGCGGGCTTTATAAGTGTAGCCCTTGTCGTTGACAGTGAGGATATCAACCCACAGCACCTCGTTTGGATTGCCAATTGACCGAGGATCGCCGGCGATGCATTCCCCATCGGTAAGGATGTAGGCACAATCGCTCAACCATTTGAGTTTGAATTTGAGGTGCACACCGAGCGAGGCCACGAACTCTTCTTGGGTAGAGTCGGTCCGCACAATCGTCATCGGCGGATGGTTCACATCTTGAATGAAGAACTTACCTGTGTGCGCCCGGCTACAATCTTGGGCATACCCGAAAGCGGGCAGCACCAGAAGTACGAAAAGCATCCATTTTTTCACTCCGTGAAGATCGGGAAAGGTGCGTGAAATACTGCAATGGGCGACCGTAATTTTACGGATTATAACGTTTGAGGGGCCCCGACCCATTGCAAAAGGTCGGGGCTTTTGTTTTTCATGGGAGCCCTTGATAAACAGACCCGGAGGGTCGTAATCTCGGTAGGGATGACATTTATGTCGTCCATCGTGACGTCGCCGGTGCGCCCGAGCTCCGTAGGAGCGGCATCTCCTAAAAAACCGATTCATCACCTCCATCGCGAGGAGCCCCGATAAGCCGACCCAGAGGGTCGTAATCTCGGTAGGGATGACATTTATGTCGTCCATCGTGACGTCGCCGGTGCGCCCGAGCTCCGTAGGAGCGACATCTTGATGGGGATAGGGTTTATGCCGTCAATTCGTTGGAACACGTAACAGCTACAAAGAAAACATCAACGCCTACAAAATCGCTGTAATCCATTCAAATCATGCGCCTTACATTTACAATTAAACTTGTAAACTATGGCCAATACCTACACTCAATTGCACGTTCAAATGATCTTTGCTGTGGCTAATCGACGCGGTTTAATCAGTGAATCAAACCGTGAAGAGGTCGAGCGATACATGTGCGGCATCCTTCGAAACATGAAATCAAAGGTTCATGCAATTTATTGCAATCCAGACCATTGCCATATACTAATCGGCCTCCATCCTGAGAACTCAATATCGGATTTGGTTAGAAATGTCAAAGCTCAAACATCAAAATGGATCAATGATAGGAAGTTAACCGAAGGTCGTTTTAACTGGCAAGAAGGTTATGCCGCGTTCACCTATCAGTCTAGTGACATTAAACCCATTCGAAAGTACATTTGCAGTCAGCCTGAGCACCATCAAACGAAAACGTTCAAGCAAGAGTATATTGAGTTTCTCACAGCGCAAGGAATAGATTTTGATGAGCGTTACATTTTTTTGACATTGGATTGAGGTGTATGTCGCTCCTACGGAGCTCGAGTGCACCGGTGACTTCGCAATGGACGACATAAATGTCATCCCTACCGAGATTGCGACCCTACGGGTCTGTTTATCCACGGCTCCTTTAATGACGGTATGCTTGTCCATACCAACCGAGATGTCGACCCTACGGGTCTCGTGGGCACGCGACCCCGCCGACGGACGACATAAATGTCATCCCTACCGAGATTGCGACCCTACGGGTCTGTTTATCCACGGCTCCTTTACTGACGGTATGTTGTCCATACCAACCGAGATGTCGACCCTACGGGTCTCGTGGGCACGCGACCCCGCCGACGGACGACATAAATGTC
>CAMCHP010000124.1 GCA_945874695.1 Chryseobacterium gleum
CGTTCCGGGCATTTTGCTTTCGTTTTTGATGGGCTATTTGGCCATTGTTAGTCGAGGTTTGCGGTGGCTCATCCTCCTCGAGCCGATGGGATATAAAGTATCGCGGTGGCGCAGTATTCACGCTGTAGCATTTGCCTATTTCGCCAACACCTTTGTGCCACGAAGCGGTGAATTGGCGCGTTGTGTAGCCCTGAACCAAACCGATGACGTACCCGTTGATCGCTTGTTCGGTACCGTTATTAGCGAGCGTGTGATCGATTTTGTGATGCTGCTCGGCATTATGACCTTGGCCGTGCTTTCGAACCTCGATGCCTTCACCCGATTGCTCGGCGGCACAAACACTTCAACGTCAGATGCAGAAGGCGGATTTGCTTGGTGGATGGTGCTTGCAGGCGCAGCGGTGCTCGGATTGATCGTGTTTTTTGGCTTCCGTCGCTCGGTGCTCTACGGCAAGATCTTCAACAAAGTGAAGGCCTTTATTTCGGGTGTGCTTGAAGGATTGAAAAGCGTGCTCAACATCAAACGTCGCGCGGCCTTTATCTTTCACACCTTCTTCATTTGGGCCATGTATTTCCTCATGGCGTATGTAATTTTCATGAGCATTGACGGTGCGTCGAGCATGACCCTGCCACAGGCCTTGTTTGTGATGGTCGCCGGCGGATTTGGCATGGTGATTCCAGCGCCAGGCGGCATCGGCTCTTACCATTGGATGGTGAAGCTGGCCTTCATTGCGCTCGGCTTATCAGGCAGCCTCGGTTTTGTGGTTGCGAACGTGATGTGGCTTACGCAAACCGTGATGATCATCATCGGCGGTGGCATTGGCTATTTGTTGCTCATGGCTTACCGCATTCAGCGCGATCGAAAAAAGGCAGCAGCATGAGCACCGCATTTGATCGCCAGAGTTTAAGTTTTTTTCTTTCGACCTGCCGGTCGGATGGGCGACGTGTAGTATTCACAAACGGTGTATTTGACATCTTGCATGTGGGTCATGTGACTTACCTTGAAGCCGCGCGCAGTTTAGGCGATGTACTCGTAGTCGGGGTGAACAGCGACGCCAGTGTACGGCGGTTGAATAAAGGGCCCGAGCGCCCCATCAATCCAGAACTTGCTCGCGCACAAGTGCTGCGCGCACTGCGGTGTGTAGACGCGGTAGTGATTTTCGACGACGACACGCCGTACAACCTCATTGCCGAAATTGAACCCGATGTTTTGGTGAAGGGCGGTGATTACGATCCTGACGAGCTTGATGAGGCCAGTAAGCGCTACATGGTGGGCTCTGATTTGGTACGTGCGAAAGGAGGCACCGTAGCAGCGATTCCCTTGGTCGATGGATTTTCGACCACGGCCATCATTAATAAAACACGATCGGCATAATGTGCGGCCGTTACGTCACAGTTTCGGCCATCAAAACCGTAGAAAAACGCTTTGATGCGGTTGCGGTGAATCCTGAGCGTTTCATACCGAACACGAATGTGGGCGCTGGCGCGCTGGCGCCGGTGATTACGAGTGCGCATCCGCGTGAAGTGCAATTTTTTCAGTTTGGATTTACGCCCGCTTGGGCGAAGAAGAACATGTATGTGTTGAACGCGCGAGCCGAGGGTGATCGCAACAAAACCAACGACCCGCTCTACACAGGCAGCAATGACATCGTAAACAAGCCGATGTTTCGACAGGCCATACGTTCGCAGCGTTGTTTGGTGATCGCTGATGCGTTTATTGAAGGTCCTGAAGTAGAGAAGCTGAGTAAGCCTTATGTGGTTTATTTGCGCAACAAGCAGCGTCCGTTTGCTATGGCGGGTATATATGACCGCTGGCAGCATCCGCAAAGCGGAGAAGAAGTGCACAGTTTTGCGATCATCACCACGGTAGCGAACGCCGTATTGCAGAGGATCGGTCACCACCGCTCGCCGGTTATTTTACCCCGCGAGTTTGAAAAACGATGGTTAGATATGAGTTTGCCATTGCCTGAGGTAACGGCGATGTTAGGTCCGTATGCCGCTGAAGCGATGAATGCTTACCCCATCGACCCCGCGATTAAGCGACCGGGCGTTAACGGTTTGAGTTTGCTCGACCCCATTGGCGAGCGTATATTTCCTGAGACCGACAGCAGCTTCACGCAGCACGTGAAATTGCAGGGCATGGGCCGGCGCCGGTAGGGGCGCAAGATATTGCGCCCTCGGCATTTATGCCATTTGAAGACGTTAGACTTTGGACTCGAGAGCCTTTCGACGAGTGGCCCCAGTTCCAACGCGTTGACTTTTAGCGGAATAATTCACGTTTTAGTAACCTCCATGCTTTGTGCACCTTACATGTGTTGCTGAAATTTGATTGAAACTTCGCAGAAATGCTACTCTGGTTACGCTTCTTTCTTCTTGGATTTAGTGCATTCATGGCGAGTAATGGCTATGCGCAATGTTTGTCTGGAACATTGAGTGTTTCAGGTGCCGGTTGCGGTTGTCTTGCAGGTTGTGACCTGTCGTCCTATGGCGGCCCCAACTGTGGGTCAGGTATCATCGGGAATTGTGCTGCCGGACAAGTCAACATGGCGTTTGTTTTACCGCTAGACCCCGGCTGTGAAGTTACAGTTGAGGCGAGAATGGCACCTAGACCGGGTTGCTCGTCTAGTGGAGCCGATAGCGGCGATATACTGCGGGTGCGCGATGGTTTGGGTACAGCACCATGGCAAACAGGAGCGAGCAACGCGGTAATTTTTGATACGCACACCCAAACAGGCGGAACAATTGTTATTGAGGGATCGGCCAACCGTGCCGATGAAATCATTACCTACGACGTGTTTTATGTTTCGGGGAGTTGCATGATGTGTTTACTGCTACCGGTTGAACTCACTGAATTCAATGCTTCAGCAAATAACGGCGTACTGTTCGTTGATTGGACAACAGCTAGCGAAACCAACAACTTTGGCTTTTATGTTGAAATCAGTTCGGATGCTTTAGGCTGGTCGCAAGTTCATTTTGCAGAAGGTCAAGGCACCACCTTGCATACTACGCATTATGAGGAACAGGTGATTTTGCCTTTGAACGTGAACAAGCAGTGGTACGTGCGGTTGGTTCAGGAAGATTATGACGGACAGCGCACTTACTTGCCTATGGTCTTTGTTCAAGATGTTTCTGAACAGCTATTCAGCGTTTTCGTTCGTCAACAACAAATCATCGTGCAGAATGCTCAAGCTCAAAATGCCGCGTTTGACATGGAGGTTTTCACCGCCGATGGAAAGCTGGTTTTGAGCGAATCATACACACTTTCAGCTGGTGAATTGCGTGCATGGTCAGTAAGGCCGGGTCTTTATATCGTGCGCTGTGGGCAACGCGGGGGGCTGCAACATTCAGAAAAGGTGTTCGTGGGGGCTGGTTAGGCAGGTCGGCGATTTATCGCGTCGTCGGCATTTATGCCGTTTGAAGATGTCTTTTAACGTTGAATCGGGGCGTCCGATAAAACATCACCGCTGAGTTGCGGCTTAAAGAAACCCCAAATCTAATTTTGCCGCTTCGCTCATCATGTCTTGTGACCACGGCGGATCAAAAACGATCTCAACCTTCGCGCTCGTTATGCCCTCAACAGCCGCCGCTTTTTGCTCAACCTCGGCAGGCAAAGATTCAGCAACCGGACAAGAAGGGGAGGTCAACGTCATCATAATGAAGGCGTTGCCCTCATCATCAAC
>CAMCHP010000125.1 GCA_945874695.1 Chryseobacterium gleum
GTACTCGTTAAATCGGCCTCGAAGTACCGCAAAATCCCAGTTGTCTTTTTGACGAATAATAAGGAGGAGACCTTCTTTTCACGAATTAAAGAGTCGCGTCCGTTCGGCTTCTTGCCAAAACCGCTTGACCTCGGTTCAATCCGACGTGTGGTTGAATTAGCATTACTGTATGAAAGTTCGCCTTCGAATGGTAACGGCAACGGTAACGGCAATGGACACGCATACAGCAACGGTTCGGCCAGCGCAAATGGCAACGGCAGGGCCTACGTGGCTTCGAATGGTGAGCTGCGCGGCGCTGATACCGATTTTGCAGATGGTGATGACGCTTTTGGCACGGCCTCGTTCGAACGATGGGTCGGTAACAACAGCGCTCCGTTGAAGTATTTCTTTACGAAAGTGGGCAACAAACTGAAGAAAGTTTCGCTTGACGACGTGCTTTATGTGGAAGTCGAAGGCAAATATTCAAGTGTACACCTTAAAGAGAAACGCTACAATGTAAAGGCCAGCTTGAAAGAGCTCATGGATAAGTTTCCCGATGATCGTTTTGTGCGGGTAAGCCGAAACTTTATCGTGAATCTTGATGCCGTTGACTACATTGACACGGTGCAGTATGTGATCCGCCTAGCCGATCGCGACATCCCCGTGAGTCGAACCTACAAAGAAGAACTAATGAATCGCATTCGCTTGCTTTGAGCACGAACGAAAAACGCCTCGCAAGAGGCGTTTTTCATTAGATGTAACTGCTGTCTTTCAGCCAGTCGCGCAAGGCAAGTCGTTCATCTCCTCCGAGATGTCTAAATGCCTTACGTAGTTCTTTGTTAAATAGAATGGGATCGAAGCAGACTTTCCCCAGCACGGTCTTATAATACTCCAACATCGGCTTCTGTACTTAAATGAAAATTCGGTCACGTAAGTCGCTGAAAAGACCCGAAGTTTATTGTTTTCTCAACCTATTACGGAGCATGGAGGTTCAGGGTTTCACTTCACTTGAACGAAATTTTCACTCTGCTCGATCAAATCCATAATGGTTTGTAAAGCCACCTCAGGCGCAGTGCCAGCCTCAAATTGAAAAGGTGGCTTCACGGTCATTTTTAACACACCGCCGCGCTTTTTAGTCTTCAACCCTTTTTTGTCAAATGCCCTGCGAAATCCGTCAATGACAATGGGCACAACAAGCGCATTCGTTTGAAGCGCGATATGCGCTGTTCCTTTTCGTCCGGGCATGAACGGTGAAGTTGTGCCTTGGGGAAACGAAATCACCCAACCTTCACTCAATGCCGTAACAACCTTGTTGGTATCTTTGAAGTCGACATCGCGCTTGGTGTTTTGTCCGTCTTTGCGCCAAGTGCGTTTCACGGTAATGGCTCCCCCCGCGGTCATGATCCGCGGCAATAATCCAGATTTCATGGTTTCTTCTGCCGCAACGAAGTAGATGTTGGTTTTCGGATTGATCAAAAAGCCGGGGTATCGGATGTTGTTTACACGGCCATTCAATGCCGCATGAATGGCATGTTGAATGAAAATGACGTCTGCAAAATAGGTTTGGTGGTTTGAAACGATGAGCACATTTTGTTCAGGCAGGCTCACGAAATGTTCAGCGCCCAAAATCTGTGGCTGATAATGGTAGTTGAAGCGGGGCCACGTGGCCATACCAAAAATGCGGATCATCATTTTTTTTACCCACACCAACTGTCCAAATACGTTTCGACGCATGCTTCAAAGTTAACGCAAAAAGAAAAGACCCGGACGTTTCCGGGTCTTCTCAAAACCTTAACCAAAATAACTGTAACCAAAACCAATCTGCAAGAAAAAGAATGGTACTTATCTTATACCAAATGCTATGCCAAAGTGCTTTTTCGAACGGTACAAACGGTGTGGGGTCATCGCTTTTTAACAGATTTTCTCTAATGACGCGGTTCGATTTCTCTCGCGCCCTCTCAGCATCGTTTCGTAACTTTGCCCCGTTCAATGAAAACAAGCTATTCCATGAAAGAAGTTGTAATTGTAGGTGCCGCGCGAACCCCAATGGGGAGTTTCTTGGGTTCCCTAAGTACTGTGCCCGCCACGAAATTGGGCGCTATTGCCATTCAAGGCGCGCTCAGCAAGGCCAATGTTGCCGCTGACTTGGTCGATGAAGTGTTTATGGGGCAAGTGCTGCAAGCTAACGTGGGCCAAGCTCCAGCGCGCCAAGCAGCCTTAGGTGCGGGCATACCCAATACGGTGCCATGTACAACGGTGAATAAAGTATGTGCGTCAGGTATGAAAGCCATTGCACTTGCTGCCCAAAGCATCATGACGGGTGACAACGAAGTGGTGATTGCCGGCGGCATGGAGAACATGAGCAGTGTACCGCATTATTTGGATGCGCGAGGCGGACAAAAATTTGGTGACATAAAAATGGCCGACGGTATGGTTAAAGATGGCCTTACTGATGTCTACAATCAAACCCACATGGGCAATTGCGCTGAATTGTGCGCCCGTGAGCGAAACATCTCACGCGAAGCGCAAGACGCTTTTGCGATTGAGTCGTATGCACGTGCTGCGCAAGCGTGGTCGAGCGGACGGTTCAATGATGAGGTAGTGCCAGTGAGCATTCCACAACGCAAAGGTGACCCAATCATCTTCGGTGAAGATGAAGAGTACAAGAACGTAAACATCAGTAAAATCGCGACCCTTCGTCCGGCATTCGATAAAGACGGAACCGTAACTGCGGCCAATGCGTCAACGTTGAATGATGGCGCAAGCGCTTTGGTGATGATGAGTCGTGAAAAGGCTGAATCACTCGGATTGAAGCCGTTGGCGCGCATTGTGAGTTTTGCCGATGCTGCCCATGCACCTGAATGGTTCACAACAGCGCCGTCAAAAGCGATTCCTTTGGCACTTAAGAAGGCCAATTTAACGGTAGCCGATATCGACTTTTGGGAGCTCAATGAGGCTTTCGCGGTAGTTGGTTTGGCCAATATCCAGGAACTTGGTCTTGATCCGGCTAAAGTCGATGTGAACGGTGGTGCGGTTGCACTCGGTCACCCGCTTGGAAGCTCAGGGAGCCGAATCATTGTAACCTTACTCCATGTTTTAAAGCAAAATGGCGGTCGTTACGGCGGTGCGGGTATCTGCAATGGTGGAGGCGGCGCATCAGCTATGATTATTGAAGCGTTATAGGTTTTCTGCCTAACGGCAGGATGGTATCCCTTGAATAAGTAACTCACCCCATTGTGTAGCCCGTGCTGCACAATGGGGTTTTTTGATTTGTAGCGTGACTAAACGGCTTGGGGGGGCTATTATTATTAATTTTTTTAAGGTTAACAGTTTGCCGATCTGTGCATATCCCTCCAATCCGTGATCAAAAACTCAGCCCACTCGCAGCGCCCATAATTTCATCAACGGTTCACAGTTTGCCTATCTGTGCATATCCCTCCAATCCGTGATCAAAAACTCAGCCCACTCGCAGCGCCCATAATTTCATGAACGGTTCACAATTCGCCTATCTGCGCATATCCCTTCAATCCGTAGTCAAAATCTGATGTAAAAGAAAAAGCCCTGGACGAATGTCCAGGGCTTTCCCAATTTGAAACGATGGAAGCTTATTTGCTAACCACCAATTTCTTGTAATCAGCGTGGCTC
>CAMCHP010000126.1 GCA_945874695.1 Chryseobacterium gleum
TGATCGATCCAGCGAGATGGCACATTCACCGTTCGGGTGACCCCGACTTTGATGCCCGATGTGCGCGATAAGTACACATAATGCGGTTGGTTGTGATGCGCCTCTTCCCACGCTGCATCACGCAAAGCAATGCCTTCATGAATGCGGCTTAACTCCGGACGTAAAATACTCTCCACGGCTTGAGGTGCGCTTTGCTGGGCATCGAAGCTCATGCCTTCGCCATAGGTCTTCTTGATCTTTTTACCCGTTACAATGCAATGAATGGCTTGCTCCCACTGGATCGCAATTTCACGACCTACCCATTGATTCATGGCGATTGTTTCAGATGGCTCCAGCACATCGAACAGTGGTAAGTGATACTCCGCTCTGCCGTTCACCAAATGGGTGTTCATTTTTCTGAGGTTGCCGCTAATTTTCATTGGCCGAAGATAAAAAATGTTACTTCGTCGATTTGGTGCTGTGGAGAAGATGCGTGTAATAATTCGGTGATAAACTATTGCGACCTTTACGCCATGAATGCATTGCAAACCTATTTCCAGCAAGGAATACCCGGAAGCCTCACTTACGGCGAATATGTTCAACTCATTGACACCTTGCTTGCTGCGGGCAAAACCACCGGCAGCAACCACAGCGAGTTCTATTTGAATTACACCCAATTGAACGTTCGTCGCATGAATCGCGTAGCGAAAACGTTCAAGGTAGATGAAGATTTACGGCAACTGCTCGTTGCTGCAGTTCCACAAACCTGGCTCGTACTTACCGAGGCTTGGTGTGGCGATGCCGCGCAAAGCCTGCCGCTGATGAACGCGTTGGCAGGTGCAAATCCTGACATCAAACTGCGTTTGATCTTGCGCGATGAACATCCTGAAATCATGGAACTTTACCTCACCGACGGCGGAAAAGGAATACCCGTGCTCATCGCACTTAATGACGAAGGAAATGAACTTTTTCATTGGGGCCCCCGACCTGCTCCAGCACAACAAATGGTGCGCGATTACAAAGCCACCCCTGAACCCAAAGAAGCCTACATGAAGTTCGCTGAAAAAGTTCAACTGTGGTATTTGGAAGATGGCGGCAAGACCTTTCAAAACGAGTTCAAGACGCTGATATCAACAATAAACGCTGCAAAACTTGTGTGACCGAATTGTTAAATCCGAGAGAAATCGATAACTTTCGGCTGAAATCAAACCCGAATACTATGAGAAAAACTTTACTTCTTTCAGCTTTACTCGCTTTTACCGCTCAAATGCACGCTCAAACTGTCATCTTCGAAGACGACTTTGAGAGTTACACTGCGGACCAAGGCATCGCAGCGCAAGGTTCTGGCAATGGCTGGCAAATGTGGGCAAACAACAACCCAGCATTTGACGCCAATGTGAGCGCAACTTACGCTTCAAGCGGAAGCAACTCCATCCACCTGCTTCAAACGTCTACCGATGATATCGTATATGATTTTGGCAGTGCAGCCACTTCAGGTAAGTACGACATCGAATTCAAAATGTACATTCCATCGGGCAAAGAAGGTTACTTCAACGTTCTCCACAACTGGAGCATGGCCATGACCTACGAATGGGCGGTTGACGTGTACTTCAGCGCGGCTGGCCAAGTTACATGGACGTCAGGCGCTGCCGATGGCGGTTCAGGTACGTTCAGCCATGACGCATGGACTGATGTTAAAGTAGCTGTTGACATGGACGCTGACCAAGGAAAGCTCTACATCAACGGCACTCAACTTCACACCTGGCAATGGTCGTTGAACAACGCCAACGGAATGGCAGGCTTGAACCAATTGCGTGCAGTAAACTTTTTCGCTTATGGCCCTTCACAAACCAACGGTGAATACTACATCGACGACTTCAAGGTAACCAACTCAACCGGGGTGAGCGTGAAAGAAAATGTTGCGAACAGCGTAAACATCTTCCCAAACCCAGCAAACCAAGTGGTAAACGTAGATTTGACCGGCTACACCAATGCAACAATTACCTTGTTTGCGATGGATGGCCGTGTGATCGACCGTTTTCAAACCACTTCATCAGCACTTACGCCAATTCAAGTGGCTCACTTGACCAACGGAATCTACTTCGTAGAAATCGTTTCTGGCAAAACGCAATTGACGCGTCGTTTGGTGGTTCAACACTAAGCGTAGCGCTAAATTAAACGTTTACAAGGGGCTGCCTCACAAGGGTAGCCCTTTTTGCTGCCCTACGCTTCCAAGAAATGGCAGGTACGATCACAAACCATGCGCAAGGTCAAAGGCAACTGCTCATGTTCCCACGGATGCGTAGCCCCCAAGGTGTGACCGCCCGATGAAACCATCCATAATTCAGAAATCGGATTCCAGCGCGATAGCTTGAAAGCCTCCGCAGGGTGCACCGCTTCATCATCAGCTGCATGCACAATGAAAACCTTCCGCTGCAAGTTGTGCATAGCGCGGCGAATATTCAACAGGCCTTCATGCAGCAAATAATCTTGATACCAACTATAATTGTGCGGCATCTGCTGCTTGGTGCGTGCATTTTCTGTATAAAAAACGCCGGTGCGCTCCCACGTTTGCAGCGCTTCACCAAAAGGAAAACGGTCGAGAAAATCACAAACCGCAGCCCACGTCACAACCGACTTTACAACAGCACTTTGTGAAGCCGCCAAAAGTGCAATGCCGCCTCCCCTGCTGTGACCGATGACATGCACCGGTAAACGCAATTCGCGTTTGAATGCCTTTTCAACCAGTTCAGGAATTGCCGCGATTACAGCCAACGCATCAGTCAATTCATAACTGTAGCGATTATTTGCAAACGCCTCAAGGTCGATGAAAACAAGCGGTTCAGCGATGCTTGTCCCATTGTGCGAAAAATTATGTTTGACAAAAAGGTAGCCCTCTTGCACAAAATGCCGCGCCACGCCATTCCATGCGCCCCAGTCTTTAAAACCTTTGTATCCGTGAAAGAACAGTACAACACCCTTGCATTCAACTTCTGCATCGAAGGTGAAATCGGTCAACATGGGTTTCCCTGCTGCCCCTTTAAGGATTGTATGTTCTTGAATGATCATCTCCGTTGGTCAGGAGTTCTTAGCCACCGCAAAAGGTCAGCTTGCTTGAACGTGTAGCCCGCATTTTGAATGCGCGCTGAACTCACACGTTTGAAATGGCCTTGCAATCCATCGCAGGCGGGTTCAGGCTGACCCATCGCGATTAAGGCGGCTTTGTAGAATTCACCACGTGATGCCTCTTCGGGGGCAACGACGTTGTATGCGCCGGCCAGCAAAGGCTTCTCAATCGCAAACACAGTTGCACCCACGACATCATCGAGGTGCACCATATTCACGGGAGCTTCACTATTCACAATGAGGTTACGTTCACGCAAGAACTTACCGGGGTGACGCATTGGGCCAACCAAACCGCCGAAACGAAGCACCACCACATCGAGCT
>CAMCHP010000127.1 GCA_945874695.1 Chryseobacterium gleum
TGTTGAGGTCGGCAATGCAATTGTTGGTGCAACCGATGTCTGAAAGCAATACGAGTAGGTCACCGATATTGATTACCCCATCAAAATTGAAGTCGCCCGCACAAATCTCATCGCTTTGGTGAAATCCGTTCGTTAGAATATTCTGTTGGCCCTCAAGGGTTAAAATCACTGCTTCGCCAAACGACCAAGCGATGTCGATGTCGAGTTCGTTAATTACCGCATCACCCCCCGCCGTGGCGACCAAGGTGGGTGAGCTGTATTGGGCGCTGAGAACACCCGAAAGGCTTAACAGAACTGTTAGGAAGAAAATACGAAGCATACTTTGGTTGAAGTTACGACTGTAAATTTCGAGCATTGTGCTTTATCTTCCAAGTCAATTTCGATCAATCGGTATTTTATGTCGACCAAAACGGATATTCGCCTGTCAGCCTGTGGTGACATCATGTGTTCGTAATTTTCATTCAAGCGGGTCTTTTGTATTGATTGAAGGTGAAGTCAATATTTTATATTTGAAGCATGGGTGCACCGTACATTCAGCTTGAGATCGAGTTCAAAGATTACCTTGAACCGCTAACGCGTAAGAGCGTTGGGCGTGCGCGAAGTATCGCTGAATACCTCGAGGAGGAGCGCATGCTTGCGCACATTCAACCACCGCCTCCTGCCTACCCGAATTTATCGGAGGTTACGCGGATGCGTGTGGCCGACTGGAAAGCGTCGCAAGAATATGGCCGCGTAATACTCGTCTGCATGGGGCGAATTTCGCGTGACTTTTATGAAATGGGGTTTTACGATTCTGCTTTAGAAACCATCAACGAAGCTTGGGAGTGTGAGAATGGTGTGAGCTGCTCAGTGCGCAGCATGCGCAGCGCCACGCTTGAATTGTTGCGCGCAAAATGTTATGCGCAGTTAAATCAATTTGAGGAAGCCCTCGCGTCGTGCGCGCAAGCGCGAAGTTACGGTGCGCCGCAGGTGACCGCACTCGAGCGACTCATTCATGGCGCGATGATGGTGCGCGCGCGGTTTGGGTAGACGTTTAGACCCGCGAAGTTGGTTTTGAAAATTGGATTCAGTTCGTACTTTATTGAATCTTATTTCAGCTCTTTAAAGCGTTTCAAAACTTGGGATGGACGAGTGCTTGACGGTGGCCACAAGCGCGTCAACTGCTTGGATTCGATTCGGTCTTTTGTTGGCAATACACACGTTAAAGTTCTGGTTAGGCAGCGTCGCACCCACGACCTATACCATAATGCTTGAAACCGGCTGTTGGCTCGTCTTAGTCTGAACGCGATAAAACTTGTCCCATCACCCACTTAGTGCTCCTTCTAGTCCTACGATTTACCTTCGAAGGCAAATCGAGGGTAAAATTTGCGTATATTTACTCCCGAAACAGCATCAAGGGTAAATTCTACATTTCACAATGACAAACTTCAATCGGAACGCGCCGTATAATCATTTGCCTTTGCTGCCTCCGTCGCTTGATCTTGAAACACGGGCAGTGCTGCGTAAAACCATATCGGCCAGTCGCGCCCTAGCGCAGCTGAACGGCATACTCGTGAGTTTACCAAATCCGGGCATATTTGTTGACAGTATCTATATCCAAGAGGCCAAGGCGAGCTCTGAAGTGGAGAACATCATAACAACTTCTGACGAATTGTACCGCTCAGTAGCGGCGAGTCGGGCGATTGACCACTTCTCAACCAAGGAGGTTTTGAACTATAAAGAAGCGTTGTGGTTGGGCATGGCCGAACTTGCTGCCCGTCCGTTCATTACCACCAACCTTTGCATTAAGCTCGTGCAATGTATCAAGCAAAACAAGGCTTCGATACGAAACACGCCCGGCACCACTTTAAAAAACTCGCTTGGCGAAGTGATGTATACGCCGCCGAGCGGAGAAGACACCATTCGGGAAAAGATGGCCAATCTTGAACGGTTCATCAACGAACAAAACGCGTATGACCCACTCATTAAGATGGCCGTTATGCATTACCAATTTGAGGCGATCCACCCATTTTCAGACGGAAATGGCAGAACGGGACGGATTCTCTTGTTGCTCTTTTTGAAACAATCAGGCTTGCTTCAGACTCCGGCGGTGTATTTCAGTGCGTACATTATGAAACACCGAAACGCTTACTATGGCTGTTTGCGCAATGTCACTGAGCAAGGCGATTGGGAGGGCTACTTGCTGTATATGCTCGACATGGTTGAAGAAACCTCGCTTAGCGGCGTGCAGCGAATCAACGCGATCATCGCCTTAATGGAGCGGACAGCGGATAACATCAAAGAACAGCTGCCAAAAGTTTATTCGAAAGAATTAATCGAGGTCTTGTTCAAATTGCCCTACACCAAGCGTCAGCATTTAATTGACGCTGGCCTTGGTACCCTAAAAACAGTGGGCAACTACCTGAATGAATTGGAAAGCCAAGGGTTTCTGCGCTCCGTCCGTGTTGGAAAAGAAAAGCTATATCTCAATCACCGTCTTCTGGACGTTTTGGAGCGTTATTAGCCCAATTGAGCTACCGTGCAATTCCATCCTCTCGGCCTCGGTTTGATACTGTCCCTAAAAGCGCGTTAAACCGTTAATCCGTATTTTATATTTGAAGCATGGGTGCACCTTACATTCAGCTTGAGATCGAGTTCAAAGATTACCTTGACCCGCTAACGCGTAAGAGCGTTGGGCGTGCGCGGTTTGGGTAGTTGTACGATCAGCGGTGTACACGGCTGCTTACGCCCACGCCAATCATTAGTCTTTGAATCTGAATGCCTGCCATCGACCGCGGTCATTCATATCTTCACTGTAACCATTGTGTAAAGAACAGATAAACAAATACTTAGCCTGATCGAAAAGTATAGTGAACTGTCCGATCTCGTAATGTTCAGAACGTGGCTCAAATTCCTGATGCATGACATAGTCAGCGCCAAGAAGTACGAACATGTTGCCCCCGAAAAAGAAGGGGCCGATGTCATCTTTTGAAATTAACTTCTCACAATTTTTGAAATGCACAAATTCAGAAAGGTCGTTGTAATCAGGCCCATACACAGGACTGTCATATTTTGTGCTCTTTTCAATCTGTTCAGCAATTGCAGATGACATTGGAAAGCATTTCGCCAATAGGAGGCTTTTATCGCTTTCGTTGAAAAAAATGAAAGCCTCGGGGTCATTCGGATCAACAATTGATTTGAAGTTCTTTGGGATATAAACCCCGAGGTTATATTCCGTTATGACCTGCAATTGTTCTGGGGTTAGCATGTCGGAGGTCACCATGTTAGGGCTTGGTACCGCATCGACAAACGATAGAAAGTATGACTGAAGATCGACCGGTTCACTCACTTTACAGCTTGCGCAGACGAGAAGCATCAAT
>CAMCHP010000128.1 GCA_945874695.1 Chryseobacterium gleum
CTCCATCAAGTGATCGTCGACGATGTTCGCTAGGTGGTAAGTCGGCATGCCATCGCTTTTCATCAGTACTTTGTCATCGAGCACCGCCGCATTTACGCGTACCTCCCCGCGAATAACATCAGTGAATACCACTTCGCGTTGTTCAGGCATTTTAAACCGGATCGTCCACGCCCCTGCTGCAATGCGCGCTGCTGTTTCTTCAGCCGACAAGGTGAGACTATTCTTCATCGAAGCACGGGTCGACGCGTCGTACTGAAACACTGTTTTTTCAGCTTCGGCGGCCTCGCGCTTGGCAGTAATATCGTCTTCTGAATCAAAGGCGTAATAGGCCCAACCTTTGTCCACCAAATCGAGCGCATACTGGGCATAGATGGCCTTGCGCTCTGACTGCCTGTAGGGGCCGAATGGGCCGCCCTTTTCAGGACTCTCATCGGGGCTGATGCCACACCAAGCGAGCGCTTGGGTAATATATGCTTCAGCTCCTGCGACAAAGCGATTTTGATCGGTGTCTTCGATGCGCAAGATGAAAGTGCCCTTGTGTTTGCGGGCAAATAAGTAATTGTATAGGGCTGTGCGTACCCCTCCGATGTGAAGTGGTCCGGTAGGACTTGGTGCGAAGCGCACGCGTACAGGTCGATGGTGCATAAGATTCAAATTCGCGGCAAAGATACAGAATGCCGCTGGGGGAAGCACATGAAAAAGCACCTCTGAAAGCCTTGTAAATATTCAGAAAATGAAGATTAAACGTTTATAAACGTTTAAAATGAGGCGATTGCGAAAATGGCCATGCATCTTTGCCCTGTTCATTTAACACTCAACTTTAAATATTGCACTATGAGCACAATGCGTAACAGGGTTACCCTGATCGGTCGGCTCGGGAAAGACCCCGAAACCACCACCTTCGAAAGTGGAAAAAAGAAAACCTCTTTCACCCTCGCCACGAACGACAATTATCGCAATGCAAATGGCGACAAAGTCGAAACCACCGAATGGCACAACATCGTAATGTGGGATAAAGCGGGCGAAATCGCAGAGAAATATGCGAAAAAGGGGCAAGAAATTGCGCTGGAAGGTCGCATCACCACGCGATCTTACGAAGATGACAAAGGCGAAAAGCGCTACATCACTGAAATTCATGTGAACGAACTCGTGTTGCTTTCGAAGAAAGAGCCCGAAATGGCGTAACGCTGCCTTGACCTAACCTAACCACACGGTGTGTTGGTTCGAGCCCACGGCCGACTCACCCCCTAAACCTCCGGTTGTAGAACTGGGGGTTTTTCGATTTCAAGTGGTGCAGAGTAAACAAGAATAACCCGATCGGTGTTACCTTTGGGCCTCGCGATCACAGCCATGAAAAAACAGATTCCTTACTGCACCAGTCTCTTTCGTTACTCCCGTTTCAAAACGCGTGAAGTACGCATTGGCAACCTCGTTTTGGGCGGCGACCAACCCTTGCGTTTGCAGTCGATGACGACCACCGACACCATGGATACCCAAGGCACAGTGGAGCAGTCGATTCGCATGATAGACGCGGGCTGTGAGCTCGTGCGCATCACCGCACCGAGCATCAAAGAAGCTGAAAACCTGAAGGTAATTCGCGAGGCATTGGCACAACGCGGGTATAAAACGCCCTTGGTGGCCGACATTCACTTCACCCCAAATGCAGCGGAAGTTGCCGCCGAGCACATTGAAAAGGTGCGCGTCAATCCGGGCAACTACGCCGACAAGAAGAAATTTGAAACCCTCGTTTATTCAGACGAAACGTATGCGGCCGAGTTAGAGCGTATTCGTGAACGTTTTACACCACTTGTACTTAAATGCAAAGCGCTGAACCGAGCCATGCGCATCGGCACGAACCACGGCTCTTTGAGCGATCGCATTATGTCGCGGTATGGCGACACGCCCCTCGGCATGGTCGAATCGGCCATGGAGTTTATTCGCATTTGCCGCGACCACGATTACCACGATTTGGTGATCAGCATGAAGGCGAGTAACACCCAGGTCATGGTGCAAGCCTACCGCTTGTTGGTGGCGACCATGATCGAACACGGCATGAATTACCCCTTGCACTTGGGAGTAACCGAGGCAGGCGATGGCGAAGATGGACGCATTAAATCGGCCGTTGGCATTGGTACCTTACTCGAAGACGGCCTTGGCGATACCATTCGTGTTTCACTCACTGAGGCCCCTGAAGCTGAGATTCCCGTGGCTGCAATGCTCGCTGAGCGCTATGCGAACCGCGAAGCGCACGCTCCGATTTCAGACGAACCGCTGGCGATTGATCCGTACAGCTACCACCGCCGTGATACGCGTGAGGTTGTAAACATTGGAAAACCCCACGTACCGCGCGTGGTTATTGATCTTTCAAAACGCGAACAGATTGCTGAAAGCACGCTTTTCAGCGCGGGGTATCAATACTCAGTTCCGCTCGACAAGTGGAACATCAACGACACCGCATGCGATTTTGTGTACACGGGCAAGCGCAGTTTGACGTTTGAAATACCCGGAACCCTAGGGGTTATTCAAGATGCTGATGCTTGGCTCACTGCACCCGAAAAAGAACGGCACTACCCCTTGTTCTCAGCGACTGATTACCTCAACGCACCGCGTCTCCATGCGCAGTTGAACTTCGTATCAGCCCAGCTGGCTGACCTCAACGCCGCATGCAAGGCTAAGCTGCAGCAAGACAACACTGCGGTTTTGGTGCTGCACACGGAAAACGCGCACGGCATGGCTGAACAACGGGCTGCATTTTTTCGCTTAATCAATGCCGGTTGTGACGTTCCAGTAATCATTGCGCGCGCCTACACCGATAACAACGACGAGCGTTTCATGATCAACGCTGCTGCAGATACGGGTGGTTTGTTTCTCGACGGATTGGGTGATGGATTGTGGATCACCGCTCATGAAATACCCCTGAAAGTGGTCAATCAAACCGCCTTCGGAATTTTGCAAGCAACGCGCACCCGAATTTCTAAAACAGAGTACATCTCTTGTCCGAGTTGCGGACGAACGCTCTTCGATTTGCAGGAGACCACAGCCAAAATACGCGCGGCAACCAGTCACCTGAAAGGCATCAAGATCGGCATCATGGGTTGCATTGTGAACGGACCGGGCGAAATGGCCGATGCCGACTACGGCTATGTGGGCACCGGTGTTGGCAAAATTAGCTTGTACAAAGAGAAAGAAGTTGTAGAGCGCAACGTGCCCGAAGCAGGTGCTGTGCAAGCGCTGATTGAGCTCATAAAAACGCACGGTGACTGGGTAGAACCGGTTGCTTAATGCCCCCTTTCAAAGCGGTTGGCGCTGCGCTCGATAACCCGAACAACGCTTAACGCGTGAGCGTCAAGTCACCGGT